>JBBSOQ010000012.1:0-97442 GCA_038259585.1 Flavobacteriales bacterium | reverse complement strand
ATTCCAACCAATGGAAAGCGTGATATCCACGCGCATCGTTGTCCAATTCTTTATGCTCCATTCTATTAATACTTGCTTGGTATGAATCAATATTTGAAGAAATTACATCATCCCACATACCCATTGCTACATAGATGTGTGAAGGCATATGCAATGCGTGGCTGGCATCTGGCGCTACTTTTGAATAGGCGTTTGCGGCATCCAATGCAAGGGTAGCGTGCTCGGGATCATCATAAGAATGTATTAGATAATGAAGTGCCCCAGGATGGTTAGGGTTTTCCTTTAAAATACCTTTTGCAATTTTTGCTCCTTTCCCGTAAAGAATATCGTCCCTTCCTTCAGGCACAGAACCTAGTAATGACAATGCATAAAATGCGGCAACTTCTTGATTGGCTGGATATTTTTTATATAAACTTTCCATAAACTCTGAGTAGGCAATATCTCGCTCCTTTTTCTCTGTTTTTGGTTGGTAAAGTATATGGACTGCTTTAATTAAATCATTTTCAAGTTCCGTTATTTCTTGCTTAGGGTTAATTTTATCAAGCTGCTCCAAAACAATAACTGCATCTTCATAATCCTGTTCCTGCCATAAACTGTGATTATAGGTCATTGCTTGGCCCCAATAAGCCATGGACATGTCTGGGTCTTCCGTTTTTGCCTTTTGAAATGCCTCACGAGCATCTTCATATTCAAAGGAATGCAAAAGCAATAATCCTTTTTCAAAATGTGGCTGGGCGCTTTTCTTACCGCTGACGGAAATGTCAACAACACCTAAAAAATCCTTTGCAGGTTTATTTTGCTTACACGAAACGATAAGAATCAATATAAAAAAAGTAGTTAGAAATCTCATGATTAATAATTTAGACGGTGGTTTAAAGATAGCATTTTCATTTAATAGTGGTTTTCTACCAATTGTATTACTGCTTCTTCTTCAATTCCGCATCCAGCGAATTTAAAAGTTGCGAAGCCATTTCTTTTAAAAGAGTAACACGCTTTCTGCTGTAATTGGCAAGAATACCTCGATATTTTACTCTGTTTATGATTTTCAATTGGTTTTCGGGTACTGCCAACAGGTTTTCAGCCGTGGTTTTAACCATATCATTTTCGAAAGGTTGAAGACCAAGTTCTGAAACTAAAATTAATAACTCATCTGAATAGGCAGCAGACGAGAAAGCAGTTAGGTCCATAATATCTGGAATCATCAAATTGTCAATAAGGTTTGTGTTGTTGTTTTGAATATTATCGGAAGCACGTTCGTTGGTTTGATAAAAAGCCACGATTTCTTTTTTGAGGTTTGGGTTGCGGAAAATATTGATCTGCCCGGTATTGTTGAGTTCTTGAAAGGTTGTATTATTTATCCGAAGCGTATATCTAATGGTTAAATCATTGATTTTTGAAGAAATACTGTCGATGTTTTTGAAACCATCTTTAGATTTAATGTGTTGTAAAATATCATCTACGTCTCTAATAATAATGGTTTCAATTTTTAGGTTGAGGTTAAATGTTGTTATTTGGGAAGCAACATCTTCGCGTAGATTTTTTAAATAAGCAATTTCTTTGGTGTTTTGTTTGCGTTGGTCATTCCAATTATTGATGCTCAAGGCAATTAAAATACCGATAACTACAAGGATTATTTCGCCTATGGCATATTTAATATATTTAGAAGTTTTACCTTCGTTGAGAAGGTTTTGGCGGATGTTTCTAAAGAGTTTTATCATTATTTCTTTTTTTTAAATACTTTATTGATAAAAAACAAAAGCGTTAATATCCCAATGAATATGACTGTTCCTAGCATTTCTTTGGAGGTTAGTGATGATAGAAAATAAAAAATGATAAAGATGGAAATGATTGGAACCGTTAATCCACCAGGGATTTTAAACTCATCCGGTTTCGACTTTTGAGTGTAACGTAATTTGATTACCGACAAAACAACGCCCAAATAAATAAGTAATATTGAGCTGGTAGCAATTACTACCAACTGTTCAAAACTTGCTGTTGCGGCAATAATGAAAGCAATGGTTGCATATGTAATGATTGCCAAATATGGCGTTTTAAACTTTGTATGGATTTTTGCCAAAAAAGCCAGCGGTATTACTTTATCTCTTGCCAAAGCATATGGAATTCGGGGTGCATTCAAGATTTCACCACTTAAAAATCCAAACATTGAAATGGCAGCACCAACTATCAATACAACGAATCCTATAGGTCCAAATACCACTTTAGCAGTTTCAGCTAGAGGTGAGGCAGTATAAATTGGCAACTCGTTTCCTAGAACACCTTGGGATACCATTTGTATCAAAATATATATAACAACCACAGATGTAATTCCTATAAAAATACCTCTTGGAATAGTACGTTTTGGATTTTTGACTTCACCACCTACAATCAATCCGTTTTCTCCGCCAACAAAAGCAAAAAATAAGATGAGCGATGTCTTTCCAACTAATTCTATACTGGGCATAGCTTCAATAGATAAATTATCGGCAGATACAGCTATCCATCCAAAAAGTATAAGTAAAAGTAAAGGAATGAGTTTTGCGATTACGAAGAACTTTACCAAGCCAATCCCTTGTTTTATCCCAATAACGTTGATAAATGCCAATCCGAAAAAGATGACGAACAGAAACCCTAATCGAACCCCTTCGTTTTCAAAAATAGGATAGGAAGAAGCCAGTACATTTACCAAGGCATTGGATACTGCAGCATCAGACAAAAGGGAAGAGCCCATATAAAAAATTCCACCCAAAAATCCGGCATAGTCACCAAATGCAGTTTCAATATAAGTGTATGCACCACCTGTATTGGTTACTTTGCTCCCGGCTTCGGCAAAACAGAGCATAATTAAGGCAAGCAGAATGCCACAAATAACATAAGCAATAATGCTTGATGAACCCATGTTCGCGGCGATAATGGCAGGTAAGGCGAAAATACCCGCGCCAATTATGATATTCATAATATTGGCGGATAGTCCTAAAACACCAACTGTTCTGATTAATTCTTCTTCTGGTTGTTTCATTAAATTATTCTCAAGTTAAAATGAGCCGTTATTAACGTCTTTTATAAATTTCACAAGTCCAGTGAAATAGGCTTCAGGATCATCGTATTGCGAAACGTGTCCTGCATTGACGGTTAAACTTCTTCCATTTTGAACTTCAGTACTCATCCACTCCATATATTTTGGATCCATAGTATCGTATTTTCCACCAATCATTAAGGTTGGGGTTTTAATTTCTTTTAATCTTTTTGAAACATCCCAATTCTTTAAAGTTGCATTCCCCGTCATTCCAAATTCGCTGTAACCTTGCATATAAATGTAAATTGCTGGATTGAGGTGCGAAAAGGCGCGGTTTATAAATTCTGGCCATTCGGCTACAGGTTTTCTTAAGATGTGTTCTGTGTAATAATGATTCATAACCAATTCAGAATATCTTGGATTTTCAAAATCTTCTTTGGCTTCCATTTCTTTAATTTCCTTGTAAATCTCTGGCGGAAGTTGCGGCCCTAAGACTTCATCGGCATATTTTTGATATTCTGCCGCGCTTGCCATCATATTCGAAATAATTAAACCCTTCAAATTGTCTTGATATTTCAAAGCGTATTCCATCGCTAAAATACCGCCCCACGATTGGCCCAGAAGGTAGAAGTTGTCTTTATCTAAGTTTAAAGCTTTGCGAACCTGCTCCACTTCTTCCACAAAATGTTCGGTGGTCCAAAGGGTTGAATCGTTTGGCTTATCGCTGTAATAACTGTCAAGCTGGTCGTAATAGATGTATTCGATTTCTTCATTTGGAAGGTAGCCGTCAAAATTCTCAAAAAATTCGTGGGTACCACCGGGACCGCCGTGAAGTAACAAAACCTTCATTTTTGGGTTGTTGCCCACGCGTTTTGTCCACACATTAAAAGTGCCTTTTGGCGTTGTAATCGGAATCATTTTGATACCGCCTGTTATTTGGTCATCACTGTTTGAATAATCCATATAACTGGATTTGCTATCTACTTCGGTTGTAGTTTGTTGTTTTTCTTGGCAGCTTAAAAGTAACACTGCGGAAATGATTAAAAAGTAAATTGTATTTTTCATTATGGTTGGTTTTAGGTTAGTTGGTTTCATTTGCTTTTAAAACCCGAAGCAGATTTCCGCCTAAGATTTTATCAATATCTTTTTCGCTATAGCCTTTTTCAACCAAAGCTTTTGTAATTAAAGGATAAGTGGTAACGTCATCCAATTGTTTTGGTGGCAGAAAAATTCCGTCAAAATCAGAACCTATTCCCACATAATCTACACCCACTAAATTAATAACATATTCTATATGTTGAATTACCAGTTCAAAAGGTGCGCGAAGTTGTTGGGATTCATCTGCATATTTTATGTAGATACTTTCTTGTGCGAAAAACGGATTCACCCCAGCTTGCATTAGTAAATCTATTTCGGCCTTGTGTTTATCGAGGAAAGCACTTTCCCGTTTATCAACAGTCGGGTCTATAAACCCTGAATTAAAGTTTATTTGAATTACCCCACCATTTTTGGCAATGGCTTTTATTTGATCGTCCATTAAATTTCGCTTATGCGGACAAAGGGCATAAACTGAACTGTGTGAAGCGATAATAGGTTTTGAAGTCGTTGCAATTACATCGTAAAACGTTTGTTCGCCAACGTGCGAAATATCCACCAACATCCCCAAACTGTTCATTTTTTGGACTACTTCTTTCCCAAAAGAGGTAAGCCCTTTTTTGCCTTCGGAATTTTTTGCGCCATCGGGATTGGTTTCATCGGAAGCACTTGTTGCCCAAGGGGTGGAGTTGTTCCAAGTTAAAGTAATGTAGCGAACGCCGCGATTGTAAAGTGCTTCAAGATTGCCCAAATCGTTCTCAAATTGATGGCCACCTTCCACGCCAATTAGCGCAGCGATTTTACGATTTTTTACTGCTTTTAAAAGTTCTATGGAATTGGCGACTTTCACGATTTTATTAGGATTTCGTTTTATAACGGCATCTAAACTATCTATTTGACGGTTGGCGAAAGCATACGGATTTACCTGTTTGCCATCACTCCAAACAGAGAAGAATTGAACATCTACGCCACCTTCTTTCATCCGGTTGAGGTCGCTGTGGGTTTTGCCTTTTAAATTAGTATCGAAAACGAAATTCTTCTCCATTGTTTGGGTAAGGAAATCATTATGGGTGTCCACTAATATGGCTTTGTTGTGAATTTCTTGATAATCTTGGGAGAAAATTGCCAAAGAATAAAGTGAAATAATACCTGTCAGGAGAAGTGTTTTCATATTATCGGTTTTCATAAAGTTGGTGCTTGTTAAGATATTAAATATTTATCAATCTTTTATTTGCAATGCAATCAAAACCCCAATGACCACAAGGATGATTTCGCCGATGGCGTATTTAAAGTATTTGGTGGTTTTGCCTTCTGCGAGAAGGTTTAGACGGACATTTCGGAAGAGTTTAATCATTACTTCGTATATAATTATTGATTAAAGGAAGAATTATTTTAATATTTTTCAATCCATCAGTAAGCATTATAACTGTACTTTCTTCATTACCAATATTAACTTTAAGTGATGTTTTAAAATAATCATCATTTTTAAGTTTAATATAGTCTAATGGAATTCCATATTCTTCATACTGCCAATCGGAAAAATGACTGCGGACATAGGGAAGGAATGTGTTTACAAACTCAAATAAATCATCATTTGTGTCTGTTTCAATAAGATTTATTGAAATCTCATAATATTCAATAAGCTTGTTTCGCAAGTTTAAGTCTTCAATTCTTTCTAAACCTATATGTTTTAATAAGCTGTATCCATTTGGGATTAATTTAATTTTTCTGGCAATCATTATTCTTCCCAAGTCTTTATTAATAGTGCTATCCAATGGCTTATCATTATTGAGTAATTGTATTACTCGGTTTTGAATTTCTATATCTTCAATCTTTAATTTAAGGGTATTGGATATGGCAAGACTATCACCTATTAAATTATTCCTTACTTCTGAAAGTGCTTTTAGTATTTGTTTGTCTTGTTTTTTGGTTTCATTCCAATTGTTAATGCTTAAAGCAATCAAAATTCCAATAACCACGAGGATGATTTCGCCTATTGCGTATTTTAAATACTTGCTTGTTTTTCCTGTTTCCATGAGATTTCTTCGGATATTTCTAAAATTTTTGATCATATTATTCAGGCTTGGTTGCTTTAATTATTTCATCTATCAATTTGTCGGTTTCTTCAAGCCTCACAACAACTTCTTTGTGTAACCATAATGAATTGTCCAATAAATTTTCAAATGCTACGTCTTGGAATAATGGATAATAATTGGGTTTTACTTTAGATTTTCCTCCCCAACGAGGGTTTGCATTTGAATCCATTTCTTTAAATGAAATGTATGGGAGTAAATATGGTAAGAAGAGTTCATTAACCCACGAATCAAGTTTTTCAAATCTAATTTTACGAATTTTTTCCAAAGAGTTCCATTGATAAAGTAGCGTACTTATGGTGTCGTCCTTAAGAAGATTTGATCGTCCATTTTGAACAATATTATTAACTGCATTATTGGCAAAAGCTATTTCGTTTGCTGGGAACGATTGAAAGAGTAGGCTATCTAGATTATGCTTTAAAAGTTCTTCTTCAGGGAGACCTATTAAATTCATTAATGCTATGCTGGAATTTATAGCTTGCTCTTCAGCTATTCTATTGTTATCAATTACTTTTTTATTCTCTTTAAATTCTACGTGCAGTTTTGTAATCAACGCTTTTCTTTCTAAGGAATCTAATCTGTTTTGATTCCAATTATTAATTGAAAGCGCAATTAAAATCCCAATAACCACAAGGATTATTTCGCCGATGGCGTATTTGACGTAGCGCGATGTTTTGCCTTCTTCTAAATTTTTTTGTCGGATGTTTCGGAATAGTTTTATCATAGGTTCCTATGTTTCAAAGAATACATTTTTGAGTTTTATTATTTCAATACAAAAATCATTAATCTTCCCTCGGCAATCTTTCATCCAACTGCGCAATTTGATATACAAGTGCTGCAATCACAGTGGCATTAACCATCATATCTCGTTCAGGAACATATTCTAAAACATCTAAATTGGTGTGGTGCGTTACGCTGCTATAGTTTAACGGATCTTGAATAATTTGAAATCCGGGAATTTTGAAATAATCGAAAACATCATGATCTGTAAAGTTTGTGTTTTCAATGGTTAAATTGTTTACATCTAAATGTGCATACGGAGCTAACATATCTTGAAAAATTGGTCTAACGGCTTCATTTCCTTGCAAATAAATTCCTCGCATTTGCCCGGCACCATTGTCCATATTAATATAGGCTGAAATCTTTTCAACCTCTTTTTTTCTAATAGTTTCCTTTATTTTTCCAAAATGATTTTCTGCATACGCTTTTGAACCTACTAGTCCTTGCTCTTCACCGCCCCAAAGTGCAATTCTAATCGTTCTTTTTGGTTTTAAGCCCGAAGTTTTTATAATGCGCATCACTTCCATCATTACTGCTGAACCTGCGCCATTATCGGTTGCGCCAGATGCTGAATGCCAAGAATCAAAATGGGCACCGATCATCACCACTTCATCTTTTAATTTTGGATCGGAACCTGTAATTTCCCCTATGATATTGACATTGTTTTCAGGGTTTAAATACAATTCAGAATCTAAATGGAATCTAATTTTTGGATTGATTTTTTTATTTATTAATCGACTTAACTTTCCAAAATTCTCTGGAGAAATGGCGAAATAGGGGATTGGTTTATCATCATTTTTTTTATAATTATAAGTGCCACCAGGGTGGATAATACCCGGGAAAAAAGGTGTTGTTCCTAAAGCACTTATTGCATCTTCTTCTTTTAAAAATTCAAAAAATGCATCGTCTTTTTGTGCAAATTTTTCGAAAAGAAAATCAAAGTCTTTGACTAAATCTAGATTTCCTGCAGATGACCCTAAAGGGTTCTCTACCAAAGGTGTTATAGATTTTTCAGCTTCTTCAATTTGGTCTTTCGTAAATTGTTTTGAAAGTGGATCAAACAACATGTTTTGTTTTGGAGCAGCTCCCATCAAAATTGTTTTCCCTCTTAATTTTCCGCTCCATTGTTTTTTTACTTTTTCCATATCATCATGGCTTTCAATCCAAATCAAATCGCCTGTTTGTAAGCCATTTGAGCTTTCCGTCCATGCATACGGATAGGCTTGAATTTTCATATAAGCAGGTGCAATCATTTCTACATTAAATGATTTTACTTCCCAACCCATACAATCGTCGCAATAGTTTTCGAAATACACTTTGTCAACACCCCAATTTTCCATGGTTTTCTTTGCCCATTCGGCTGCGGTAAAATATTGATCGGTTCCCGTTAATCGCGGGCCATAAACATCTGATAGGTCCCCAATTAAATTCATTACTTCAGATTTCTGAAAACCTTGTGTATTGATTTTTGAAAGTGCTTGCGGTAGTGTTTGGCTTATTGCGGTGAATCCTAAAAAAAGGAATGCTGTAATAAGAATTTTAGATATTGTTTTCATAATTTGATTTTAGCTTTGAATTTAATTTCCTTTTGTAATTTTAGAATACAAGTGTTTACCTTTTTTGTTTACTATTAAAATGGTTGATAGTTTTTGAAAACATTTAAAGGTTGTCTCAAGCTTCTTGCGAACAAATTTTTTTGCTTCAGAGTTTTCCATAAATACCATCATCGGCATACTTTGCCGCCGTCAATAGCAATTTTGAATATTCTTTTGCTTTGGCAGTATCTCCTTTTTGTTCATACACAATTCGCAAGGCGTTATACACATACGCACTTTTTGGAAATCTTTTTAAAAGTTCCTGATAGGTGTCAACGGCGTCATCATATTTTTCGGCTTTTATCTGTGCCGCTGCTATGCTCATGGCAACTGGTCTTGCATACAAGGGAGGTTCGCCATAACCGAGATCTAGTTCGTTTTTATGTGCTTTTTTAAGGAGTGTCATTGCCTGCCCATAATTTCCCTGATGACTCGCGATGCAGCCTTGTAATTCCAAACTTGCCGTATTTACTGTGTTTTGATAGTCTTCATTGAGTGTGCTCTCCTTATCCATTTGTTTGGCATTTCGCCATAACAATGCATCTAAACTATTGGAAGCATTTATTGCTGCTGACACATCTTTTTTATTAAGTGCAGCCATACCTTTTGTAAATAAGGTCAGTGCTTTTTTGAATTCCATGTTTTCATTACTGAATACAGAATCTTTATCTACTATCCGTTCAAACTCTACGGTTGCTTGTTCCCAATTACCAAATGCCATTTCCATCTTTCCGGGAGCCAATAAACCTTGACGGAAAAACCTGCCATCGTAGATATCTTTTCGGTTTTTGGAAATGGGCATTTTTTTGAGTCGTTCTGCGTAGTATAAAGCTTCTTTGTGCCTTCCGTCGTGCACACAATTATTGATGAGGTAATTTATATTGTGTATGTAATTCCAGTTATCGACTTCCTCTATACCTTCATTTTTCATATAGGTAGAATCTACTTTTACCGCCGCTACAAAAGCATCATGGGCTTTTTTGTAATTGCCTACCCGATTGTAAATGTGGCCGGGCATGTGCACGATGTGGCCAGAATCGGGTGCAAGGGCCGTGAGTGCATCGGCACTGGCGAGTGCTTCTTCGGGGCAGCAATTTTCTTTTAAATGAATCCAATAATGATGAAAGGCGTGGCTATTGGGGGCAGCACGTTGTACATCTTTTAATAGAAACTCACTGTACATTTGACCTTCCATCGGTTTCATATCCGTATCAAAACCACTCATTTTATTGAGGGCTAGAAAAAGTTTCGCTTCTACATCGTCCGGAAATTTATGGATAATAAGTTCCCATCTTTTAGAGATTTCGGGATAGGCTTCATATTTCAATGAATCTTTCAATAGCGCAATCTCGCCATATAGTCTTTCGTGTTCATTGGCTTTTGGCAGCAATTTTTTTATTTGCTTTACGGCATCTTCCATATTGGATGTAAAAATGCTGTCTTTGTTGGGTGTAGGCATTTGCAATAATCCCCAATAGGGCATTATCGCAGTGGAATCATTGCGAATGGCTTCTTTAAATGCGCGATAGGCTTCAAAATCCCAAAAGTCATGCAGTAGCGATATACCTTGATTGAAATAGGCCTGTGTTTTTTCTGATGTAGTTTCAATCTTTAATGTTGAATTACCTACGCCTTTCATAAGCTTTGGCGGTGGAAGATTGTGCACATAAATTATTTCTTTCCGAGACATCATCATGTGAGCCAAGTGATTATGGTTTCCCTCTGAAGAATCGTCAGGTTTATGATGTTCGTGCTGGGCAAAAATTGACAATGGCAATAGGGCTACTGTAATCAGAAAAAGATATTTCATGCTATATTTAGTTTTAGTTAGTTAATTATTCCCCATATACAATTCAAATTTTAAGATTTGAATGATTTTGCTTTATTGGTTTAAAATTTATATTCATAAAAAAATAGTTGCTGAAACTAGTTTAGGAAAAAATCTTTTGGCGAATGTTTCGGAAGAGTTTTATCATATTTTACTTTTGCTATATTAAAGTAATAAAAAAGTCAGCTGACTTTTTTGAAGCGTTTTTATTCGTTTTCCGCTTCGGCCAATTTTTTGGTATCCACATATTGTTGAAATGCAATAATTTTTCCATCTTTTAATGTCCAAAGATGCGCTACTTGTGCATTGTAAGCTTTTCCGGTTGCTTTGTTTTTAGCGTCATACCGAAGCGTTGCCAAAACTTGATTATTATCCATATTGTGAAGCTGAATGTCTTCCAATTTGAAATATTCATTATCTGCTCCCAACCTTGCAAATACACCGTTTAAAACAGCGTCGGGTCCTATGTAAGGATTGCCATCTGCCAATGAATTGCTTTCGGCTTCGTTCCAAACTATTTTGGCATCCATTGCACCAAGAGCTGCTGGAATATCTCCAACGGCAAAAGCTTTATACAATCCGTCAATAACATTCACGTTGTTTGAATCACTAACTAATCCCAATTGCTGCATAAGCACTCCGTTGTCCATAAAATCCTGCTCTTTGGCAATGCGTCCATTTTTCATTAGAACCAAGGTAACGCCATCAACATTTACAGTTTTTCCAGTTGCGGGAATGCCGAAGAAATCGCCGGTATGTTTTCCTTGAAACCTCCAATGCTTTACAATTTTGTTGCCTTGGCCAAAAGCATCTTCAACAGTGAATGTAACATCAGAAAATCCTGTGATAAAGTTTTGGTAGTACGCTTTAAAATCTGGAATGCCTACAATATTTCCTGTATTGTTAATCTGAACAACATTTGGGTCGAAGTTTTTATCGTTGATAAGGTCAATCTGACCTTTGTTGACGATGTCATTCCAAACCTGTTCGTACATTTTCAAGTCTTTTTCAATATTGCTTTTTTGGGCAAATGTTGTTGAAATGCTTAGTAAAGCAATAGCTAAAAGTAATTTTGTTGTTTTCATATTGTTATAGATTATTGGTTGCGTTTTTATTGTTTCATTTCTACTCGAATCAATCGAATGGTTTTTGTGTCACTTAAATTAACCACTGCGTGTGGAGCTTCGGGTTCTTTATACATTGTAAAAGGCATTGGTAGCGGTTCTGGAAGCTTTCTTGAATCGAAAATAATGTTGCCTTCGCCATCATAATCAACAATTGCGGATAATAATTTAGTGGTCCTCATTTTATAAATATTTTAATTATTTATAAGCAATTGCAGCACTTGATGGTCCTGCTAATGGCATCAATTCAGTGGATGAAAAACCTGCTTTTTTTGCCCAATTGTTGAAATCGTCAAAGGTGTAATTAAAGCCATCACCCGTTTCTATGAGCATGTTGAGACTCATCATCATCCCAAAGACGTTTTGTTTGCGTTCATCATCAATAACATGCTCAATAGCTATAAATGCGCCTCCTTTTGGCAAGGCGTTATAAGCGGTTTGCATCAGTTTTATTTTGGTTTCTTCGTTCCAATCGTGCAGTATATTTCCCATGGTCACGACGTCTGCTTTTGGCAATTCATCTTTAAAAAAGTCCCCATTCACGATTTTTACCTGATCTTCCATCTTGAATTTTTTTATGGTTTCTGCTGCCATAGATTCCAATGCAGGTAAATCAAAAGTGATACAACCCATGTGTGAATTGTGTTTGGCGACCATTACAGACAATACACCAGCAGAACCACCAGCATCTACTAAAGTTTTATAGTTTGAAAAGTCAAACTTTTCTGCCAACGCCATAAAGTTGCCCATTTGAACACCAGTCATTCCATCTACGAAATTTTTGAACATTTTTGGGTCTTTGTATATAAAATCAAAAACATCACCTTCTTCAACCTGATGCTGAATCAATCCACTTTTTAAGCCTTTATCAAGTTTTGCCCAAACGTTCCAGCCTTGTTCATTCTGCATTTCCAGAATTCCGCCGATATAAGATGGTTTGGCTTTGTCTAGAAATACAGCTGTATCCTTTGTGTTTGAATAACGAGCAGTTTCCAAAAGACCTTCGCGTTTTAGAAACCCTAATCCTGACAGACAATCTAGAAAGTCATAAGCATTTCTGTCTGTACATTTCAAGCCCAATAAAGATTTGATGTCTTTTGCTGATTGATTTGGTTGTTTTGCAAGCTGTGTGAATAATTTAAATTGTACAGCAGTTAAAAGTATTTTTGATGCCCAAAATCCTGTGCCTATTTGAAGGATTAATGCTGGTGATGGTTTTGTTGTAGTTTCCATGATTTATTTATCTTTAGTTATGTTTAATTTTAGTCTTCCACACCGTATTTAATCTGTCTACTATATTCTTCAGCATCAAAACTACCTTTGGACTCTTTTATTAAACCGTTTTCATCAAGTTGCCACAGCTCAAAACCGCTAATGTTTACTCTTTTGCTTGTGCCGTTTTGCCCTGTGTTGGTTCCAGTCAATGTCCAATGAAACTCAGTGCCTTTTTTGGTTTTTACTAATCTGTCAAAAGCAACAATCATATCATCGGGAAAGGCATCCATAAATGCTTTTGCACTTTGAGTAATGGCATTTCTTCCCACAGCGGGAGTGCTTTAGTTTATGTTTAATGAGCCATTTTCAGTATAAAACGAAGCCACAAAATTTGGTCTTTGACTGCTCCAAGATTGTGCATAGCCACGAGCGAAAACTTCTAAATCATAGGTCTTTTTATTTTTTGGAATATCTACTACTGTCCAAGATATATTGAGTATTTTCCATTTCCCATTGTCTTTGATGAAAGTAAAATGATTTATTTCTCTTCTTTCAGGAATTCCCCATCTATAAAGAATACAATCAGCTCTAGCCAAAGCGACCTGACCTTCGGTAATTAGAATATCATAGCTTTTTGGTACCTCGATGTAGGGTCTACGTTCTCTCTTTTTTACACTTTCAAAGAAATCATTTATGGGTATTTCCGAATTAGACCAAGTTTCATCTTTTAGTCTGCTTATGCCAAGCATAGCATTGTCGGAAACCATTGCATCCAATTTTGTTATGTTATAATTTCCAGCATTAAACAATAATGCATTGATAGTTTATTTTAGGTTTTCTTCATCCTGTGTCCAGACTTTTTTTATAGTGATTCTTTCATTCGGCCTGTCCATTTTATCAAAGTTTTCATTAATTTTTATTTCCGAAGAAACCATTCCTGTAATTGCAGATTCGTCACTTCCGTGCGGTTCTGGGTTTTGAGCATGAATAGTAAATACACCCATAAAAGAAAAATTAAAAGCTTAAATATTTTTGTTTTCATTGCATTGGTCTTTTAATTTCAGTTTAAAAACTTGGTTGCTGAGCGGATCCGAAGCATCAATAAATAATATTTTCCAAAATCCTTCCCAGGTTGCTTTCAGCCATTTGTATCTTTCTATCAGCAGCAAATACTTTCTGAATTTCATTTTTAAGTTCACAAATTTCAAGTTCAGAATAATGGTGCATTTCCAAGACATCTTGAATTTTTTCAAGACTTTCATCTTCATCATCATTTTGAAATTCTTGATACATTTTATCGAAAATTTCGTTCGATGTATTGTTCTTTATAAGTGCTATTTCTTCTTCGGCTTCTACTTTATCAGCTTTTGCGCAGAGGATTAGAATATAGATTTTCAGCTCTTCCTTGCTCCATTGTGTTTCGCCAGTTTTCATAATTATTTTTTTTAGATGAATACTTTATAATGAAAATGTGCGGCACGGCATCGCCTCACCGCACATTCAACTTCTTTGTGCTATTTTCTATCGGCAACTTTTACATCACCACTAATTCCACTTAATTCTGGAACATAAATCCAAATTTCGGTATCGCCGCCATTGGTCACGTCCATCCAGTCCTTTAAAAACTGGTCCCAACTTCCGGCTCCATACATTTCGTCATATTTATTTGAAATGTCGTGATCTTCGCCCAACCATGCCGATTTTTCAAAAAATGAAATGACCGCCAGGTCCCGTCCTTCTTTGGTGCTGGAAAATTCATTGGTGTAAATACCATAGATATCTTCAGGCGATTTTGAGGCATACATGTCGTGGACTTTTTTTATTAAGGCCATAGCTTCTTTGTATTTGCCTCTCTTTATGTCCCAAGTGTCCACCTCCATATTTTTTATGGTGAAATCTTTCGGAAATCGAGACATTTCTGCGTTAAAACGCCAGTAACTTTGCGCACCGCTATCGGCTGTAATGTATGGAGCTACATTGTTGTTCCAATCGGCATCGTGTCCATCTTTTTGGGCGGGTCTATTGTCTAAAGAACTCCAAGGAAAGGGTCCCATAATCCATACATAGCTCCCGGTTTTGGGTCCGTTGGAAATCCAATACACACGTCCGCCATAAGGACCATCGCCGTGGTATTTTTTATTGTGTGCCGTAATCCCCTTTTCAAATTGTGTTATTTGAGCAGGATTGGGCGTTAATAGTGCATTTTCGAATACGCCGTATTCGGTGTTGTTTTGCGATACTGCCAATAATGGAAGTAAAAGCATAGTAAAAATTAATTTCTTCATAATTTTTAATTTGTGTTTCCGCGCTGGTCGAAAACTGATTAGTATAGAATTATTTTTTTAAGTTAACTGGGAAGTTTCTTAAAGGTTTTAATCCAATAGTTTCGCGTTGTAATAAGCTGTTTCTACAGTAATTTTTCCTTCGTCATTGAAAGTCATCGTGTAAAAAATGGGAAGTACCATCGCTTTTTTATCAGATTTTCTGATGAAGTTGATATTCCACCAAGATTGAACTAATCCTTGATTGCCCATTTCATATACTAAATAATCTGGATAGCCTACCATATCTATACTGGCAACATCATATTTCTCCAAAATCTTTTTATCTATTGCCTTTTGTTCCGTTAAGGAAATGCTTTCCATAGTGGGTGAACTGGAATCTACGAACTGTACATCTTTATCATAAAAACTGTATGCTTTATCCCAATCATTGTTTTCGATGGCATACATCATTTTTCGAACGGTGTTTATGTTTTCGTGATGGTTGTAAATTGTGCCATTCTTTCTATCACTGAAACTGGCTCTTATTTCATCTATAACACCTTCGTTGTCGTAGATAATTACGTTTTTAATTTTGTTGTCTTTGGTAAGGGTGTACAATCTGTGGGCGGCAGCATTAATTTTTACCCCAGTAGTTTTATGAACGCCTTTAACCAGTTCCCAAGTCTGTACCCAAACCTCGTTATTTGGATTGTCTTTTTTGTACTCAATGGCATCTGGATAGGAGCCTGGAAAAGGTTCTACGGAATAATAATCCAATTGATCGTGATAAACCATTTGGGTATTGAGAAATGCTTCTTTGTCGCTTCCTTTGTCATTCGGGTTAGTGGAAGTTCCGTAATAACTTTTAAAATCGTCAGTTAAAAAACTGCCCATTTTGGCTTTGTCTCCAGCAACGGCGGCTTTTGTAAATTCATTTACCACATTGATTGCCGGATGCTCGTCATAGACGGTTCCATTCTTTTTTTGTGCTGTGGCAATGAAGGCTATTAGCATCATTACCGATAGAATTGTTGTTTTCATTAGTTATGTATTTATTTGGTTAATATTCTGGTTGATTTTACTTTGAATAATTATTTAAAGTTTCTTGAGCTGGTCTGAATTTCATTCCTAAATCATTCTTTGCCAGTGTGTTTTCATAAACTACAATTGCTTTATTTTTTGGGGATTGGTGGTTCAGCATTAGGCTCATATCTGAAATGGGATAACTTTCGCTGCTCAGCAAATAGTTTTTACCATGCAATCCAGAAATTGTTGCAGCTTTAAAAACGCCTTCTGCAACATCCGCAACATCTACTGAAGCCATTTCCGCATTGGTGTCATAGAGCATTTGTACAAATGGATTGGGAGCAATTTTGTTTTTAAACAGAAATTGCAACCCAGTTGAGGTGGAATCTTCCCTATTTGATAAAGATTTTCCCATCACCCCCACAGGCGAAACCGAAGTCATTTCAAAAGAAAGCTTCGGATTTTCTTTAATGAATTTTTCCACTGTTTGATTCGCTATAAATTTTGCTTGCGCATACGGATGGCTATCTTCGCTCATAAACTTGGCGTCTTTTTCGCTGAAAGTGTCATGTGGGTTTTTTCCTCCAGCGGGCAATGGAAAATTGGTGTTATATGCTGCAACGGAAGCTATAAAAACAACATTCTCAATCATTGGTGCTTGCTGGATAGCTTTCAAAAAACTCTCGGTTCCTTTTATAGTTGGATCAAATAGTTCTGTTTGCGGATCTTTTACATCTAATTGAAAGGGGGTACCACCGTGAATTACAATTTCACAATCGCTGATAAAATCTTTTAAAACCTCTAAATCTTCCACTTTCAATGCGCTGATGTTTAGATTATCCGAATTTTCAAGATTGAAAAGATGTTGGTATTTTACGCTCTTTTTTATATCGGTAACAGATACTTTCACGTTGTATCCTTCTTCCAGAAATTTCTTGGTGATGTAGCTTCCTATAAAGCCAGAACCACCTATGATGCCTACTGTTTTCATGTTTTCGATTTTTTTAGAATTGAATTGGGGCTAAATGATTTTGTAAAAAGGCCCAACAGGTTGACTGCTTCCTCACCTACAATGTCTGTCGGGCCTTGGGAGTTTTACTCCTGTATTTTTATTTAGGGGAATTTCTGAGCTATGGATAGCTATTAATTTTTCAATACGATCCTAAATCTAGCTTTGCCGTTTTCTAGGTGTTCAATGGCTTTATTTACCTTTGCCATCGGAAACTCCTCAACATCGGGATAAATATTATGTCTTACACAAAAATCAAGCATGGTTTTAGTCAATGCAGGGCTGCCTATTGGGCTTCCTCCAACTGTTTCTTCTCCCATAATTAAACTGAAAGCAGGAATTGCCAACGGCTCCAAAACAGCTCCTACCGTATGAAATTTTCCTTTCGGCGCCAGCGCGATTAAATATGAATTCCAATCTAATGTTACATTAGTGGTATTTAAAATAAAATTTAATTTTCCAGTGATACTTTCTAATTCTTCTGGAGATGTTGAATTAATAACCTGACTGGCTCCCATATTCAAAATTTCATCTCTTTAATTATTTGATTTGTTATTTGATTGAATCATTTACTAAAGATGTCTCTGCCTGCTGCATTACTTGCATGTCCAGCATAATTTTTGAAAGATCCCAATAGCCAAATTCCTTAACAACTTTGCCGTTAACAAACTGAGCTGTGATATGCGTGGGAATGGTATACGTTTTATTATTGGCGGCAAGGGTTCCTTTCCACAGACCCCAAAAGTTTACCCAAGTTTGGTCTTTGTCGGTAACTACCATTTCATATTCAGATTCATTGTCTACATATTCCCACTTTGAAAAGAGAGCGGCATCATTTTTATCATTAGCAACCAATTCTGCTAGAGTTTGACCTTCTTTTTCGCTCACATTGTTCATTATTTTTGCGGTATCTGCATAATGGCTAACCATAGCTTCCCAATCTTGCTTATCATAAGCTTCAATCACTTTTTTATAAGTGTCAATTTCAGGTGATTGTTGGGTGTAGCGCTTTTCCTGTTTTTGGCAAGCGGTCATTGAAAGGACTATTGCAAGTCCTAAAAAGAGTAATTTTTTCATAATTCTTAATGATTTAAATGGTTAGTTAGTTGAAAAAATGTGCTGGGGAGTACATCTAAATAACTGACAATCAAAGAATATTGAAAATGGTTTAGGACGAACACGCTCAATTTGTGTCCGAAGGGAAAGAATTGTTTACCGAGAGGGAATTAGATGGTTTGCAATCGTTTAAGAAGTTCCGTGCGCATTGCCTTGCTCATCGGGATTGCTTTTTTTGAAATAACAACGTGTGTGCCCGCTACCTCATCTATTTGGGAAAGATTGATAATATAGGAGCGATGAATTCTAAGAAAATGTTTCTGCGGAAGTTTTTCATCAATGTCCTTTAAGGTCATTACCAAAAGATATTCTCGGCCTTGTGAAAAAATGCGACAGTAGTTGCGGTCTGCTTCAATGTAGTAAATGTCTTTAATATCTATTTTCAGCATCTTTTCGTTGTGGCGAACGAAGATGCGGTCATTGAGGATAAAATCGGTACTGTTTTCATTAGATGACGCTGATTCATCACCATTTCCTTTTTCTTTGTTTTCTAAAGATGCTTCCATTGTAATTCTATCAACCGTAAGTTCAATGGCGCGTTGCAAATCCAGTTTTTTAAAGGGTTTTGAAATGAAGGCATACGGATGGGTTTTCTTAGCACGGTTAAAATGCGCCTCATCTGTATTTCCCGTTAAATAAATGATAGGGATCCTAAAATATTTTTGAATTTCTTGAGCAGTTTGTATGCCGTCCAGTTCTCCTTTTAATTGAATGTCCATTAAAAGAATGTCTGGCATATCTATTTTTATTTGGGAAAGTGCTTCTTCGCCACGGGGCAAAATTCCGGTAACTTCATAGCCAAGCTCGCTTAATTGCAACGAAATATTTGCAGCAATTACCATTTCATCTTCAACAATCAATATTTTTATTGCTTTCCCCATTAAGCTGTTTTAAAATTTTTAAAGTTGAAAAATACTGCGGTTCCGTTTTTGTAATCTTCAGAAATAGTACCGTTTAATTGTTGTGTAAGCAGTTGTATCAATTGTGTGCCGAAGCCTGTTCCTTTTGGTTTTGAGCCTTCGATTTTGCCGACGCCGTTGTCCGAAACTTTTAATAAAAGTTCGTTTTCTTTTTTGGTAAGGCTAATGCTTATCCGCCCTTTTA
This sequence comes from Flavobacteriales bacterium, assembly GCA_038259585.1. GTDB lineage: Bacteria > Bacteroidota > Bacteroidia > Flavobacteriales > Flavobacteriaceae > Aequorivita. The sequence continues at coordinate 78,180 of JBBSOQ010000012.1, read as the reverse complement.
CTCCTTCTGGGAAAGCGTATTTTAAGGCATTAGTTAAAAGTTCGTTCACAATCAGCCCGATAGGTACAGCTGTGTCTACATCCAAGTTGAGGTTATCCATTGCGCATTCTATTTTCACTTTGTCTTCAGCGTTGAAAGTATCGAGTACCCCTTCTCCTAAATTGACAAAATAATCCTTCATTTCAATACTGCCTAAATTTTCACCCTGATAAAGTTTTTGATGGATAATACCCATACTCTGCACGCGGTTTTGGCTGGCGAGCATGGCTTCTTTACTTGCGCCATCTTCCAGTTTTGCAGATTGCAGGGCGATAAGACTTTTCACCATTTCAAGATTGTTTTTTACGCGGTGGTGAATTTCTTTCAGCAGCAGTTCGTTTTGTTTGTTTTTGGCATCTAGTTCAATATTCAAAACTGATAAAGCTTTTCGTTTTTTACGAATGCTTTTCATTGTGAAAAACATTCCAAAGACTACAATCGCCAAAAGTGTCGCTAAAAAGATATAAAGAATCTGGGTTTTCCTTTGTTGTTCAATTTTTTGTGTTTGCGTAAAAATAGTCGCTTCCTTCTTGCCAGTTTCATATTGGGTAAGTAGCTCGCTCATATTTCGGTCACTTTCTGCCGCGGAAATACTGTCCCCCATAATTCTTGCCTTCTTTTGAAATTCAAGCGCAAGGGGATAATTTTCCAGCATTTCATAGGTGGTGCTTAAGTGCATATAATTTTCCGGTAGGTTGGGCAGGTCACCACTATTCTCCAAAAGTCTTATGGTTTCAAGTTGGTAGGGTAGTGCTTCCTTATAGTTTCCCAACAAAAGATTCACCTCGCCTAAATTGGCGCCGACTGCATTGATGGCATTTTGATAATTGGACTCTTGCGCGAGCCGCTGTGCTTCTTTATAATCCTTGAGCGCTTCCTGATAACGCCCCAATCTTTTATTTGCGTTTCCATGGTTATTATAAAAATCTGAAAGCGACATCGGGTTAAATTCTAAAGCTTGGGCTGATGTAAGTGCCTTGTCAAAATATTCATAAGCCAGTTGGTTATCGCCAAGTGCAATCGTGGCATCTCCAGCTGCTGTATAGGCATAGACTAATTCTTCAGTGAAATTATTTTCTTCACATATAGCTATCGTTTTCTTTGCGTATTCTAGGGCATCCTCTTTCCTTCCTTGTTGCAATACATCTTGTGAAAGCCTACTGTTGGCGCCAGCAATCCCCATTTTGTCATCAATTGCCTCCATTAACTTTAGAGCTTTTAGATCGGCTTCCAATGCTTCTTTTAATTCTCCTCTTTTTTTGTGAACCCATCCTATTTTAAAATAGGTGGTTGCCTGACCTTTTTTGTCATCAATTGCTTTATACCCTTTTTCTGCCTTGGCAAAATAGAGCGAAGCTGAATCCAATTCCAGCATATTGGCGTGAATTCTTCCCTTCATTTCATAAAATTTGGGCTGCCATTTTTTTGCTTTGGTTTTGTCTGCCAATTGTACGCCTTGCCTTGCATACACAATGGCTTTATCCAAATCTCTTAAGGAATAAAAATCAGTGATTTCATTAAGTACTTCGAGTTTTTGAAGTTCTGTGCCAGCATTTTTAACCAAAAGGTTCAAGCTGTCCAGCTCCCTGTTTTGTGCAATAAGCACGTTGAAAGAAATGAAAAGTAAGAGGAATATTTTTTTCATAATATTCCTGCTTTAAATTTTTGAAATAGGTACGTCTTCTTTTCTGAAGGAGTTTGGGGAAGACTGCTCCGGGAAAAGCACGCCAATACTGAAATCAGTAAAAGTGGCTTCATTTTTATTTAATTGGTGGTTAGTTATTTATAAATTTACGATTATTTTTTTTGTACAACCAAAACTGGTCAAGTATTTGAATTTGTTTTTCTTTTCCGAAAAAAATCGACAACGAATTATTTGTTATTAAACTTAATTCGGATTTTTTTTAAAATCTTCCCTAACATAATTTTAAGGATAGGAAGATTTTACAACAAAAGGAAAAATTGAACCAGAGTGTTAAAAAACCTTAATTTCCCGAGTACTTAATCTGGCCAAAACAAAGACGGAAATAGCCATTACAATGTCGCGTACTGCCACGTCTGTATGGTGCCAAGTAAATATTAGACTAATGGCAATCAGCAATAACCAGAAAGAAACAATATATGCCCCAACGCGGGTGTTTATAAAGGCGATGATTCCTGCTGTAATTTCTATTAGGCCAACAATCATAATAAAAGTTTCTCCGCTAAAAACAAGCAATAAATACTGAAACCCGCGCTTTGGTAGAATAAGCCGTTGACCGACTGCCCGAAAAATACAAGGTGGTGTTTGTACTCCATTAGATTGAAGGTTTATCCAATCCAGAGATTGCAGAATGTTTAAAATTGACAGATAGCAATGTAAAAGTATGTTTGCACCACGCTAAAAATTTATTGAAAGAAGAACTTTTTAAAACTACCCATGACACTTCAATTTTCGAATTTGGAAATAATAAGTGTGATTTGGTAGTAGCGAACGTTATGACACGTATTTGAGTACAATTACCTTCACGCAGAAAATTAGCCGTACCTTCGCCGCTTATTAAAACCGTCTTCTTAGTTTTAATGGTTTTTAAAAAGACCGAATTCTAAAAGCGCCGCGATATACTATCTCCAAGCGCAGCGGTCTAACAAAATTTAAAGCGTACGCTTCAAGATTCTAAAAAATCAAAGAATCCAAAAGCGAAGCGCTCCAATTAATCTAAAATATTATATGTCATTTAAATCCCTTGGGCTGTCCGATGCCCTGCTGAAAGCTATCAGCAAAAAAGGATATGAAACGCCTTCGGCAATTCAACAAAAAGCAATCCCATTAATTTTAGAAGGAAAAGATGTGCTAGCTTCGGCCCAGACCGGAAGCGGAAAAACCGCTGGTTTTGCACTTCCTATGCTTCAAATATTGAGCAATGAACCAACATTGCGCCAACGGCCCGTTCGTGCATTAATACTTACTCCAACCCGCGAACTTGCAGCACAAGTGCAGGATGAGTTTAGGGAATACAGCGAATTTACAGACCTTCGCTCTACCGTTATTTTTGGTGGAGTAGGAGCAAATCCACAGATTAAAGCATTGCGAAATGGTGTGGATATTTTGGTGGCTACGCCTGGACGTTTGTTGGACTTAGTTGATCAACGCGCGCTAACGCTTTCAAAAGTGGAAATTCTAGTTTTGGACGAAGCCGATAGAATGCTCGATATGGGTTTTCTACGCGACATCAAAAAGATACTTGCATTGCTTCCTTCTAAAAGACAGAACCTCCTTTTTTCAGCAACTTTTTCTAAAGAAATTAAAAAACTGGCGGGTGACTTTCTTCACAATCCGGTTTTGGTTGAAGCTACACCTCAGAATACAACTGTTGAGAAAATTGAACAAACTGTTTACAGAGTAGATAAAGCTCAAAAAACAGATCTTATTATAAAACTTATTTCTGAAGGAAACTGGCAACAAGTTTTGGTCTTTACCAGAACTAAGCACGGCGCCAATCGTTTGAGTGAAAAGCTTGAAAAGGCGAAAATTACTTCTGCAGCAATCCACGGAAATAAAAGTCAGGGCGCACGAACAAGAGCTCTTTCAGGATTTAAAGATGGAAAAGTACGCGTTCTTGTTGCTACAGATATCGCAGCCCGCGGACTCGACATTCCGTTATTGCCACACGTAATTAATTATGAACTTCCTAACATTTCTGAAGATTACGTTCACCGTATTGGACGAACAGGTAGAGCTGGAGCTAGTGGTGAAGCACTTTCGCTTGTAAGTCTTGATGAAGTGGGTTACTTAAAGGATATTGAAAAGTTGATTGGCGAACGTCTTCAGCCCAAAATCCTTTCAGATTTTCAACCAACCGAAACTATGGCAGAGGTGAAAGCTGCTGAGGAAGAAAAGAAAAAGGAAAAAGCACAACGCCATAGCCGTGGACGAAACTCCCAGCCCAAGAAAACCAATAATTCGCAAAATCAAAATAGAAGCAGAGGTAGAAGATAATATTTCTACTTTTTGATTTACCAATTATAAAAAATACCGTCATTTTATCACTTTCGATTTATATCGATTGTTTTAAAAAGACGGTATTTTTATTCTAACAATTTGCTAAATATAATTAAACCTTCGGCGGAATTGGTGCGGGTACAAGATTTGAAATTGGTTTTATAGTTTGCAGGTAAGCAAACATAGCTTTTAAATCTGCATCGGGTAAAAGGGAGATGCCTTGCCACGGCATAGGTGGCAGTAAAGGTCTGCTGTTTTCCATTCCTTTGTATTTTCCGTGTTTGATTGCAATTAAAAATTGCGCTTCAGTCCACCCGCCCATTCCTGTATCATCAGGGGTTAGGTTAGAGGCGAAAGAGGTTCCCCAAGGCCCAATTGCTGCAGTTAGCCCAGGAGACATAAGTATAAATGATTTCGAAGTTTCCCCATCATAAGCTCCCAACGCTTCATTCGCGGGATGTCCGGAAAGCAAACGGTCCGGATCAAAAATGGGCCCTTTGTCAGTCATTTTTTTTGGCGAATGGCAATCGTTGCAGCCAACGGCGCTAACAAGCATTTCTCCTCGTTTAATTTGCGACATTTCTACTTCAGCCGTTTTGGCTTCGTAGATTTTTTCTGTTGACTTTTCCTTTTTTTCGGAATTGCACGACACCAACAAAAGACAGAGTGCGGTGAGTGTTAAAAATTGATTTTTCATTTTTTGGATTGATTTAGTTTGGTCAGTTAAAAATAGAAAATATTTTATTTCGTTTTAAAATTTCTTAATGCTTTTTATCTGTAAATTAAATGCTTACGTCTAATTTTTTACTTAAAACAAGTTTAATAGAAAGTAATTTTAACTATGTAACTATAGAATAACGAACTAAAAAAACCAAGATACAATAGGTAACGTATCTTCTACAATGCATTCCTATAACTGTCACTATCTTTACATCTCATTCAATTCCTTTTATGCCGAAAAGTATTTCCTATAATTTTGTTTTTTTTCAATCTGTAAACGAAATTCCCCAACCGCATTGGTTCGCTATTGTATCTATGAAGAGCGTTTATCTTTCCTTGCCCTATTTAAAGGCAATGGAAGTAACTTTATTGCGCACGATAAAACCGATTTACCTTTTAGTGTACAATGCAGAAGGGATTCCAGTATTGGCGGGAGTTTTTCAGATTGCGACTTTTACGTATAAAAAGACTTCACAACAAAATGTGTTTATAAAACTGTTTCAGGATTGCCGAAATGAGGACTATAGCTTTTCCATTAAAGGCTTGGTTTGCGGAAATATGTTTGCTACAGGCGAACATGGGTTTGCTTATTCCGAAAAGCTTTCAAAGCAAAACGCACTTGAGTTGCTTGCAAAGGCTGCCAAAAAAATTCAAAAGGACGCGCGTTGGGAAGATTTGTTTAAGGTTATTCTCTTTAAAGAATTTTGGCCCAAATCTATTAAAGACGCTTCCGTTTTGGAGGATTATAAATACCGCTCTTTTCAAGCTGATGTGAATATGGTTTTGAGAATTCATCCTACTTGGAAAACCTTTGCGGACTATCTGCAAAGTATGAAAGCGAAATACCGCACCAAAGCGAATAGCGCCTATAAAAAGTCAGAAAATCTTATTATTCGTTCCCTTTCTTCGGAAGAAATAGCCGAACATCAAAACGATATTCAGAGATTATTTTCTAATGTTCTTAATAAGTCTGAATACCGTTATGGCGAAAATTATCCTGCTTCCTTTTCGGCTTTGAAAGAAAACTTGGGCGATCTGTTTATTTGTAAAGGAGTTTTTCTAGATGCTGAATTGATTGCTTTTAGCACCGCTTTTGTGAATGCAGTTGCGTTGGAAGCAAATTATGTGGGTATTGATTATAAATACAACACTGAATATGCGGTTTACGAACGTTTGTTGTATGATTATGTGGAACAGGCAATTACCTTAAAAGTTTCAGAATTGCATTTGGGCCGCACGAGCGAACTCATTAAAAGTGCGGTTGGCGCCGTGCCGGTTGCTATGACGCTTTATGCGCGACATACTTCAAAAATAAAAAATGTATTACTAAAACCTGTTTTGGAAAATATTGAACCTAGTGCTTTTGAACTGCGAAAGCCTTTTGGGGAGAAGTTTTTGTATGAATAGCATAGGGAACCACAAATTATTCTGCTAGTTCCAGTAACCTTAAGTTTAAATGCGGGAACACTAAGTATGAATGCAGTAGCGAAATTACTTTTAAATTTGATTATTTTCTTATAATTAGATGCTACTTCCTTTGGACTTGGTTTATTGAAAAACTGCCTACATTATATTCACTATGCTACCAAATGGTTATTCTATCTTCTTGTGGCAAATACATTTTATCACCAGGTTTTACATCGAATGCTTCGTAAAACGGACTGGTATTCATTAGTGGTCCGTTTACTCTCCAAAGCGGTGGTGAGTGTGGATTGTTATTGATCCATAAACGAAGGAATTCATCTTTCATTTTTACTTTCCATATTCTTGCAATAGAAAGAAAGAAACGTTGGTCTGGCGTGAAATCTCCAACTTTTGTGGAATCCTGGCCTTGCTTCGTCATTTTAAAAGCATCATAAGCCACGGCTATTCCGGCAATATCGGCAGTGTTTTCACCAACTGTCATATCACCTTTAATGTGTAAACTGTCCAACACTGTAAATGTGCTGTATTGATCAATAACTTGTTGGATTCTTGATTTAAATTGTGTGTAATCATCTTTTGTCCACCAGTTTTTCACATTACCATCTTTATCATATTGTGCGCCTTGGTCATCAAACGTATGTGTTATTTCATGGCCTATTACCATCCCGATCCCGCCATAATTTAGGGCGTCATCTGCATCATTATCAAAATAAGGTGACTGCAGAATACCGGCTGGAAAAACGATTTCATTTGCAGAAGGATTATTGTAAGCCGTAACCGTAGATGGCGTGGTGTACCATTCTGATTTATCCACAGGCTTGCCTAATTTTGCCAGTTCCCTTTCATATATAGCAGCAGCGGAAGATACTATGTTTTCAAAATAAGTATCTCTTCTAATATTCACATTGCTGTAATCTGTCCATTTGTCTGGATAACCTATTTTCTTGGTCATGGCAGACAGTTTTTCTTTTGCTTTCACCTTTGTACTGTCGCTCATCCACTCTAGTTTGTCAATTCTTGCGGCGTAGGCCTTTTGAATATTATTCACCAAATCCAGCATTCGTTTTTTTGCATCCTCTGGAAAATATTTTTTTACGTACAACTGTCCAAGTGCTTCACCTATATAATTATCAACAGCACTTGCCATTATTTCGCCACGTGATTTTTGAACGGCTTGCCCAGAAATCACTTTGGTAAACTCAAAAGCGGCATCCATAAAGGGTTTGCTTAGGTCGTTTGCATAACTACTTATTTCGTTTGCTTTTAGATATATTTTCCAGTTGGCAATTGGTTCTTTCTTTAGAAATTCATTGAGTTTTACGTAATAAGCAGGTTGACCAATATCTATAGAATCGGTTTTTGCGCCTAAATTTTGAAGGAGATTGTCCCAACCGATATTTGGTTGTGTCTTTTGAAGATCTGATACAGCCATCATATTGTAATTTGCTATCACATCCCTGCGTTCCACTCTTGTTCTGTGCGAAGCGGCAAGTTGCTTTTCAATATTGTAAGTTATATCAGCATTTTTATTTGCTGTCGCGGCATCGCTGCCGGTAAGTTGAAATAATGTGGCAAGGAATGTTTTGTAAGCGTCCTGTATGGCGACGGTTGATGAATCTGTTCTGAAATAATAATCTCTTTCCGGCAAACCTAGACCCGTTTGGTAGGCGTGCACAATGTTCATATTGCTGTTTTTATCATCGGCGCCAATTCCGAAACCCATTATAGAACCATTATTTACTTTAACCTGCGTAGCCACAAAATTCATTAAAGACGGTAAATCGCTAATGGCTTCAATACTTGCAAGTGTAGGTTTGATGGGGTCGTAACCGCGTTTGTTAATTGTCACAGTATCCATGCCGGATGCATAAAAGTCGCCAACCTTTTGCTCAATGCTTCCTTTTGAATTTTGCCCTTTCGAAACACTATCCAATATCCCTTGAAGGCGCAGGCGCTGCGGATAATTCATAAACATATAAGCGCCAACTCCGGCTTGGGAAGCGGGGATGGGTATGGAATCATACCATTTGCCGTTTGCATATCTATAAAAATTATCACCAGGATTTAATGTGGAGTCTATTCCCGTGATTTCAATAAATTTTTGCTTTGGTGCGCTTTCGTTTTTGCAGGATGCTAATGTGAGTAGCGTTATGAAAAGGATGATTGCTTGTTTCATGGGGTGGTTGATTTGTATTAAAAGTAATTATTTTTTAGATGTAAATAGTATTGGCATTCTTTTTATACATCTTAAGTTAGCGATTGGTTTTCTTCGAATGTATATTTTCCAAGTCTTAGGATACAGAAAAAAACTAATGAAACTGCCTGTAAATTATAATCGGAATATTGTAAAAATGAATGAGCAATATTATTTCTCAAATTCTTTCCCTTTTGTGTGAAAGTGTATTTAAACAATTCAATGTCTTTTGCTGTAAAATGTTTTTTTGTTGTTGGATTGTCCAATAGTTCTTCAAGAAGTTGTTCTTTTATCTCTCCTCTTTTCGTTGTAGATGTGTTTCCACCAGATAAGCGGATAAAATCTCTTAAAGCACCTTCAAACTTGACAGTTAATGAATCCATTGCTAATATAAAATTGTTAATTTTATTGGTATTCATTAAAACCGAAAGTTCAAATTGAGCAAACAAATTATGAATTCCTGGCGCGAGCATTGTCAGCCAAGATGAATTTTGGTCAATCTCATTATCAGTCATTCCTCTTTTGAATTTCATTCCGTACCAAGTTTGGATTTCTAAAAACTCGAATATTTTGTAATAATTTAATTTGCCTGTTATAATTCCATCAACGAAGACTTTTAAGAAAAGACTAAAGCATTTAACTTCGTGAGCAATTGCGTAGCTCTGAATTATTTCTTTGTCAATTTTTTCCGAATCTTCAAGGTTTTTAAAATTACTGTTTATATCAAAAACGCTTGTACTGCATAGATTGACAATAGAATTTTTTATAGATTTTTTTGCATTTTCCTCATTTTTAATTGGGTCAACAAGAATATCTTCATTCATTGAAAAGAAAGCAAGAATTCCTTCAGTTGGCATATCCAAAATGATTTTTGATTTCATATTTAGATATTTGTTAAACATTTCAGTTTCCTTTTCGCCAAGTTCCCAGTTTATTTTTCCCAGTTTAACAGTTTGCTTTAGTCTATTATATTCTTTTAGGTTTTCTTCAGCTTCTTCTATTTTTCCTGCAAGTCTTAAATATTTGGCTTTCGTTCCAATTGTAGTAAACTTTAAAAAATTAGTGTCTTCTTGATGTTGTTCCAAAATTAGGTCTTCATTCTTTGCTAATAATTCATATAGTCCATTTAGAGAAAGTCCAAGTGAATTATAAAGTCTAATTCCAGTTTCGAGTATATTTTTATTCGTGAAATATGAAACCGGTTTATCATCATCAATCCAATTTAGTAGGCTATGAGCAATATCATTTAATTCTTCATTTGACAGTATATTGTTATCTAGAATAGAGTTGAGGATATCTGGTTTAAACCAATTAGGCAAATCGTTTAATAAAGTTCTAACCGTTTCTTGAGCTATATCAATTTTCTTTTTTGATTTCTTAGAAATGTATAGTATTGCAGATAGAATTACAGGTAATTCACGAACTTCATCTGCTTTAATTCTATTTATTGTCTCGATATAATTGTCGATTGCAATTTCTGAGTATCTATTGTGCTTTAGTCCTTGCCATAATAAATGTGAGTATCTGGATTTCAACCAAGTGTTTTCAGTTATTTCTAATCTATCTTTTAAATATTCAAGTTCAGTTTTATCTAATCCAATACTCGCTATTTGACCTTTCGTATCTGTAACTTGAACATTAGTTAATAATTCCCCTTTATTTAAATTGTAGTTCAATGATTTTCTCTCAACGATTAGTTTTTTTTCCCACTCACCATCAATACTTTTTGTAGGCTGAAGTTCCCTTTGTATATTCCAAATACTCAGTGAATTTAGATTTTCAATTGAGTTGTAAAATTCTTTTAATTCATCTGGGATATTATTCATATGAGTTTTGTCAAACTTTTAGGTAAATCGAAATATTCTTAAAATTCCATCCCGAAAATTTTAGAAAGGAGTGTAACCCAAATATAAGTTTTTTAATTACATCTTTCAGCCTAAAGCCTACAGCCAAAAGCCTACAGCTTTTTCAGTACCTTTGCCCGCACTGAAAAATATGAAAACCGCAATTACCAAATTTATTGATGCTTTTTACTTTTTATTCCGGCGTTGGCTGCCGTTAAAAACGTATCGGTATGCGGTGTGCGGCGGGAGTAATTTGGTGTTTGATATCTGTTTGTATTTTATTTTCTACAATTTTATTTTCAACAAGCAGAACGTAGATATGTTTTTTGTGGTGTTGAGTCCGCACATTGCTTCCCTGTTTTTTGTGTTTCCCATTACATTTACCACAGGGTTTTTACTTCAAAAGTTTATCACTTTTGAAGAATCAAACTTGCCGTGGAAGGTTCAGTTTTTTAGGTATTTTGTTGTTGGGATGGGCGCTTTGCTGTTGAGTTATATTTCAATGAAAATCTTGGTTGATGGATTGGAATTCTATCCTACACCTTCACGATTGCTAACCATATTTGTAACTGTAACTTATAGCTATTTACTTCAGAATAAATTCAGTTTTAAGGTGAATTAGATAACCATGCATGCGGTTTGGAACTTCTCCGGATTAGGTGAAGCAATTGTGAGTGATATTCATAAATATAGCAACGATTGGAAATTTGGAATGAAACAGTCGAAGTTTGTTGGTGGTATTTTATATTAAAAAGCTAAAATAAAAACCCTCAACATTTCCATTTTCATGGAAAAGTGAGGGCTTTTAAAGGAACAATTTAACCTAACTATTAACCAAATTCGTTATTTCAATTCCGTAATAAATTCCGCTTTGGGGCTGCGCACTTTTTTCATATTTACCAGCCAGTCTTCCGCTTCATTGCGATAGCCCAGTGCTAAAATCAAAGTGCTTTTTAATCCCTGCTCTTTTAACTCTAGTAATTCATCTACTGCTTCAGGAGTAAAACCTTCCATAGGAGTAGCATCTATCTTTTGCTCGGCTGCAGCTGCAATGGCCATTCCAAAAGATATATACGCTTGCTTTGCTGCGTGGTTTGCTTGCCATTCTTCGCTGAGCGGTTTATACATACCCCAAAGTTTTTCTTTATAAGCATCCATTGTATTGAGGGGCAATCCACGCTCGTTCATGGTATAGTTAAAAACAGATTCAATTCTATCTAAAGTATACCCATCCCAAGATGCAAAAACCAACACGTGTGAAGCATCCAAAATCTGACTTTGGTCCCAAGCAACAGGCTTAATTTTCTTTAAGAGCTCTTTGTTAGAGATTACAAATATTTTATAAGGCTGAAGGCCAGAGGAGGAAGGAGCCAATCGCGCTGCTTCCAATATATAATCCAGTTTTTCTTGTGGAATGGTTTTACCATTCATCTTTTTGGTGGCATAACGCCATTGTAAATCTTCTACTAAATTCATCAGATGATTCTCTTTTAATTATTCAATTTTGCCCAAAGTTTCTCGGCAACCAATTCGGAAGAGGCTGGATTTTGTCCAGTTATTAAAAGTCCATCTTCTACTGCATACGCAGCCCAGTCTCCACTTTTTGAATATATCCCTCCATTTTCCTTAAGCATATCTTCCACCAAAAAAGGAACTACGCTAGTTAGTTGTACTGCCGCTTCTTCAGTATTGGTGAAGCCAGTAACTTTTCTCCCTTTTACTAATGGTGAACCATCGGCATTTTTTGTGTTTTTAAAAATTGCTGGGGCATGACAAACTGCTGCCACTGGTTTGTTATTAGTATAAAAGGATTCTATAAGAGCAATCGAGTTTTTATCTTCAGATAAATCCCACAACGGTCCGTGACCTCCTGGATAGAAAACTGCATCAAAACCTGCTTGATCAACAGTTTCTAATTTCACTGTATTTGCAAGAATTTCTTGAGTTTCTTTGTCACCATTAAAGCGAACAGATGCTGGAGTCTGTGCATCTGGAGCAGCACTTTTAGGATCTATTGGAGGTTTTCCTCCTTTTGGAGATGCTATAATAATTTCAACTCCTTTATCTTTTAATAAATAATATGGAGCAGCAAATTCTTCAATCCAAAATCCTGTTTTTTCGCCAGTGTTTCCTAGTTCGGAATGGCTTGTCAATACAAATAATACCTTTTTCATCTTTTCTTTCTTTAATGTTTTTGGTTCTTCATTTTTTATCTCGCCTTCTTGGATATTTCCGCAGGAAGTGAACAAAACGGCGATTATAACCGTGAAGAATATAAATTTATGTTTCATAAAAATTATTGGTTGTTCAAAATTTTACAGCTATGGGCTTAAATACTTGATTTGCCAACCATAACTTTATAAAGCACAAAGTTAGTTGGCGCAATCGGCAATAAAGTTGATGTATGGTAATAAAGCTATTCCCTTACCAAATCTTTACGAATCCTGCTCAGGCTTTGGGTTGTAATCCCTAAATAGGAAGCAATATGGTAGTTTTTGACGTTTTGCTCTATGTTTGGGTAGGTATGTATAAAATTAAGATAGCGTTCCGAAGCAGATTGTGCTAAATTGGAGATGATTCTTTTCTGAAAGGACGCAAATGCGCGCTCCATTTTTTTCCGAAAGAAAGATTCAAGCCTTGGAATAGCCTCATAAAGTAGCTCCATATCTTTTTTTGATATTTTGAAAAGTGTAGCTTCTTGAATACATTCAATATGCATAACGGCGATGCTGCTGTTAAAAAAAGCGGTATAATCACTAATCCACCAGTCTGCTATGGCAAATTGCACCGTATGTTCTTTGCCAGTAGGGTCTATATAGTAAGTTCGCAAACAACCATCAACTACATAATATTGTTCATATACGTGTTGTCCAGGCTCAAGCAACAAGTTGTGTTTGGAAAGATGTAATTTTTCAAAACTTCTTGCTAGTAGTTCACTTTCTTCGGGAGAGAAAGAGAGTTCCTTAAAAATAGTGTTTATTATTTCTGGATCCGTCGTCATTACTGAATGTTCTTTTGGGTTTATAAAATTACGGTAATCAGTAGATATATGAGGCGGGTTAAATTAATTACATTCAGAAATATTTAATACGATAGATGCAAGTTATATTAAATCTTAAAAAGTTTGCTCGAAATTTTTCAACTAATTTTTAAGCAGATGTGTCTTCAGACCTGCGTTGTTTTCGAATCTGTACAATAAGCGCTACAGTATACATAATAGCCGCGAAAAACCATAAATATGTAATTTTTCCTTTCCCCATAAAATAATAATCAAACGCTACACTAGCAGCCACGAGAATATTGAGAATAAGTATAATATAGTTTAGTGTAATACGCTTTTTTGGTGAAAGCTTTTTAAGTAACATAAAAAGGTTGAAAAGCGCAGTAACAAACTGAAGAATGGCAAGAGGGTTTTTTCCATCTTCCAAAAGGCTTAGTCCCCCAATAAAAAAGATAAAAGCATTCAGGAGAAAGCTGAATCTGAATAGTTTGGCTTTTCGTTTTGCTTTCATCCCGCCAAAATAAAACATTTTTTTCATTCAAACTCAAAAACTCAGCTTAGGAGTACTTCTAAGATGTTTCTTTCCTGAAATACTTTTTCCGCAACCAAAAGGATACTCGCACCAATAAAATCAAAGCAGGTACTTCAACTAAAGGACCAATAACCCCCGTAAAAGCTTGCCCAGAATTTAATCCAAAAACAGCTATGGCAACAGCAATGGCCAATTCAAAATTATTGCCAGCAGCGGTGAATGCTATAGAAGCGGTTTTGTTATAAGGTGTACCCATTGCTTTTGAAAAGAAAAAGCCAATAAGAAACATTAAGCTAAAATAAATTAGTAAGGGTACTGCGATAAGCAATACATCCATTGGGATTTCGACAATCAATTCTCCTTTCAAGGAAAACATAATTACAATAGTAAAAAGTAAAGCGATTAGCGTAATGGGCGAAATGGTGGGAATAAACTTGGTTGTGTACCATGCTTCACCTTTCCAAGGCACCAAAATTAACCTACTCAATATGCCAAGAACAAATGGAATACCTAAATAGATTGCCACACTTTCGGCAATGGTAGCGATGGAAATATCTACAATTGCACCTTCAAACCCAAAATAAGGCGGTAGCACGGTAATAAAAAGCCAAGCGTAAAAGCTATATGCAAAAACCTGAAAAATACTGTTGAGCGCCACTAAGCCTGCACCATACTCACTACTTCCTCCTGCCAGATCATTCCAAACTAATACCATCGCTATGCAACGGGCAAGACCAATTAAAATAAGGCCTACCATATATTCAGGATAATCCCTAAGAAATGTAATTGCCAATACAAACATAAGTACTGGTCCAATAACCCAATTTAAAATTAAAGAGATGGAGAGCACCTTTACATCCTTAAAGACTTTTGGTAAAAGAGCGTAATTTACTTTTGCCAGTGGAGGATACATCATTAAAATTAAACCAATGGCAATAGGGATATTTGTGCTACCACTATTAAAGGAGTTCAAAATCTCCGGAAAGCTTGGTGCAAAATAACCAATACTTACGCCCAGCGCCATTGCTATAAATATCCAAAGGGTGAGGTAACTGTCTAAAAAGCCTAATTTCTTATTTGTTGCCATTTTATGTATTGATTTTTGAAAAAACGAATTTCATTTCGGTTGCAATCTGCTCGCTGCGTTCCTTGTAAATTTCCTTTTGTTGAGGAGTTCCGTCTGAAATTTTTGGATCTTCATACATAATGGAAATTCGTTTTTCCGAACCAGCAACAAATGGACAGCCTGCATCTGCCTGGGAACAAGTCATCACTGCTGCAAAACTGGTTCTTGGATTAGTCTCTGCATCATATTTTTTTGAAAAGCCAACAATAGGTGCTTCATCTGGAGAGTACAATATGTTATAAATAGGATTTTCCGCTGAGGTTTCTTTGGTAATTTGAAAACCCGCATTTTGCAAAGTTTGAATAACCATTGGATAAACTTCAGTGGCTTCCGTCCCACCTGAAAAGCATTCAATATTCTGCACATTAAAGTAAGAAGCCATTGCTCTCGCCCAAACCTGTGCCAAATGGCTTCGCCGCGAATTGTGGGTGCAAATAAAATTCAATTGAATTTTTTGATTCGCTTGTGTTTTTAGATATATATATTCAACGAGAGGCTGCAAAATGTTTTTCCGTTCTTCGGAAAGACTTACTGTTTCTAATGTTTCTATATATTCCTGTATTGGTTTCAATAATTTCATTTCGTAATAATGATTTTTATATTCCAACTGTTTTACTGCGCCGCTCTAAAAGCACATTGTCTTTCCAAACGCCTTTTAACTGGCCAACTCTTTCTTTGTAACCAATCTCACGAAAGCCACACTTTATATGTAATTTATGACTGGCAACATTATCCCGAAATATTCCGGATTGCAGCGTCCAGATATTGTTGGCTTCACTTATTTCAATTAATTTCTTTAAAAGAAATTCGCCTACACCTTCTCCTCTCGCCGCTTCTGAAACGTAAACGCTTACCTCTGCAACGCCGCCATAAACACAGCGACTTGAAACAGGAGAGAGCGCTACCCAACCTAACGGTTTATTTTCTTCCGAAGCCAAAATTCTTCCGAAAGAAAGATGCCCAGCGTCCCACTTTTCCCATTTGGGAATTGTGGTTTCAAAAGTTGCAGTACCCGTTTGTAAGCCCTCGCCGTATATTCTGGCGACTTCAGAAAAGTTTTCTTCTGAAATTTCAATCAGTTTCATACTAACAACAATTGCCGTCTGGCGAGCAGCAGGGTTCATCTTTTATTTCGGCAAGCTTTCTTTTTGGCTTTTCAGCAGGGATGCCACAGTTTTCTTTGGCTAAACAATCTGTCTGTTTTGTGGTTAATAAAAAGTTTGTACCGTCAAAGTCCAACCCGAACTTTCCAATGGTTTCAGCCTGATATTCAACTTCAATTTCCAAATCTTCAAGTCCTAATATTTTCTCTGAAAGAGCAATAATATTCACAAGTTTTTCGGGATGCAAACGGTGGTTATAGTCATCGGCATTCCACAATTGGAAATTGGCAACTTCCTCGTTGCGGACTGTGCCGCCGCAGTCTATAAAGTGTTTTGTTATTTTACCAACTTCGGTAACGTGAAAATGTGTGGGAACTAGCTCTCCGTTTGGAAGCATAAAAGTTATTTGCTCCAAACTATTTAAATGGTTTTTGATTTCTGATAGTTTCATAATCTTATAATTTTATGTATTAGCAACAATTGTTTTTATTTTCTAAATCTTGATCTAAAAATTGTTTCATTACTGTTTTCATAGCAGTCCAATTTTCTTGATGAATACAGTAACATATACTGGTGCCTTCAATACTTCCCTTTATTAAACCAAGATTTTTCAGCTCCTTTAAATGCTGGCTGATGGTGGGTTGTGCGAGGCCAATTTCTTCAACCAAATCGCCACAAATACAAGCGTTTATTTTGAATAAATGTTGAAGAATTGCAACTCTTGCTGGATGCCCAAAGGCTTTGGCGAAAGTTGCCACTTGGTTCTGCTGGTCTGTGAATATTTCTGTTTTAGTGATTCCCATTTCCTTATATGTTTATATTGCAATATTACGATTAATATATGTATATCTAGATTAGATTGATAATATTTTTTTAAAGTGAACTTAATTTTTCAAAATAACCAAAATGATGTTTTTCCGTTCTTAGTGAAATTGTCAAAATATCATTCTTAAGTATAATTGAATACAGTTCTTCTGATACGAATAGCGGGTGGAGCTTTTGATGCAAGTTTTCGATAAGTGAAATATTATTTTCAGCTCGCTTAGTTAAATATTTTTTTGAAAAACTATAATTTTTCAGCTTACGATCAAAGAGCTTTTCCATTAAACTAAAACTATCTTTTCTTCTTATTTCAAATTCAGAATTATATGACCCAACCCATGGAGTTGACCAATCTGAAAGTGTAAGAAGATTTTGTTTTTTTGAAGAAAGTATCAAATTTCCAGTGGAAGTGTAGGTGGCTTTTTTATACTTTAAATGCCAATGTTTTGGAGTCATTATTTTCCCTTGAATAAAATAAGACCATGCGTTATAATTTCCTTTCACTTTTCCATTTTTACTAGCAATATAATTTTCAAATTCCCTACAAAAATCTTCGTTTACTATATAAAATGGTGAAGAGAAGTCAGTAGATGCAGCATTCGATTTTATTTTCATCTATCTAATTTTATGTAGTATTTTCTCAAAACAAATACTCTTTTCGATCCCAGCATATTGCCCGTAATTTTCGGTAATTTGATAGCTACATTTTTTATATAGCGAAATGGCTTCCGGCTGTTTAATGCCCGTTTCCAATATACATTTAGTATTACCCAAATCCATCGCCCAATTTTCTAATTCTTTAAGAATTTTCCCTGCAATTCCTTTTCCGCGTTGCTCCATAGGAACAAACATACGTTTCACTTCCATTAATCGTGGCTCAAATTGCTTGATGGCGCCACAGCCCACTGCAAGCTTATTTTCGTCATAAGCAACTACCACGTGTTTTATAGAATCAATCTTGTTGAATTGATCGTAAAATGGATGATCATCACCATCTCGAATTGCAAGATCTGCATCGAGGTATTTCACTAATTCAATAAAATCTTTGTTTGTAGAATCTGTTCGTATAATACGCATCGCTGAATCAAATTTTAGTTAGGTGAAGATACCAAAAACGTGCTGAATTTCCACTGCAGAAATCCAACACGTTAACTAACAAACCAACACTCAGGAACAGTAGACTTCTATTTAATGATTATTTTTTGTGAACTCACTTTATTTGAATTGGTGATTTTCAAAATATAAGTTCCTGCATTTAAATGGCTAATATCCATTTCCATAGAAAACGCTGAATTATTTATTCCTTCCATCACTTTTCTCGCATTCAAATCAAAC
The DNA here is from genome assembly GCA_038259585.1 of Flavobacteriales bacterium. Lineage (GTDB taxonomy): Bacteria > Bacteroidota > Bacteroidia > Flavobacteriales > Flavobacteriaceae > Aequorivita. The sequence goes on along the minus strand of JBBSOQ010000012.1, from coordinate 60,057 downwards.
AGCTCTATTTTTGAATTTAACTCATCTTTCGGAAAATTGATAACCAAAACATCATCCGCCGGCACGGGATAGATAACATAACCGTATTTAGTTTCAGCGGTTGTGCCCAATTGAATTCCTTCGTCTTCAACAATCAAATAAGTATTGTTTTCGTCAATATCCGTAAACATTTCCACCGCTCCTGAAGGCCATTTAATTTCAATTTCGGTAACGTTTGAAGCATCGCCCAACCCAAAATGATTTGTAAAACTGCTCTGACTGCAATAGCCACTTCCGGCTTCAATTTGGCGAGTCTGCCAAACTTCATTTCCATTTATTGTCGCCCTAACTCTAACTTTTGCCCCAACAGCCGAGCCATTTGAAGGATTTCCTACACAGCGAATTTTTATCCAATTATTCCCGCTTCCCGTGTTTTTGAATAACGAATTGGTTTGGTTTTCGTCCAACGTATTTGCCAAAATCACATCCAACCAGCCGTCATTATTGTAATCACCAAACGCACAGCCGAATGTATTTCCTTGATGATTCGCCAAACTGCTGCTTGTGTCTTTAGAAAAAGTTCCAGTTCCATCATTTATAAAAAGCGAATTTGTTTCCTGTCCAGTAAAATAAGCATTGCAAACGAGTAGATCCAAATCGCCGTCATTATCAACATCTGCAAAGGCAGAACCGAATGAACTTCCGTCTTCCGCTGCAATGGCTGAACTTGTCTGTTCTACAAAAGTGCCATTTTCATTGATGTAAAGTTGGTTGTTTTGTCCACCCCAATTGGCAACAAAAAGGTCGAAATCGCCATCGTTATCAACATCTGCCCACGAACTGCCGGCAGAATTCTTTCCGTTTTGAGTGATTGAAAGATTGGTTATTTGAGTGAAATTATTCGGTCCATCATTTCGAAATAACGAATTGTTGGCGTTGTCTTCGTTTGTAATAAACAAATCGCTGTCGCCATCGCCATCATAATCAATCCAATTTATGGAACGCGAAGCAAGGGTTTCATTTGTAATTGACAGACCAGCTACTGCTTCAAAAGAGCCATCGCCTTGATTTTCAAAATAAAGATTCCGAGTTGAAACAATACTATTTGTGATATAAGCATCCAAAAGCTGATCGTTGTTGAGGTCTATCCAGTTTACCATTTCAGAATAAGTCAACGGAATTCCAATGGCATTTGTGGGCTCATATTCAAAAGTGCCATCGCCGTTGTTTCGATAGAAATAGTTTTTCTTTCCCACACCATTTCTGCCATAAGTTACAACTACAGCATCTAAATCGCCATCGTTATCAACATCTGCAAAGCTTGCGCCGTCGGAACGGTCGTTGTCCGAAACAATAGCATCCGCAGTTACAGTTGTGAAAGTGCCATTACCATTATTTATATAAAGCATATTGTTTTGTCCAAGAGTTGGCCCGTTTGTGAAAAATATATCATCCCAACCGTCGCCATTCACATCAATAAAATTAGCGCTCCGCGAGGCGGAAGGGGTTGTGGTTATATCTTCAAAAGTTGTTTCTTCAAAAGATTGCGCCTTTGTTTTTTCGGTAAAAACCAACAATAAGCAAAAACTGAAAAGTAGTATTGATTTTGTCATAATATTTGATTTTGAATTTGTTAATAGTTATTGAAAGCTTTTATAAGTGTGAAATTAATTTGAAATCTATCTGTAGTTTTTGGTTTTGTTGTGAATGGAAAACTATTGTTTTGAATGACTATTATATTGTTTTAAAAGTCATTTTTTAAAAGTGAAGTATTTCTTCGGAAACCTTAAAATCTATAGCTTTTGAAAAGATGCGAACTGCTTCATAATTGATGCGAGTAACAGGGATGCTGTTTTGAATAGCGATTATTTGAAGTTGGACACAAACAATTCTGTACAAATGATTGATAGGTTTGCTACATTTACTTTTAAAAATCTTTTAATTTTCAAAATAGATTGTCCAATTTTATGAAAATAAGTTGCCTAATAATTGACGATGAACCTTTGGCCAGAAAGCGATTGCTCGCTTTGGTGGAGGAAATGGAAGATTTGCTATTGCTTGGACAATGCAAAACGGGAAAAGAAGCTGTTCTGAATATAGAAGAATTGCAACCCGACCTTATTTTTCTCGATATCCAAATGAAAGATATAAGTGGTTTCGATGTTTTAAAAAATCTTAAAACAATAAAAAAGCCAATGGTGATTTTTGTTACTGCATTTGACACTTACGCCGTAAAAGCCTTTGATGCTTTCGCTTTGGATTATTTGTTGAAACCATTTAAAAAAGAACGTTTTCAACAAGCTGTAGAAAAAGCGAAACAGCAATTTAAAAGTGAAACAGGAACTAATTTGGAGAGCAATTTTCAAAAGTTATTGCAATATATTGAGGAAGAAAAAACTGAAAAGAAGATTACGACTTTAAAAAACAAACTACCAGTAAAAATAGGCAATACGGTTTCCTTTATAGCCTATTCGGAAATTCAGTACATTCTCGCATCGGGCAGTTATGTTGAAATTTGTACGCTCATTAAAAAACATGTTTTGCGCGACTCGCTTCAAAATGTAATGGATGAAATGGATTGCAAGGAAATGCTTCGAATTCACCGTTCAACAATTATAAACACCAGCTTTTTGGATAAAGTAATACATTCAAATTTCGGTGAAATTGATGTGAAAATGAAGGACGGCTCACTTTTCAGAGTAAGCAAAAGTTACCGAAAGGAATTTCAACAAAATTTGGGTTTATAAAATAATGCTGAAAAAATACATTGACATAAAGCTTTTAAAATATCTTGCTGTTTTTTACACCTTAGTAGTGCTTTTGGTGCAGTTTAAAAAAAGCTATTGGAAAGTGCAGGGAACTACAAGTTATGGGCCTCTGAGTTGGGGACAATTGTTTAATTACGGCGTTTTTATAGATTGGATTGTCGTGATTGTTTTTATGGCTTTTATAAGTTATATCACAAAATTGATGTTCGAAAAATGGGGAGCGAAAGGATGGAAGAAAATAATTTGGGTGCATATTTTCTTTTCTTTTTTTATTGGATATTTTATCTTTTTCGTCACTGCTGTTATTTCGTTTTTAATAGGCGAAACCTCCATTTCTGAGGCTTCGAAATATATGTCATTCAATCATTTTGTGGCAGTGGTTGAGGTAAATTTCTTGGTTTATTTTGCAATGATTGGCATTATAAACGTTTATTATTACATTAAAAAAGTGCGCAATATTGAAATCCAAAAGGCACAGATAGAAACCCATTTAGCTAATGCAAATCTGAATATGTTGAAAGCGCAATTGCATCCGCATTTTATATTTAACACACTAAACAGTATTTCGGCATTGGTTGAAATTGATAAGGAAAAATCACAAAACCTGATTGCCGATTTTGGTGATCTCTTTCGTGATATTTTGGATTTTAAGGATGAGAATTTAATTCCGCTTCAAAAGGAACTTGCGCTACTAGATAAATATATAGCCATCATTTCCGTCAGGTTTTCGGACCATCTTTCTATAGAAAAAGAAATTGGTAGCGATGTTGAAAATGAATTGGTGCCGCACATGCTTTTACAGCCAATGGTTGAAAATGCGCTCAAACATGGTTATGGTTATAATACTACCGAATTAAAAGTAAACCTAAAAATTTATAAAGATGCCGAATATCTTTTCATTAAAATTGAAAATGATGGAGAACATTTAACGCAATCTTTTGAGGAATTGTTGCAAAATGGAACTGGATTAAAAAACACCCAAGACAGGCTGAAAACACTTTATGGAAATCATGTTGAATTTATTGTTGAAAACAATAAAAGCAATATGGGCGTTGTCACTTTTATAAAAATTCCCTTGAAACGCTAACTTAAATATCCAAAGCTAATGTTTCAAACACGGCAAAGGTTTTTTATCTTAGCCTGCTCCAAAAATCCATAGCTTTTACAAATACTTATTTATGAAATATATTTTCGCTTCCATAGTCTTCTTTTTATGTTTTTCAAACAGCAATGCACAACAAAAAGAACTGATACTAAAAGACGCCGTAATGGAACAATACGGCAAATTCTATCCGGAACACCTTCAAGGTTTTCAGTGGGTTCCTGGGACATCTTCATATACTTATTTAGAAAAGGGAACAAACCTTAAAATTGGAGCTGCGGAAAATACGAAGCAAAGCAAGCAGCTTTCAATTTCTGAATTAAATGAAGGTTTGAATAGTAATTTAAAACGGTTTTCAGGAATGACATGGAAAAATGGCGATGCATTCTATTTAGTGGATAACAATTCCTATTATTTGTATGATTACAAACAGAAAAAGGGTCAGCTAATTTCAAAAGTTGACGAATCTGCAGAAAACAGCACGCTTCAAAATGAAACTGGAAACGTAGCTTATACCATCGAGAACAATCTATACATTCAAAAAGCTGATGGCACAAAGGTGACGGTTACGAATAATACTGACAAAAATATTGTTTCCGGCCAAGCTATTGCCCGAAGCGAATTCGGGATTACAAACGGTATTTTCTGGTCGCCAAAAGGAAACCTGCTTGCGTTTTACCAAAAAGATGAAACCGACGTTGCTAATTATCCGCTTTTAAATATCAACCCAACACCAGGCGAGTTAACGTCTATAAAATACCCAATGGCGGGACAGAAAAGTGAACACCCAAAAGTAGGTATCTATAATTTGGCAACCAAACAGGCCGTTTTTATTTCCCCTACAGGAAATGTTGATGATTACTTAACAAACCTATCTTGGACGCCCGACGAAAAATATGTGATGATTGCAGAACTGAACCGTGACCAAAACCATATGAAACTCCAACTTTTTGATACAGCAACAGGAAAATTGGTTCGTACAATTCTTGAAGAGAAAAACGATAAGTGGACTGAGCCGGAACATCCTGCGTATTTTTATTCAAATTCTTCCGAAGATTTTATTTGGATGAGTGAAAAAGATGGATTTATGAATCTGTATTTGTGCAATACTTCTAAAGGTTTTGTAAAACAGCTCACCAATAATAATTGGGTAGCCGAGGAAATAATTGGAAACAATACGAAAGGGACTGAAGTTTATTTCTCGGGAACAGGCGAATCGCCTTTGGATACCAAATTATATTCCGTAAACATTTCCAACGGAAAACAAAGCTGTTTAACGGAAACCAGCGGGACTCACAATGCCAGCGTTTCCGCAGATGGGAAATATATTTTTGATCAATATTCGAATCACGAAACACCAAATGTTGCGCAGCTAATGAACAATAAAGGCAAAACAATCCAAACGTTTGTAAAAGCCGAAAATGCAATGGCCGAATATAAACTTGGAACCACTGAGATTGGAAAATTAAAGTCGCACGATGGTTTTAATCTTTATACCCGTTTAATAAAACCGTCAAACTTCGACCCAACTAAAAAGTATCCTGTTTTGGTTTATGTTTATGGCGGCACACATGCGCAATTGATCACAAATTCTTGGAATGATGGGGAATCACTTTGGATGAAATGGATGGCGGAACAAGGGTATCTCGTTTTCACTTTAGACGGAAGAGGTTCGGCAAACAGAGGTTTTGCTTTTGAGAGCATTATTCACAGACAATTAGGAACAGAAGAAATGAAAGACCAATTGGTTGGTGTGGAATATCTTAAATCGCTTCCTTATGTTGATGCAAATCGTTTAGCAATGCATGGATGGAGTTTTGGAGGTTTTATGACTGTTTCAATGATGCTACGTAATCCGGGTGTTTTCACAACTGGTGTTGCAGGAGGCCCAGTAACCGATTGGAAATATTACGAAGTTATGTACGGCGAGCGTTATATGGATACTCCACAACAAAATCCCGAAGGTTACGAAACCGCCAGCTTGCTGAATAAAACCCAAAACTTGACAGGAAAACTGTTGACAATACACGGATCGATAGATCCTGTAGTAGTTATGCAGCACGACCTTTCTTTAATCAAATCTTTTGTAGATAATGAAAAGCAGATGGATTTTTTCATCTATCCAATGCATGAACACAACGTTCGCGGGAAAGATCGGGTGCATTTAATGACTAAGGTTTTGAACTACGTCATCGACAATAATAAATAGCGAAGAGGTAAATATTATTTATTAGAAAAATGAATAAAACTGCACACTGAATACTGCATACTTTTTTTGATACTCCCTTTCAGAATGTTATCTTTGCCACTCGAACTCCGAAGCCTCGGCGAAGGAGTTAACTCTTAAAAAGATAGCAAGAATATGTTCGATAATTTAAGCGATAAGCTGGACAAAGCGCTGCACGTGCTGAAAGGCCACGGCAGCATTACTGAAGTAAACGTAGCCGAAACTTTAAAAGAAGTACGCCGCGCCCTATTGGACGCCGATGTAAACTTCAAAACCGCCAAGGAATTTACAAATACTGTAAAGGAAAAGGCAATGGGCCAAAACGTACTTACTACGTTGCAACCAGGCCAATTGATGGTGAAATTGGTGAAAGACGAACTTACCACATTGATGGGCGGCGAAACCGCTGGAATCAATTTGAGCGGAACTCCAACAGTTATTTTAATGTCTGGTCTCCAAGGGAGTGGTAAAACTACATTCTCCGGAAAACTTGCCAATTACTTAAAGACAAAAAAATCCAAAAAACCGCTTTTAGTTGCGTGTGATATCTACCGTCCTGCAGCTATAAACCAATTGCATGTAGTTGGTGAACAAATAGGGGTTGAGGTATACAGTGAACCCGAAAATAAAAATCCAGTACAAATTGCACAAAATGCAATTGCTCACGCTAAGCAAAATGGTTTCAATGTAGTGATTGTTGATACCGCCGGTCGTCTTGCCATAGACGAAGTGATGATGACTGAAATTGCAAACGTTCACAAAGCAATCAATCCACAGGAAACCCTTTTCGTGGTTGATGCAATGACTGGACAGGATGCTGTGAATACTGCAAAAGCGTTCAACGATAAATTGAACTTTGATGGGGTAGTGCTTACCAAATTAGACGGGGATACTCGTGGTGGTGCCGCTATTTCTATTAAAAGTGTGGTTGATAAACCTATAAAATTCATCGGTACTGGTGAAAAAATGGATGCTATTGATGTATTCCACCCAGCCCGTATGGCTGACCGTATTTTGGGGATGGGAGATGTTGTTTCTTTGGTTGAAAGAGCACAGGAACAATTCGATGAAGAAGAGGCTAGAAAACTTCAGAAAAAAATTGCGAAGAATCAATTCGGGTTTGACGATTTCCTTAACCAAATTCAACAGGTTAAGAAAATGGGAAGCATGAAAGATTTAGTGGGAATGATTCCTGGCGCCGGAAAAGCATTGAAAGATGTTGATATTGATGATGACGCTTTCAAAGGAATTGAAGCCATAATTCATTCTATGACCCAAAAAGAAAGAACAGAACCCGCAATAATAAACGGAAGCCGAAAAAAACGTATTGCTTCTGGTAGCGGAACAAGTGTTCAGCAAGTAAACCAGCTTTTGAAACAGTTCGATCAAATGAGCAAAATGATGAAGATGATGCAAGGCGGCGGCGGAAGAAAGATGATGCAGGCAATGGGTAAAATGAGATAGAGTTGTGATGTCATCTTAAACGGAGTCGAGAAGTTTTAATATTTAATTATAGGAAGTATGACCATTTTAGATGGAAAAAAAGTAAGTAACGACATCAAAAACGAAATCGCAGCTGAAGTTGATAAGATGAAAGCCAATGGCGAAAAAGTACCGCATCTAGCAGCTATAATTGTGGGTGATGATGGGGCAAGTCTTACATATGTTGGAAGTAAAGTAAAAGCCTGTGAACGTGTTGGTTTTGAATCTACTTTGGTGCGAATGCCTCATACCACCAGTGAATTTGAATTATTGAAAAAAATTAAAGAATTGAATGAAGACGATAATATTGACGGCTTCATAGTTCAGCTTCCATTACCTCCGCAAATTGATACGCAAAAAGTGCTTCTTACCGTAGATCCATCAAAAGATGTAGACGGTTTTCATCCTGAAAACTTCGGAAAAATGGCGTTGGATATGAGTACTTTTATTCCTGCAACACCCTTCGGGATTCTCGAATTGCTTCAGCGTTATGATGTTGATACAAAAGGAAAACATACCGTTGTAATTGGTAGGAGCCACATAGTGGGCCGTCCCATGAGTATTTTAATGAGCCGAAAAGGTTGGCCAGGAAACAGTACTGTAACACTTACGCATAGTAACACAAAAAACATTGCGCAAATAACCACGCAGGCTGATATTATTATTTCGGCTTTGGGAGTTCCAAACTTTTTAAAAGCTGAAATGGTTAAGGATGATGTTGTGATAATTGATGTTGGAATCACCAGAGTTGAAGATGCTAGCAATCCAAAAGGTTACGTGATTACAGGTGATGTAGATTTTGAGAATGTAAGCAAAAAAGCATCATTCATAACACCCGTTCCTGGTGGGGTGGGACCTATGACTATTGCAATGCTTCTTAAAAACACGCTTTTAGCAAGAGAACAGCGAAAAGCCTAGGCTTTTTCTGTTTTTCCCAAACGCCAATCCAAATATTTGTGGAGGTCAGTTTCTATCCAACCCATACTGATGGAAAGCACTGCCAAGTCATCAATGTAACCAATGCCAGGAATAAAATCTGGAACCAAATCAAAAGGATTTAAAACGTATAAAAGCGCTACTACTATTGATGCAATTGTAAACCAAGGAACACTTGTATAATTCCCTTTTTTTACATCCTTCAACATTGCAAACATAATTTTTCCGAGTTCGGCATATTTGCGCAAAGGGCTTGCATTGCTCAATTTTTCTGAAATAGCTTCTTCATTGTGCATGACTATTTCAACGTCTTCGTCTTTAATTTTGGTAACTTTTTCTCCAACGTAATCTTCGTGAATTCTAGTGTCCATCATAGCTATGGTAGAAGGTTTCTTATCTTTCTTTTTTCCGAAAAACATAATTTTATTTTTATTTTAAAAGTAAGGAATGGAAAAGCGAATACTTCTAAAATTATGTTATAAATACTTTAAGCATCAAATAAATTATTTATCTGATAAATTTTAAATTCTTTCTTCCTTAGTTACAGCATCCTCTTTGCCGTATTCTATTCTATAAATACGTACAATAACCATAAAAAGGCTGATTAACAAAGGGCCAAAAATTAGCCCGATGAAACCAAAAAGAGGTACGCCAACTATCACACCAACAAGCGTAATAAGTGGGTGGACGTTATCTAATTTTTTTAATACGTATAGACGAATTATATTATCTGTTGAACCCACAACTACAAAGCCATAAATAAGTATTCCCCAGGCTTGAAAGCTGTGCCCCGTTGAAAGTGTGAGTACAAAAACTGGAAGAATTCCAATCAATGTCCCTACAAACGGAATCATACTGCCGATGGTTACAATAACGAACCAAAAGAAAGGGTCTTCAACTCCGAAAATAAGGAAACCTATAAGTGCAACAATCCCTTGGGCAACTGCCACCAAAGGGATACCCAGTGCGTTGGAACGTACCATTGTTTGCACCTCGCTACCTATTTCTTTTATGTTTTGACGGTTCATTGGAATGTATTCCTTTAGGGATTCTTTTAAATCGGCGCGATTTATAAGCATATAATAAAGCATAAAATACATCAAGCCAATCGCAATGAAAGCGTTAAAAGTTCCACCGGCTAAGCTCTGCAAACTATCAGATAGCCAGCTCGTTATTGCCCCAGGATCAATTTGCGAATTTAGATCATAACCTATTTTATCTTCCATTTTGCCCAATTGTTCCTTGAGCGCATTTACAACTTGTTCAGAATTTTTAACAGCTTTTCCAATTTTGTTAGTGAGCATTAAAATTATTCCAGCAATGGGTATGAGGATTAAAAAAAAAGAAATTAACATTAAGAAGGTGGCCGCTAAGGATGGATTCCATTTTTTCTTATTGACCAATGTTGCCATCCATTTGCGCATGAGTACATAGATAGTTACCGCGCCTAAAACACCTGTTAAATAAGGAAGAAGTTCCTTAAAAATAAGGCTGCCCATTAGTAGAATTAATAAGATGACAAATATTTGTCGGATCATTTTTGAAGGTATTTGTTTGATCATTTGGCGAATAATTGAGTTAAATCGTTAAATGCTTTAAATTCCAGTGCATTTCCGGCTGGATCCTTAAAAAACATTGTAGCCTGTTCACCTACTTGTCCTTCAAAACGTATATATGGAGCTATGATGAAAGTAATGTTTTTTTGAATTAATTTTTTTGAAAAATCCCTAAAGGTTTCCATATCCAGCACTACGCCGAAATGTGGTATAGGTACATCCTTACCATCAACAGGATTAATTACTTGTTTTTCTTCGGAACTTTTTTCTTTTAGATGAATCACAAGCTGGTGTCCAAAAAAGTCAAAATCTACCCAATGGTCGCTACTTCTTCCTTCGGAAAGTTCAAGCACATCCCTATAAAAAATACGATTTTTTTCAAGATTGTCTACCGGAATTGCAAGATGGAAGGGTCTTAATTGGTGGTTCATTTATTATTTCTTAAAACGTGAATAAATTATTTCTTTTTTGAATTTTTTATTAGGCAAAAACAAAGCATTATATATATAAAACCCTTTGAAAGACAAAGGGCTTTAAAATTTACAATTTATGTTTGATCTGTATCTTTTCTGTTTTTAAGAAGACCTATACCAGCAAAAAAGAATACTATACCAAGGATTATAAGTGCCCAAGGGTTCATGCCAACATTGAAACTTCCGAATGCGCCAAGAACTCCCATAACTAAGCCAATTCCTCCGGCAATGGTTAGAACGAAACCTAAAATTTTAATCATAATTCAATTACTTTAGATGGTTAATTGGATTAAAATTAAAGGAAAGCATTCACTTGATGATGAATGTTAACAAAATCTTTGCAGGCAAAATTTATTTGGCAGCAGGTTCCCAACCTATCATAAAATATTTGAAAGTGGCATTATCTGGTATTTGGCTTGCCTCAACTTTCAAATCCATGTCGTAGCGAAGCTCTTCTGGTAAACTTTTTTTGTCGATGGTCAAATAAACATCAGTTTCTTTCAAAAATATTACAATTGCATTGATGGTTGTTTGAATATTATCAATCGTATAATTGGCTTTAACGTCCCTCCAAGTGCTTGCTGTGTTTAAGCCCTTTTCGGTTTTATATCTGGAATCAAAAAGCTGTATGCTTTTTATAGTTGAATTTGGATCCGTTTCATTATCAGGAGAAAGTAATAGTAGCTGTTTCCCTCCTTTTTCATAGATTTCAACTTCGCCCTGTGTTTCTAATGCGTTGGGAGATGAGTGTATTTTTACTATTGAATCTTCCGCAAAAATGGAATCAATTTGCTTCATTTTTATTTCATTGGTCAATTTTCCAATTGAGCCATTTTTAATCAAAAAAGGATCGCTGTCCTTTCCGCATTGAATAAAAGCAAGTGAAACTATTCCAATTATTAAAAGTGTCTTTTTCATTTATTTTTTTTTATTGAATTACTGGGTTATTTAAAATCGTAGAAATTTGTAGTTTAAATTGATAATTTACAATGAAGCTCTTTATTTTTTTCCAACCATTGTTATAAATTTTCCCAGAATCCCAAGGACACTTCGGATCACTGTAGGACTGGAAATTGTTTTTATTAATGTTTTTGAAGTGCTGTTTCTGCTTGATGAAGATTTTCTTACGGCCTCTTTTTCTTTTTGTGCTTTTTCCTTTACTTCCTCTTTGTTGGCAATTTCTATTTTTTCGGTCAACATTTCATAAGCGCTTTCGCGGTCAGTAACCTCGTTGTATTTTGGAATAAGTTTGGAGGATTTCAATAAATCCTTCAATTCGTCATCAGTCAAAATATCCATGCGGCTCATTGGTGCGCGTAACATTGTGCGAGCTAATGGGGTAGGAATTCCTTTCTCGTTTAAGGCGCTTACCAAAGCTTCCCCAATACCCAAGGCCGTCAAAACTTCGTCGGTTTTATAATAATCAGAAAGTGGGTAATTTTCTGCCGTTAACTTGATGGCTTTTCTATCTTTCGCCGTAAATGCACGAAGGGCATGCTGTATTTTCAAACCTAATTGGCTCAAAACTGCATCTGGAACATCCGTTGGATCTTGGGTTACAAAATAGAGTCCCACTCCTTTGGAACGTATTAATTTTACAATACTTTCAATCTGGTTTAGTAGCGCACTGCTGGCTTCGTTGAAAATTAAATGTGCTTCGTCAATGAATATTACCAATTCTGGTCTTCCACTATCGCCTTGTTCGGGAAAAGTTGAATAAATTTCAGCCAAAAGACTGAGCATAAAAGTTGAAAAAAGTTTTGGACGATCCTGAATATCGGTCAATCTAATAATGTTGATGTAACCCATTCCGTTTTCATTCACACGAAGCAAATCATCAGTGTCAAAAGATTTTTCGCCAAAAAACAGATCGGCTCCCTGCTGTTCCAATTCTACTACTTTTCGAAGAATGGAACCTGTAGATGAGGTTGAGATTCTTCCATATTCACTGGTGAATTCCTCTTTTCCTTCTTCGGTGGCGTATTGTAATATTTTTTTGAAATCCTTTAAATCCAGCAACGGCATTTTGTTGTCGTCGCAATATTTAAAAATTACGGAAACTATACCCGACTGAACATCGCTTAAATCCAGAATTCGCGAAAGCAAAACAGGGCCAAATTCGCTAACAGTAGCACGAAGGCGAACGCCATCTTGGCCGGAAAGCGAAAGAATTTCACAAGGAAATTTCTTAGCTTCATACGGAAAACCAATTGCTGCATGGCGTTCCTCAATTTTAGCATTGTTAGTTCCAGGTTCAGCAATTCCACTTAAATCGCCTTTAATGTCCATCAGCAATACCGGAATTCCTTTTTCAGAAAGGTTTTCCGCAATTATTTGTAGCGTTTTTGTTTTTCCTGTTCCCGTTGCCCCAGCAATAAGTCCGTGACGGTTCAAGGTTTTCAATGGAATTTTTACAAAAGCATCTTTTACGGTTTCGCCATCAAGCATTGCAGCACCAAGGTTTATAAAATCGCCTTTGGTTGTATATCCACTGTTTATGTAATCAAAAAAAACTTGCTTGTCTGCCATCTTTCTAATTTTTTTCAAAAGTAATAAATTATAAAGCACCAAAGTTTTTAAAGCATCAAAATCCAATGACTATATAAATTTGGAATTTGGAGCTTTATATTTGGATTTTTAGGTATCAAAAATCGTACTTTTGCACCGATGAAAAAGGAAGTACAAGGTTTAGTTGATAAAGGAGTAATGCTGCCTTTGATGGAGGAATTTTACACCATTCAAGGGGAAGGGTTTCATAAAGGAACTGCTGCTTATTTTATAAGAGTTGGAGGTTGTGATGTGGGCTGCCATTGGTGCGATGTAAAAGAAAGTTGGAATGCAGAATTGCATCCACCAACAGCAATTGAAGCAATAGTTGAGAACGCTGCAAAACATTCAAAAACTATTGTAATTACAGGTGGAGAACCGTTAACGTGGGATATGGGGCCGTTGACAGAAATGTTGAAAGAAAGAGGAATGCAAACGCATATTGAAACTTCAGGAGCATATAAACTAACTGGAACTTGGGATTGGATTTGTCTTTCACCAAAAAAAATGAAGCTACCTACTGAAGAAGTCTACAAAGCTGCAAATGAATTAAAAGTAATTGTTTTTAACAACGACGATTTTAGGTTCGCAGAAGAACAAGCCGCGAAAGTGAATGAAAATTGTATACTGTATTTACAGCCCGAATGGAGCAAGCGCGAAAAAATGAGCTCGTTAATTGTTGATTATGTAATGCAAAATCCGCAGTGGAAGGTTTCGTTACAAACGCACAAATATTTAAATATTCCTTAAATTCAGTATTTAGTTCAGGCTTGAACTTCGTTCTTTCAACTTTAAACTTTTTTAAAGGGAATTTCCACATAATGGTCGTCCCAGCCAATCATCAAAATTGTGCCCTTACTATCCGTTTTAAAAATCATTGATAATGATTCAATCGGGGCGGCAGCCTGCTCACAGGGAACAGTGATTCGAGCAACATCTTTTTCTTTTTTATAGGTGAAAGCACCCCAAACATTGTTGTCACTGCTTATAATGATAGTCCAGTTTTCTTCGTCAGGAATAGTATAAAGTGTATATGCTCCAGGCTTTAGAATTGTGGTCCCAAATTTTAAAGGAATATAAATATCTAGCTCTGTTGCTTCATTTGCACCCGTTCGCCAAACTTCTCCGTAAGGCACTAATCCTCCAAAAATATCGCGTCCTTTCTTTTGTGGTCTGCTGTAAATAACCCTTGCAAAGGGAGCGCTTTTTTTATCAGGGCGCGCCATAGCAATATCCATTGGAGAGGCATCCATTTCGGGGAAACTCTGTGCTTGCAAGGTTTGAAAAGAGAACGTGAAAAAAAGAATAAAAACCAGTATGGATAATTTTTTCATAAAATGAGGATTTTAAATAGGTCTTAGACCAATTCTAAAATAAGACTAATATTTAAGTAAAAGTTTAAATTCATTTAAAATTCAACTAAATAGATATCGTAAAAACGTTTAATAAGTCGAAAATAGTGCGCAATTATTACACCAAATTCTAAATCTCCTCCTTAGGGCTTGAAATGTGGCGTTTTTCCACAGCAATTTGTTAATAACTTGCGGCTTATGAAATCCTGAAACCCTTAATTTTATTGGGGATTTGGTTATATTTGTTCGTTACCAAAAAAATTGAAAATCATTCAAAATATACTATGAGCGAAGAACAAAAAAAGAATAGTTACGGAGCCGATCAGATTCAGGCATTGGAAGGAATGGAGCATGTGCGTATGCGTCCATCAATGTACATTGGTGATGTGGGCTCACGCGGTTTGCACCATTTGGTTTATGAAGTGGTGGATAATTCCATCGATGAGGCTATGGGTGGCTATTGCGATACTATTGAAATTTGGATCAATGAAGATAACTCAGTAACTGTAAAAGATAACGGACGTGGAATTCCGGTTGATCTTCATAAGAAAGAAGGTGTTTCCGCACTGCAGGTTGTAATGACTAAAATTGGAGCCGGTGGAAAGTTCGATAAAGATTCCTATAAAGTTTCCGGAGGTCTGCACGGGGTTGGTGTTTCTGTTGTAAATGCACTATCTGAGCATTTAACAGCAACTGTTCATCGCGATGGAAAGGTTTGGCAGCAGGAATACGAACGCGGTAAGGCGTTATATCCAGTAAAATCAATTGGTGAAACAGATTATCGCGGAACCATCGTTACTTTTAAGCCAGACCCACAAATATTTCAGCAAACGTTGGATTACAGCTATGATACGCTCGCTAGCAGAATGCGCGAGTTATCATTTTTGAATAAAGGTATCACTATCTATTTCACCGATAAAAGGGAAAAGGATGAGAATGGCGAATCTGTTGCTGAAAAATTCCATAGTACTGAAGGTTTAAAGGAATTTATCCGCTTTTTGGATGGAAACCGCGAATCGATTATTGCGGATGTAATTTCAATGGAAGGTGAAAAGAATGATATTCCTGTTGAAGTTGCGATGGTTTATAACACTTCGTTTAACGAAAACTTACACTCATACGTAAACAATATAAACACACACGAAGGTGGAACGCATTTAGCAGGTTTCCGCGCAGGATTAACACGTACTTTGAAAAAATACGCCGATGCTTCCGGAATGCTTGAAAAATTAAAATTTGAGATTGCTGGAGATGATTTCCGTGAAGGACTTACTGCTATTATTTCAGTGAAAGTTCAAGAACCGCAATTTGAGGGGCAAACAAAAACCAAGCTCGGAAACCGTGAAGTTACTGCAGCGGTAAGTCAAGCCGTTTCAGAAATGCTTGAAAACTATTTGGAAGAGCATCCCAATGATGCACGTATAATAGTGCAGAAAGTAATTCTTGCAGCACAGGCCCGCCATGCAGCACGTAAAGCGCGTGAAATGGTACAACGCAAAACTGTGATGAGCGGTGGTGGTTTGCCAGGAAAACTTTCAGATTGTTCTGAACAGGATCCAGTAAAATGCGAAGTATTCCTAGTAGAGGGAGATTCTGCAGGTGGAACTGCAAAGCAAGGTCGCGACCGTAATTTTCAAGCTATTCTTCCACTTCGTGGAAAAATTCTTAACGTTGAAAAAGCCATGCAGCACAAGGTTTTTGAAAACGAGGAAATCAGAAATATTTACACGGCTTTGGGTGTTACTATTGGTACCGAAGAAGATAGTAAAGCTTTGAATCTCGATAAATTACGTTATCACAAAGTAGTGATTATGTGTGATGCGGATGTGGATGGTAGTCACATTTCAACATTGATTTTAACTTTTTTCTTCCGGTATATGAAGGAATTGGTGGAAGCAGGCTGTGTTTACATTGCAACCCCACCACTTTATTTGGTGAAAAAGGGAGCCAAAAAAGAATATGCTTGGAGCGATAAGGAACGCGATGCATTAAACGAACAGTTTGGCGGCAGTGCTGCAATTCAACGCTACAAAGGTTTGGGTGAAATGAACGCGGAGCAACTTTGGGACACCACAATGAACCCTGAGTTTAGAACACTTCGCCAAGTAACTATTGATAATGGTACGGAAGCAGATAGAATTTTCTCAATGCTGATGGGGGATGAAGTTCCGCCAAGACGTGAATTTATTGAGAAGAATGCCGTTTATGCAAATATTGATGCGTAAGCAACTATAAATAGTTGAAAAGCCCATTTCCGAAAAATTCAGAAGTGGGCTTTTTTAGTTTTTAACCCTTTATTATCATTATTTTAAGCAGATATTGGTACTTTTGTGCTGCATTTCAGAATATTCTGAAAATTTAAAAATCACTCCGAATTTCTTCGGAATAATTATAAACCATAAATAAGTAATATGAAAGTAACAGTTGTAGGAGCAGGTGCTGTTGGCGCGAGTTGCGCAGAGTACATTGCCATCAAGAATTTTGCAAGTGAAGTAGTTTTATTGGACATCAAAGAAGGGTACGCTGAAGGAAAGGCGATGGATCTAATGCAGACGGCTTCTTTAAATGGTTTTGATACCAAGATCACAGGTGTAACAAACGATTATTCTAAAACTGCAGATAGCGATATTTGTGTAATTACTAGTGGAATTCCACGTAAACCAGGAATGACACGTGAGGAATTGATTGGCATCAATGCTGGAATTGTAAAAGATGTTTCGTCAAACCTTGTAAAAAATTCTCCTAAAACTATAATTATCGTAGTGAGCAACCCGATGGATACTATGGCCTATTTGGTTCATAAAACGTCTGGTTTAGATAAAAGTAAAATCATTGGAATGGGCGGTGCTTTGGACAGTGCACGTTTCAAATACCGTTTAGCGGAAGCTTTAGACGCACCAATCAGCGATGTGGACGGAATGGTAATTGGCGGTCATAGCGATACAGGTATGGTTCCGTTGACGCGTTTGGCTTCAAGAAATAGTGTGCCAGTAAGTAAATTTATTTCTGAAGAAAGATTAAATCAAGTAATGGAAGATACTAAAGTGGGTGGCGCAACGCTTACAAAACTTTTGGGAACTTCAGCTTGGTACGCTCCGGGGGCGGCTGTTTCTGCTTTGGTGCAAGCAATTGCTTGCGACCAAAAGAAAATGTTCCCTTGTTCCGTAATGCTTGATGGCGAATACGGAATGAAAGATATTTGTATTGGCGCTCCAGTTATTTTGGGCAGAAATGGTATCGAAAAAATAGTAGAGATTGAATTGAACGATGCCGAAAAAGCAAATATGAAAGAAAGCGCGGAAGGTGTTCGCAGCGTTAACGATTTACTTGAATTGTAATTTAGGTAAATATTTATAAAATTAAAAAAGCTGGCTCCCGAAACTTAGGGAGCTAGCTTTTTTATATATAATTATTGCTGTCATTTCGAGCGCAGTCGAGAACTATCCGCATTTCGAAGACCCACAATCCTTGCAAGTCAAACAACCTTCTTGGTAAATAAGCGAAGTGCTATTGCAGTTTTCACATTTCTGTTTTCTAGCTTCAGTTCCATCCGCAACGTAGCGTTTCAATGCTCGTGCAACACCGTTTTTCCAGGTGTTGATGCTTTCGCTGTCCAATTGTAAACTATTGATTAACTCTACCGCTTTTTCAATTGGCATTCCGTGGCGCAATGTGCTTGAAATCAATTTTGCATAGTTCCAGAATTCTGGATTGAATTTATGTGAAAGTCCTTCAATAGTAGTTTTATAACCTCTAATATTTTTATACTGAAAGTCATAACGAGAAGTTCCGTCCTGATTTCTGTTTTTGATAATCACTCCATTATTTACCCAACGCGGAACTAAAATTCCATCTTCGTCATCCGCAAAACCAGTAAAAATTTCATAAGGTTTTCCTTCTATTAAACCGATGAAGGCAATCCATTTGTCTTTACTATTTTGAAAGCGAACTACATCTGCTTCCAATATTTCCGGCCGTTTGGTTGGAAAAGTGGTTAGCGTTTCGTTGCTTTCCTCTTTCTTTTCTTCATTTGAAATTAATACTCCGGAACGAGAACCATCACGATAAACTGTAACGCCTTTACAGCCCGCTTGCCAGGCTTCCAAATATAGTTTGCCAACCAATTCTTCAGTTGCATCATTTGGTAAATTGATAGTTACCGAAATAGAATGATCAACCCATTTTTGCACAGCGCCCTGCATACGTACTTTGCTTAGCCAGTCAACATCGTTTGAAGTCGCTTTGTAATACGGCGATTTCTTTACAATTTTGTTCAATTCTTCCTGACTGTAATTTTTACTAGTGTCAATACCGTTAACGTCCATCCATTGTTTAAAACGGTGGTGAAAAACCACATATTCTTCCCAACTATCGCCCAACTCGTCCACAAAATCAACACGGGAGTTTTTGTCATTTGGGTTTACTTTTCTTCTTCGTTTGTAAACCGGCATAAAAACAGGCTCGATTCCGGAAGAAGTTTGCGTCATTAAACTGGTAGTTCCCGTTGGAGCAATTGTCAACAATGCAATATTTCTTCTACCGTATTCTAGCATATCGAAATACAATTTTTCATCTGCTTCTTTTAGACGAAGAATAAATGGATTATTTTTTTCTCTTTCAGCATCAAAAATTTTGAAAGGGCCTCTTTCTTTTGCGGCATAAACTGAAGCGCGGTACGTTTCAATTGCCATTTTTTTATGAATTTCAACAGAAAAATCGTTACCTTCTTTACTGCCGTATTTTATTCCCAAAGCGGCAAGCATATCACCTTCTGCGGTGATCCCAATTCCTGTTCTTCGACCTTCTTCAGCCTTTCTTTGAATGTTTTTCCAAAGATTTTTTTCCACGGCTTTTATTTCATCGCCTTGGGGATCAGCATCAATTTTTGCTATGATTGCGTCAACCTTTTCCAATTCCAAATCAATAATGTCATCCATTATTTTTTGAGCAATAACAATATGCTTTTTGAAAAGCTCAAAATTGAATTCAGCCTTATCTGTAAAAGGATTTTCAACATAAGAAAACAAGTTGATTGCAAGCAAGCGGCAAGAATCGTAAGGGCAAAGTGGGATTTCACCGCACGGATTTGTAGAAACTGTTTTATAACCCAAATCTGCATAACAATCAGGCACCGACTCGTTAATAATTGTATCCCAAAAAAGAATACCTGGCTCGGCAGATTTCCAAGCGTTATGAACTATCTTTTTCCAAAGTTTTCCGGCCTCAATATCTTTTGTGTTTTTTGGGTTTTCGCTGAAGATTGGGTATTTCTGGGTGTAGTTTTTCCCATCTTTTACTGCCTGCATAAATTTATCATCCATTCGAACGGAAACATTGGCGCCAGTAACTTTTCCCTGTTCCATTTTTGCATCAATGAAATCTTCAGAATCGGGATGGTTTATCGAAACGGAAAGCATCAAAGCGCCACGACGGCCATCTTGCGCCACCTCGCGGGTTGAGTTTGAATAGCGCTCCATAAATGGAACAATTCCCGTTGAAGTCAAGGCGGAGTTTTTAACTGGCGAGCCTTTTGGACGAATGTGTGAAAGATCGTGCCCCACACCGCCTCGGCGTTTCATTAATTGTACTTGTTCTTGGTCAATTTTCATAATTCCACCATAAGAATCAGAATCGCCGTCGTTGCCTATTACAAAACAGTTGGAAAGCGAAGCGATTTGGTATGGATTACCAATTCCTGCCATTGGGCTACCTTGTGGCACAATGTATTTGAAGTTTTTTATGGCCTCAAAAACTTCCTCTTCAGTCATCGGGTTTGCGTAGCGTTGTTCTACCCGTGCAATTTCTTTTGCGATACGGTGGTGCATATCATCCGGCGTTTTTTCATAAATATTGCCATCGGAATCTTTCAAAGCATATTTGTTTACCCAAACGCGGGCGGCAAGATCATCGCCTTTAAAATATTCCACCGAAGCATTGAAGGCTTCTTCTTGAGTGTAAGTTTTTGGGCAAGGGATGATGGTTTTTGCTTGCATATTTTTTGATAATTTTGAGTGTTTCGAATTCTTATTTTAAAGTAGGTAAATATAACCAATTAGTAACTTCAATTTAAAATTTAAAATTTAAAGTTGTCAATAAAAAGCTGTTAATATGCTTATAATCAGTTTTATAATAATTTATTAACATCAAAAAGTTGACAAATTTTGAAAATATTCTTGTTTATTGGAAGGTTTTATGTTTTAATAATAATTTTAATTAATAAATGCATATTATTCAAAGACTTTAGTGATACAGTCTTTATTTTTTTATATTTGGCGCATGAACTGGAAGTGGTGTATTCCTACATTAATAATAGCTTTAGCTTTTTTTGGAATAAGCGTGGAGCAATCTGCCTCGCCAAATCAGGAAATTGTTGTTCAGTTTGATGCAAGTTCCGTAGGTGTTGATGAGGCGCAGCTTGCTATTTCAGAAATAACGAATCAGTTAAAAGCCATTGGCGTTAACGATGTTCAAATTTCTGAATTACTTGACGGTAAGCTGAAAGTAACTTATTACAGTACAATTGATGTTTCTGTAATAAAGAATCTATTTCAAAAGCAGGACAAGCTTCATTTTGGGGATACTGCTTTTAATGAAAAAGACGGTTCTTCTAAAATTCCGTTCAATACTAATTCCAATACCTATAAACTTGATGTAATTAAAATCCAAAAGGATTTTGGTTCAGATTTGGGGCTTCATGGTTTGCCAACTGAAATTAAGTCGTTAAAGGATCAGTATGTAAACCCAATAGTTTCTTTAGGAACAGCTGAAATTTATTTCAGTTTAAAACACAGTATTGAGAGCGTAGTCCGTGAAAATTATCACGATGCCGTACTTCTTATTGATAATACTTCACATAAAATTCCTGAGGTTAGAGCAGGGCCATTTTCTTAAGAAAATTCGTAGTAAAAATGGTTTCGGTTTTTCGCATTCCGAAGTCGTCAAAAATTAATTTTTAAATAACCCCGATAATTGTCAGATATAACAGCAAGTCATATATTTGCCCGTTTTAAAAAAATCTGACCAAAAAAACATACACATGCAAAACAAAGGACTAATTACCGTATTTGCCATCCTTTTTGGATTGGTAAGTATTTATCAGCTCTCTTTTACGTTCGTTGCGAACAAAGTAGAAGATAGTGCTAAAGAATTTGCCAATAGCAAATTTTCGGCAGAGCAGCCACACGAGCGCGACAATGCAGAAGCCCGCTACTTGGACTCTGTAGGCAACAATACCGTATTTTTAGGAATTGACTACAAAACCGCCAAAGAAAAGGAATTGAACAAAGGTCTTGACCTTAAAGGTGGTATTAACGTAATTCTTGAGGTTTCCGTGAAAGACATCTTGAAAGGTCTTGCGAATAACACCAAAGATCCTGCCTTCAACCAAGCTTTGGAAAATGCTACTGAACTTCAAAAGGACAGTCAAGACACTTATCTTGAATCTTTCTTTAAAGCATTTGAAGCCATTCCGGGAGAGAATGAACTTGCTTCCCCAGATATCTTTTTCAACAAAAACCTTGAAGATGTTATTAATGTGGGCATGACCAATGCACAGGTAAAACCTATTATTGAAAAGAAAATTGACGAATCTATTACTTCTGCTTTTGAAGTTTTAAGAAAGCGTATTGATAAATTTGGGGTTACTCAGCCAAACATTCAGCGTTTAGGAAAATCTGCAAGGATTCTTGTTGAGCTTCCAGGGGCGAAAGATGTGGACAGGGTTAGAAAATTGCTTCAAAGCACAGCACAACTTGAGTTTTGGTATGTTCATAAATTTGAAGATATGGCAGGCTTCCTTCAAGCTGCTGATACCAAAGCGGGTGAAATCGCTATGGCAAAAACCGCTTCTGAAACAATTACAACTACTGACACTACAAAAACTGTAGTTGATTCAACTAAAACAGAAGAAAGTGATGTAAGCAAACTTTTAGGTGGACAGGATGTAAAAGATTCTCTTGCCGATGATAATAAAGCGAACCCTATTCTTTCAAAAATGGTTTCTTTAGGAACACAAGGTGGGCCAGTAATTGCTACTTTCAGATTAAAAGATACAGCTGCTATAGACGGTTATTTGCGTAACCCACAGATAAAATCTTTATTGCCAAACGAATTGCGTTTCGCGAAATTTATGTGGGGATTACCAGAAAGTAACCCGCAACTTAATGGCGAAGAGGTTACAGC
The DNA here is from genome assembly GCA_038259585.1 of Flavobacteriales bacterium. GTDB lineage: Bacteria > Bacteroidota > Bacteroidia > Flavobacteriales > Flavobacteriaceae > Aequorivita. Next base: position 37,454 of record JBBSOQ010000012.1, on the reverse strand, counting down.
ATTATATGCTATAAGAAGTGATAAAGCTGGTCTTCCTCCACTCGGCGGAAGCGTAGTTGTAGATGCTAGACAAGAATTTGACAATTTGAGCCGCGTAGTTGTATCTATGCAAATGAATGGTCAAGGTGCTAAAGTTTGGGAACAAATGACCGGGGAAGCTTATCAAAACCAAAGCCAGATAGCTATAGTTCTTGATAACATTGTTTACTCAGCTCCAGGTGTAACTTCGGGACCTATTGCTGGTGGTCGTAGTCAGATTTCAGGAAACTTTACCGTGCCTCAAGGACAAGATTTAGCAAACGTATTACGTGCTGGTAAATTACCTGCTTCCGCAGAGATTATTCAAGGTGAAGTTGTTGGACCAACGTTGGGTCACGAGGCTATAAGTAGTGGTGTTATGTCTTTTCTTGTTGCTCTTTTCATCGTGCTTTTGTGGATGATAGGATATTACGGAAAAGCTGGTGCTTTTGCTGATGTTGCTTTGCTTGTGAACATATTATTTATCTTTGGAATTTTGGCAGGTCTTGGCGCTGTACTTACGCTTCCTGGTATTGCTGGTATTGTATTGACGGTAGGTATGTCTGTAGATGCAAACGTACTTATATTTGAAAGGATAAAAGAAGAGCTTGCAAAAGGCAAGGCGCAGAAAGATGCCATTAAAGATGGTTTCAACAATGCATTGTCTTCCATTCTTGATGCAAACATCACAACTGGTTTAACTGGTTTGATTCTTTTGGTATTTGGAACTGGACCTATTCAAGGTTTTGCTACTACCTTATTAATAGGTATTGCAACTTCATTGTTTACTGCAATTTTCATTACAAGATTGTTCATTGATAGTTATACCAAAAATGGTAAACCATTACCTTGTTCAACTTCTATCACGAAAAATCTTTTCAAAAACGTTAGTATTGAATTCTTGAAAAAACGTAAAATAGCTTATGTAGTCTCTGGAATTATGATATTGATAAGTCTTGGTTCATTATTTACAATTGGGCTTAACCAAGGTGTTGATTTTGTGGGTGGACGTACGTACACTGTGCGTTTTGCAAAAGATGTGAATTCACAAGAAATACAGGATAATCTTATCAAAACCTTTGGAAGTGCTGAAGCAAAAACTTACGGTGGAGATAACCAGTTAAAAATTACAACTAAATACAAAGTTGAAGAAACTGGATCAGATGTAGATGATGAAATAGAGCACATGCTTTTTGAAACCGTTAAAAAGGATATGCCGGCAGACATGACTTATGAGAAGTTTGTAGGCGACCAAGACGGAAAAACAATTGGTAGAATGGAGTACTACAAAGTAAGTCCTACCATTGCAGATGATATTAAAAAAGATTCCTTCTGGGCTGTATTTGGCTCATTGGTGGTTGTTTTCCTTTATATATTATTGCGTTTTAGAAGATGGCAATTCAGTTTGGGAGCTGTCTTGGCAGTATTCCACGATGTTTTGATTGTTCTTGGAGTATTCTCTCTGACGTATAAATTTATGCCTTTTAGCATGGAAATTGACCAAGCTTTCATTGCGGCGATACTTACGGTAATTGGTTACTCGCTGAACGATACAGTAATTGTATTTGACCGTATCCGTGAATATTTTGGCGAGCACCCAGGCTGGAAAATGAACCGTATAATTGATGTGGCATTGAGCAGTACTTTAGGTAGAACATTGAACACCTCGTTCACCACACTTATCGTGTTGTTAAGTATGTTCTTCTTTGGAGCAGAATCCATTCGCGGATTGTTGTTTGCTATTATTGTTGGTATTGTAGTAGGTACATATTCATCGTTGTTTATTGCAACGCCAATTATGTATGACACTGTAAAACGCAAAAAAGTTGAAGATTTAATTGATAAAAAAGAAGAAGAAAGCGCTCCTCCATTGGAGGCGTAATTTATTCTTCTGAATAATAAAAAAGCCCTTTCCAAACGGAGAGGGCTTTTTGTTTTGGTGCAATTTTATTCTGAAATTCTAAGAATTAAAATCTCAATTAATTTTTAGTGTATTGAAATTTATCGCCTTTTTTAAGTTTCCACACGTCTGAAAGTCCTGCGTTTACCTCTAGTACATATTCAGAGGTGTCTTCTGAGGGCAAAGAAGTTTCGTCAAATGGCTTTGCGTTTTTTTGGATACTCACTATTTCTTTTTTAGAATTGAAATAGATTATATCCAGTGCAATCTCGGTATTTTTCATATAGAAAGATCGCGGTCTTGAATCGTTAAAAACAAAAAGCATCCCTTGATTTTCTGCCATGAAATGACGATACATTAAGCCAGTTTGGGTTGAGTATTCGTCATCGGCAATTTCAATATCTAGCCTTGCAACAATGGAATCATTTTCGGTTTTTAGTAAAGATAGTTCGCCTTCTTTAGTAAAAGTGATTTCTTTTGTAAGGCTTTTGTTTTCTGAATTTGATGTGTCCTTACAATTGTAAAGAGAGAAAAGTGAAGCTACAATTGCAGCGGAAATTACTATTTTTTTCATTTGAAGAAATTATTAAAAAACCCTAATTCACCACTATTTTTAAATAAAATATTCGTGAAATTTAGGACAATCTTTTTATTCAATTATTGGTTTTTTTGAAGCTTTCCACATAATATATATTCCTGCAATAACGAAAGGAATACTAAGCCATTGCCCAGTAGAAAGCAAGCCTAATGCAGACTCAAACCCTCCTTGGCTTTCCTTTACATATTCTACTAGAAAACGAACCATAAAAAGGAGAATCAAGAAAACTCCGAAAATGTAACCAATCTGTTTTCTGCGTTCCGTTTTCCAATATAAGTACCAACAAACCAAAAATACCATCACATATCCAGCTGCTTCGTAAAGCTGTGCAGGATGACGAAATAGTACGGAATTCAATAATTCTGAAAACTGTGGATTGTGAACAATAGCATCATAGGCTTTACTTGGTTCGTTGATTCCGGTGGCAGCAACAGCGTCTTGTTTTCGTATACCTTCGTGAACAAAACGTACACCCAAAGGAAATTCACCTGAAGGTTTCCCAATGATTTCAGAATTCATAAAATTCCCGATTCGCACAAAAATTCCTCCAGCGGCTACTGCAATTACGATTCGATCCATAATCCACAGAAATGGTTTTTTCACTACATTTTTTGTGTAAAAATACATCGCAATCAAAATAGCGATTGCGGCGCCGTGACTTGCTAAACCTTGAAATCCGGTAAATTCAAATTCGGGAACTGTCTGTATGGGAAGAAAAACAGAAAGCGGATCTTGTACAAAAAGCTCAGATTGATAAAAAATAACGTGGCCCAAACGTGCACCAACTAAAGTAGCAACAACCATGTATATAAACAGGCTGTCTAACTTTTCTTGTGGAAGACCTTCCCTTTCATAAATCTTTTTTGTGAGAACCCAGCCTAACGAAAAAGCTACTACAAACATTAAGCTGTAATAACGAATCATAAAAAAACCAAGGTCAATTCCTTCTGAAGGGTTCCAAGTAAAACTTAAATAATGCATAGTGGAGTTTTTGTTAAGCAGCGTAAAGATAACAAAAGCGAAAAAGTATTGCCGAACAATTGTTTCATTTGTCTGTTATTTTTTTGGTGGAACAGGGTCGTGGCCCGAACCGCCCCAAGGATTGCAACTGGCTATTCGTTTTGTAGCAAGCCAGCCACCTTTTAGTAAACCGTGTGTTTGCAAAGCTTCAACTGCATAATGCGAACAAGTGGGCGTATAGCGACAACTAGAAGGCAATAGTGGCGAGATAAAATTTTGATATCCCTTGATTAATAATATGAACGGATATGTAATAATTTTTTTCATAAACCATTCTCCCTTCAAAGGGTTAGGGGATGTTTTTTAATTTAATGAAAAAGTAGTTCCGTCTTTTCCGTCATTCAATTGAATTCCTTTAGCCGAAAGTTCGTCGCGAATTTTATCGCTCATTGCAAAATCTTTATTGGCACGAGCTTGATTTCTTAGTTGTATAAGAAGCTCCACCGCAGCTGAAAGTTTTTCGCCATCCTGGGAATTTTCTGAAACATTATCTTCCAATCCCAAAACATCGAAAAGGAAATTGTCCATCGTTTGCTTTAGCAATTCTAAGTCTTTTGCAGAAATGGTTGCTTTTTCTTCTTTTAGAAAATTTACAAATTTTACAGCTTCAAAAAGTTGGGCTATTAAAATTGGGCTATTGAAATCGTCGTTCATAGCATCATAGCAATCTTTTCGCCAGCTTTCAATATCTACACTACTTTTTTCTGAAGTAGTAATTTTGTTCAACATTTTATATGCGTCCATCAAACGATTAAACCCTTTTTCCGAAGCTTCCAAAGCATCGTTGCTGAAATCTAAAATACTTCTGTAATGTGCCTGATACATAAAAAATTTAGTAACCGTAGGCGAGAAGGGTTTGCTCAAAATATCGTTTTCCCCGGTAAACATTTCATTCGGAAGAATATAGTTCCCAGTAGATTTAGACATTTTTTTACCATTCAGCGTAAGCATATTTGCGTGCATCCAATAATTTACTGGAGAGGTGTGATTGCAGGCTTCGGCCTGTGCAATTTCGCATTCGTGATGTGGAAATTTCAAATCCATTCCACCCCCGTGAATGTCAAAATTGTTGCCTAAATATTTTGTGCTCATCGCGGTACATTCTAAATGCCAACCTGGGAAACCTTCGCTCCACGGCGATGGCCAGTGCATAATATGTTGCGGTTCGGCTTTTTTCCAAAGGGCAAAATCCTGTGGGTTTTTCTTATCTGTTTGTGCTGAAAGTTCACGGGTGTTGGCAATCATATCTTCTAACTTTCTTCCGCTCAACTTTCCGTAATTGTTGATTTCATTGAATTTTAGCACATCAAAATAAACAGATCCGTTTTTTTCGTAAGCAAAACCTTCTTTAATTATTTTTTCAACAATATGAATTTGTTCAATAATATGTCCAGTCGCAGTAGGTTCAATACTTGGAGGCAGGGCGTTGAACTTGGCCATTGTGGTGTGAAAATCCACAGTGTATTTTTGAACCACTTCCATCGGCTCTAATTGTTCAATTCGCGCTTTTTTAAGAATTGGATCGTCGCCACTTTCTCCATCGTTTTCCAAATGGCCGGCATCAGTAATATTCCTTACGTATCGAACTTTGTAGCCTAAGTGTTTTAAATAACGAAAAACCAAATCAAAAGAAAGAAAGGTTCGGCAATTCCCCAAATGCACATTGCTGTAAACAGTGGGTCCGCAAACATACATGCCTACTGCGCCTTCGTGGATTGGTGTGAATTTTTCTTTACTTTTTGAAAGAGAATTGTATATATATAGTTCTTGTTGCTTCAAATTTTCAGGTTTATTTTTTGGAATTTAAAACTCTGTATCGAGCTTTATGTAATCTAAAAATTCACGGCGTTTTTCAGAATTTTTGAAGGCACCGCCAAATTCGCTGGTCACTGTACTGCTGTCAATATCACGAATTCCTCGGGAATTTACACAGAGGTGTTTTGCGTCAATTACGCAGGCAACGTCTTCAGTATTTAAAACCTGTTGTAGTTCTTTCACAATTTGCATCGTTAAACGTTCTTGAACCTGTGGACGCTTTGCGTAATAATCAACGATTCGATTCATTTTTGAAAGCCCAACCACAGAACCGTTAGAAATGTAAGCAATATGCGCTTTCCCAACAATAGGAAGTAAATGGTGTTCGCAGGTAGAATAAAGCGTAATATTCTTTTCAACCAGCATTTCATGATATTTGTATTTATTCTCAAAAGTGGAAGCCTTTGGCTTTCTGTCTGGGTGAAGTCCACTAAAAATCTCCTGCACAAACATTTTTGCAACTCGTGATGGAGTACCTTTCAGGCTGTCATCAGTAAGATCTAAGCCTAAAGTGTGCATAATGTTTTGAACGTCTTTTTTGATACTTGCAATCTTTTCAATATCGCTAAGCTCAAAGGCATCAGGGCGCATGGGTGTTTCAGAGGAACTGCCAATGTGGTCATTTCCCATCGCTTCTATGTCTTTAAGTTGTTTTTCTAAATCCATCTATTAAAATCTTCTTTATTCAAGCCTGCAAAGATAAGCAATAGCATTTAGGTATTGAAAACTGAAACTTCTTATTTTAAGAATCAAAAGCGTTACGCTTTCATAAATTTTTCCTACTTAATAAATGAAATTTTAATTATTATAGACAAACCCTTAAGAATAGAAGTATCAAAATGCAAGAGGTTTTGGTTAAATAGAAAGTAATTAGAAGTTGAAACCGAGAGAAGCTACATAATTGCTGTATATGGAATTTATGGCAGCAGCGTCCGTTAAACCAACTGAATATATTTGTTGATTTCTTTCTTGTTCAGACCGTGAGTAAGCAAGATCAAATGTGAATTTCCCAAAATTATAACCAGCTCCAAATGAAAATCCCATTACATCGCCCACAATAGAGTCATCTTTATAAGGACTTTCTTCATAATGAAAACCTCCGCGAAGGCTTAACTCGTTTCTGCGATATTCAGCGCCTACTTTATATGTAGAAACCGCTTTTAATGTATTTTCTATTGTATTATTTAAGTCGTTGAAACTAGCCCCGTTAATAGGTGTAAATTCTATTTTAGAAAAATCTTTATAGGAATAGTCAAAACTAAGTAGTCCATTTAGGCCAAAAATATAGGCGGCACTTGCTGAAATTTTCCCGGGAGTTCTCAGTGTATAATCTTCATAAACATTTATTATTCGTGGATCCACAAATTCATTTATGTTTTGGCCTTCAAAAAGACGTCTACTTTCGAGACTTTGCGTGGTTTCTTCAGAAAGTTGGAACCAAGTCGGGGTATCAAGACTTAATCCAAAACGCAAATTGGTAGCCACTTTTGCAATACCTCCAATTTGTGCAGAAATTCCAGCTCCCGTTACGGAAAGATTGTTTTCAAAACCAACCCTATTTACTGTTGAGCCAGGATTACCATTGCTTTCAAGTAAATAAGAACTTTGATCAAATTCAATAGTGTGTGTATTTATATTCACTCCAAAAAAAAGATCATTTGTTATTTGGGATGCAAAATTAATACTGAATTTACTGTTGTATCCTTGTGAAAGATATGTATATTCTTGGTTAAAATTGCTGCCGGAAATATTTGATGTGTAAGCTGTATTGGTCGGGTTGTTTGGATCCACGGGATCAAAAAGAAATGCTTGATATCCTAAAAAGGCATTTTGGGCAGCATTTCCTTCATATTGACCAAGGTATTGATATAATTCTGAAATGGATTCATTAGGCTGTGTTTGCAAAAGGTTTAAAGGAATTCCCTGTGCTTGCGCCAAGAAAAAATCGCCAATGGAAGTGGTTCCAGTTCCAGCAATATATAATTGATTGTCGAAATTTCTGTTTATAGTGTAATTCAATCCAATGGTAAATTTCTTAAAAGCAGATTCTTCATTTGAATTATTAATAACGAATACACCTCCCAATTGATTTAAAGCAACATCATCAGAAAAACTTTTTTCATTGTTACCGAAATAATTTGATTTGTTTTCCACATCAAAAAGTGAAGCTGAAAACATTAAGCTTGAATTCAGAAAAATTGCGCCTCCTGCAGGATTGGTGCTTATTGCTGAAAAATCACCACCCAAAGCCCCCATAGCACCACTAAGAGCTGTAAAACGTGCTGTGCCAATATTTTGTTGAGTGCTGTATCTTAAACCATCAGTTGTGTTTTGCGCTTGAGTAACTGCAAAAGAAAAGGCAGCTATAATTAAGAATGATATTCTTTTCATAGTAGAAAACTTATAAAAAAGTAGTTTGAAAAATTATTTTAACCGCGACCTCCACGTCCACCGTTGCTGCTTCCGCTACTAGATCTACTGCTACTACCTCCAGAGCTTCTAACTGAGCCAGAGTTACTGCTTCGAGTAGGTGTAGAATAATTGCTGTTTCGGGTAGTGTTGCTACTTCTAGTGGGTTGAGAATAACTACCACTGCGTGTTGTATTTGAACGTGTATTTCTAATCACATTGTTTGAATTAGAACGGGTAGTATTGTTACTGCGAATTGTTCGAGTATTATTATTCGCCCTCACATTATTTTGATTTACACGACGTGAAATTTCGGAACGACTATATGAAGAATTTCTTGTTGAAGCGTTATTAGATCTTCCTCTGGATTCCGTTCTGGTATAATCACTATTTCTTCTACCTCGATTATATGATACGCCATTATATTGATTGTTGTAATAATTATTATAATAACCATTACCATAATAATAGGGATAGCCATAACCGTATCCATAATATGGATAACTCCATCCGTAACTTATTCCCCAATAGGGTGAATAACCGTAATATGGATAATAATCCCAATAGCCACCATACCAATAAGGTCTGTGGTAAAATCCATAGCCGTAACCGCCATAATTATAGATATTTACAGTAATAGATTCTGCATTACTGCCCCAAGGACCATAGCCGTCTTCGCTGCTATAATTATCTTCAATTACTATGTTTCCGTCTTCATCTAAACTTTCAGTTGTTGAGTAAGCATCAATATCAGTAAAAATAGCTCCTTCCTCTGGAAGTTCGGAATATGCATTAGATTTGCTTTGGAAATATTGTTGATAATAATTGGACTTTTCGTTTTCATTGGCCATATTATTATTTTCCTCTTCCGTATTTGCAGAATTACCAGATGAATAAATACCGTCGTTTTGATTGTATCTATTGTTGTATGTTCCACAGGATGTGAGTAAAAGGGTGAAAACACCCATAATTGCTATAGGTATTGAACGTTTTATATTAAAAATTTGAGTGAACATATCTGTGGTAATTTTATTGTTGAACATCATAAAAATAAGTAGTTTTGCTGACAATAACTAATCATTTAACATAGACACAACATTTGTGCCAAAAACCAGGCTATGGCAAAGAATTTAACAACAAGAGAGGAAGATTACTCAAAATGGTATAACGAACTGGTTATCAAGGCGGATCTTGCTGAAAATTCCGGTGTTCGTGGATGTATGGTTATTAAGCCTTATGGATATGCTATTTGGGAACGAATGCAAGCAGAATTGGATAGAATGTTCAAAGAAACAGGACATCAAAACGCTTATTTTCCGCTTTTTATTCCAAAATCATATTTTAGTAAAGAGGCAAGCCATGTCGACGGTTTTGCGAAAGAATGTGCTGTTGTTACGCATTATAGATTGAAAAATGCAGAGGATGGAAGTGGAATTATTGTTGATCCAGATGCCAAACTGGAAGAAGAATTAATTGTGCGTCCAACCTCGGAAACCATTATTTGGGATACGTACCGAAAATGGATCCAATCCTATCGCGATTTGCCGCTTTTGATAAACCAATGGGCTAATGTAGTGCGTTGGGAAATGCGCACGCGATTGTTTTTGCGTACTGCAGAATTTCTTTGGCAGGAAGGCCATACAGCCCACGCCACCAAAGCTGAAGCAATAGTTGAAGCGGAACAAATGATGCATGTATATTCAGATTTCGCGGAAAATTATATGGCCATGCCAGTTATAAAAGGAACTAAAACCGAAAGCGAGCGTTTTGCTGGGGCTTTGGAAACTTATTGCATAGAAGCTTTGATGCAGGACGGAAAAGCGCTTCAGGCAGGTACTTCACACTTTTTAGGACAGAATTTTGCAAAAGCTTTTGATGTAAAATTTACTTCAAAAGAAGGAGTACTTGATTACGTTTGGGCGACTTCTTGGGGAGTTTCCACAAGATTGATGGGTGCGTTAGTTATGACGCACAGTGATGATAATGGTTTGGTTTTGCCTCCAAATTTGGCGCCAGATCAAGTGGTTATTGTTCCTATTTATAGAAGTGAGGAAGAATTTGATAGAGTAGATCTAGTGGCTAAAGATTTAATGAAACAACTACGTGCCAAAGGAATCCGCGTGAAATATGACAACCGCGATACTCAAAAGCCAGGGTGGAAATTCAATGAATATGAATTGAAGGGCGTTCCAGTGCGGATTGCTATAGGTCCAAAAGATGTTGAAAAAGGAACTGTAGAATTAGCTAGAAGAGATACGCTTCAAAAAGAGTTCATAAATAATGAAAATGTGGTTGAGAAAGTAGTTTCATTGATGAGCGAAATTCAGGATAACCTTTACAAAAAAGCCATTTCGCACAGAGCTGAAAACACTACAGAAGTTGCTTCATATGAAGAGTTTAAGAAGCTTTTAGACTCTAAAGGAGGGTTTGTTTTAGCTCATTGGGATGGAACAGCAGAGACAGAAGAAAAAATTAAAAATGAGACTAAAGCTACAATAAGATGCATTCCTTTAGATGGTAAGGTTGAGGCGGGAGCCTGCATGGTTACTGGAAAACCATCAACTAGAAAAGTCCTGTTTGCAAGGGCTTATTAATTTTTTTTGAAAAAAGTAATTTAGGATTTGCGCCATTCAAAAATAGTTGTATTTTTGCATCCGCATTTAAAAACAATTAATGGTCCGTTCGTCTAGGGGTTAGGACGCCAGGTTTTCATCCTGGTAACAGGGGTTCGATTCCCCTACGGACTACAAAATTAGAATTTAATAAAAACAAAATGGCAAATCACAAGTCAGCATTAAAGAGAATAAGAAGCAACGAGGCAAAGCGCTTGCGTAACCGTTACCAACACAAAACTGCCCGTAACGCTATGAAGAAGTTCCAAGAACTTACTGATAAGAAAGAGGCTGAAACTATGTTTTCATCTGTTGTTTCTATGATCGACAAATTGGCGAAGAAAAACATTATTCACTCGAATAAAGCTTCCAATTTAAAATCGAATATGGCTAAGCACGTAGCTGCGCTTTAATTCTTTTAAGAAAATTTTGAAAACCCTTTCAGGAAACTGGAAGGGTTTTTTTGTTGGAAAATATTTAATGGTTTAATTTTTTGTAACTAAATAAGGAACCAAGCTCGAATAATCTCCATCATTTCGCATCACGTCACGAACAATGGTTGAAGATATGTTTGAAACTTCAGGCGAGCAGATTAGGAAAATGCTTTCAACCTTTGCCATTTTATAATTAGTTTGAGCAATTGGTTGCTCATAATTTAAATCTGTAGTGTTTCGCAAACCTCTAAGAATAAACTGTGCTTTTTCAGCAATACAGAATTTTGCCGTAAGTCCCGAATAATCTTTTACGGTAATTTTGGATTCTTCTTTAAAAGTATTTTCGATAAATTGAATCCGTTCTTCCAAAGAAAACATTGTCTTTTTATCCGCATTTACGCCTATAGCGATAATCAATTCATCAAAAAGTGGTAGCGCACGTTTTATAATATCCACATGCCCAAGTGTAATGGGATCAAAAGTTCCAGGAAAAACGGCGCGTTTCATAATCTTTGAATTATTTGGTTACTAAGTTAATGAGTTAAAGATAAAACCACATTTCTTTTTAGAAAAATTTCGAAATCAAAATTACCATAGCGGCAACTAGCGTAGCTAAAACTACTCCTCTAGCGCGATAATATTGATTCTTTTTTAAAAGGATAAAAAATACGATTAGGTTTAAAATTGCACCCAAAGCAATTAAACTTCCCAAAAAATCATTTTCCAGCGCAGCTTGGAGTGTTGACTCCAAACTAAGTTTAGAAAAAAAGAAGATATATAAATAAGTGCCAGCCATATTTGCAGCCAAGCCAATAACAAAACCAATTAGTATTTCTTTTATATGTGGTTTCATATTATTTCTTTTAATAATTTACAAATCCCAAGTGTTTAGCTCTTTCATCGCGTGGTGTGCGGTAAGATCAAACTGCACGGGAACTACCGAGACAAAACCGTTGTGCAATGCCCATTCATCAGTATCTTCGCCTTTGTCTTCGTTTACAAATTCGCCGGTAAGCCAGTAATATTCGCGTCCTAATGGATTGACGCGCTTATCAAACTTTTCTTCCCAATGTGCATTTGCTTGTCTGCAAACCTTTATTCCTTTTATTTCGGAAGTGCTTAGTTTTGGGATGTTGACATTAAGAACTACACCTTTTGGCAATCCGTTTTTAATAACTTGTTCTGCAATTAATTTTACAAACTTTTTTGAAGGTTTGAAATCAGCTTCCAGAGAATAGTCTAAAAGTGAAAACCCAATAGAAGGAATTCCCAATGTTCCGGCTTCTACTGCAGCACTCATAGTTCCACTATAAATTACGTTGATGGAAGAGTTGCTTCCGTGGTTGATGCCACTAACACAAAGATCCGGTTTGCGTTTCAAAATTTCATTTACGGCTATCTTTACACAATCCACTGGCGTTCCGCTGCAACTGTATTCTTTATGCGGGTCGCCATTAACAACGTTTATACTATTGCAATATAAAGTGTCGTTAATTGTTATGGCGTGACCCATTCCGCTTTGCGGCGAATCTGGCGCCACCACACAAACATCGCCCAAGGTATTCATTACTTCAATTAAAGTTCGGATACCTGGAGCATTAATCCCATCGTCATTAGTCACTAAAATGAGTGGTCGTTTTTTTGACATGTTCTTTATAAATTTTGGAGAAACAAAAATACATTTATTAATTCTGAATGAAAGAATTCTTAATTCCGAATTGGAGAAAACTGTTTAACAAAAAATTAGTATCGAAATCCTTTAATGGCACAGTTTTTTATATAATTTAGGCACTCTTAAAATAATACCACTACTATGCGAATAATGAAAAAGAATTTTAAAGTTTTGTTCCTTGCTGTTTTTGTTTCTGTAGCTTCCTGCAGTTTCACTACCAAGGAATTTAACGATCCTGATAAAGACAAACTACTTTTAGACCTTATTACCTATGTGCTTCAAAAAGGGCATTATGAACCGAAAGATATAAATGACCAGTTTTCTGAAGAAGTTTATGAAGATTTTATCAAGGGATTGGATCCTTTGAAGAGATACTTTTTAGCTTCGGATATTGCTGAGTTCAGCAAATACAAAACTGAAATTGATGACCAAATAAAAAATAAGGATCTTACCTTTTTCGATTTGGTTTACAATCGTTTCAATGAGCGAATGGAAGATGTGAAAAAAATCTATCCAGAGGTTTTGAGTGAACCTTTTGATTTTTCAAAACAAGAAACAATAAATGTTGATTACGACAATCTTGCATATGCAAATTCTCAAAAAGAATTGAAGGCACGCTGGAATCAACAACTTAAATTTACTACACTTTCGGGTTACTATGATTTAGTGGAAGATCAAAAAAACAAGGAAAAAGGGATTACTATTTCTGATAAAAAAATGGAGAATGAAGACAATGCAGATTTCTCTGAAGTGGAGAAAACTACCGCAAAATCTAGTAACGAACCATTTGTAAAAAAATCTCTAACAGATCTTGAAAAAAAAGCACGTGAGACTACAAAAAACTCTCTTGACGAGTATTTTGATTTTACCAAGGATTTACAGCGAAAGGATTATTTTGCAATCTTTTTAAATACAATTGTTGAAGAATTTGATCCACATACAAACTATTTTGCACCACCAGACAAAGAACGATTTGATCTTCGTATGTCAGGGAAATTGGAAGGTATTGGAGCAAGACTTCAAAAGAAGAATGATTACATCACCATTATAGAAATTATTAGTGGTGGCCCAGCGTGGAGAAGTGAAAAAGTAGAGGTTGGCGATGTTATTATGAAGGTTAAACAAGAAGACGAAAAAGATGCTGTAAGTGTTGTGGGAATGCGTATAGACGATGCCGTGAAATTAATAAAAGGGCCTAAAGGCACTAAAGTTACACTTACAATTAAAAATGTTGATGGAACTATTTCTGATAAAATTATTACCCGAGATGTAGTAGAATTGGAAGAAACCTATGCTAAATCATCCTTTATTGAAAAAGACAATCGCAAGTTTGGACTTATCAATCTTCCTCAATTTTACTTTGATATGGAAAATTACAAAGAAAGAAACGCGGCCACTGATGTAAAAAAGGAAATTATTCGCTTAAAAGAAGAGGGTATGGAGGGTCTAGTTTTGGATCTTCGTGACAACGGCGGTGGATCTTTGAGAACTGCTGTAGATATTGCTGGACTATTCATTAAAAAAGGTCCAGTAGTTCAAGTTGCTTCGGCTGGTAATAAAGAAGTGCTTGAAGATAAAGACAGCGAAATAGTTTGGGACGGTCCATTGGTTATTTTGGTTAACGAACTTTCCGCTTCAGCATCAGAAATTTTGGCTGCCGCAATGCAGGATTACAAACGTGCAATTATTATTGGTAGTAAACAAACCTATGGAAAAGGAACCGTTCAAAATGTGATTGATTTGAATCAATGGTTGCGCCAAAATGATTTGGGAGATATGGGAGCGTTAAAAATGACTTCTCAAAAATTTTACCGCGTTAATGGTGGTTCCACCCAATTGGAAGGCGTTAAAAGTGATGTGGTAATGCCGGATCGCTACAGTTATATTGAAGTGGGAGAACGCGATTATGACAATCCACTTCCTTATGATAAAATTGACGCTGCAAAATATGATGTTTGGGATGGATACATAGATTATGATGAAACCATACAAAAAAGCAAGGCCCGTATGGCGCAAAATGAACAATTAAAGTTAATAGATGAAGACGCGCAATGGATAAAAGCACGTCGTGACGAAAAAGAGGTTAACCTTAATTTTGATGCCTACAGTGCAGAAATTGAACAACGCAAGCTAGAAACCAAACGTTTTGATGCAATTGACCAATATGATAATCATTTAAGTTTTGAATCTTTACCATATGAAACTGCATTGATGAAACAAGATACTACCTTGTCGGAAAAACGTAAAAGATGGCACAAAAATTTGAGCAAGGATATGTATGTAGAAGAAGCTGTACACGTGCTTGAAGATTTAAAGCTAAACAATATTAAAGCAGGTAAAGTAGCAGATATTAAAAATTAGCAATCAATTAAACTGAATGCTTGTTTCTAAAGCAAGCAAGCTAATTTTTACTAAATTTGAAGTGTGAAAAACTCCACTTCATTAACTAGAATAGCGCTCCAAAAGTTCAAAAAAAACTTTTGGGGCGTTTTTAGTTTGGGTTTTTTGACTCTTTGTGTTTTGATTGCAATTTTTGCCTACGCTTTGGCACCAGACAATTCTGAAAATGCAAACCAAATGCATCTTTCTATACATTCCAAAAATCCGGGTTTTTCTGTGAAAATGCTTACGATTCCAGTTGCGGTTGAAGCACAAAATCCACTTTCTGCTTTCTTCTTCGGAAAGAAAAATGCAAATACCGAAATTCCAGTTTTAAAATTTTCTTTGAAACAAAATATTATTGAAATTACTGAATACACAGCAGATGGAACAGATGGACTTCAAAAGGAATACCCGCTTTCCCTTTTTCCAAATACAACTTCAATAGATGAAATTCCAAACAAATACATTACACAAAAAACATTCCTTTTGGGAACCGATAAATACGGCCGCGATCTGCTGAGCAGGATGCTGATTGGTATCCGCATTTCCTTGGCAATTGGTTTTGTAGCTGTATTTATTTCTTTGATAATTGGAGTAACTATGGGCGCCATTGCAGGATATTTTGGTGGAAAAGTGGATGCAGCAATTATGTGGCTCATTAACGTTACTTGGTCCATTCCAACTTTGCTTTTGGTTATTGCAATTACATTGGCGCTGGGGAAAGGTTTTTGGCAGGTTTTTATAGCCGTTGGTTTAACGATGTGGGTAGAAGTTGCTCGTGTTGTCCGCGGACAGGTCATGGGCGTTAAACAAATGCAATATATTACAGCTGCTCGTGCTTTGGGTTTTAATGATTTCAGAATAATTGTAAAGCATATTTTACCAAACAGTATGGCGCCTGTTATTATTATTTCCGCGGCAAATTTTGCGGGAGCGATTCTTATTGAAAGCGGACTCTCGTTTTTAGGAATCGGAGCACAGCCACCAATGCCCAGTTGGGGCGGGATTATTAAAGATCATTACGCTTATATCATTTTAGGAAAACCCTATCTTGCCCTAATTCCCGGACTCGCCATTATGAGTTTGGTCACCGCATTTATGTTAATAGGAAATGCATTGCGAGACGCAATGGATGTGCGGAATACTTAATTGAAAATGAACCGAAAATATATTTATCCCTTAGTAATTATAATTGTAACGGTTGCTCTGTATTATGCCGATGATTTTTTGGGGGAAGAAAATACTGCAAAACCTCAAACATCAGTAATTATTCAAAATAATTACGAAGAATTTGACGATTCATTTTTGCCGAGTTCAACGACTGGAGAAATAGTTAAACACAATTTCTTCACACTTTCCTATTCTGAAAAAGATGAGCAAGCAGAGTGGGTGGCCTATGAATTAAGGAAAAAAGATCTTTCGAAAAATGATTTTGAACGCCCTTATTTTATTGAAGATAAAAGCGTGAAAACCAAATCTGCGGATTGGCGAAACTATAAAAAATCAGGCTATGATCGTGGGCATCTTTATCCCGCAGGCGACAGAACAATTTCTTATGAAGCCTACAATGAAACTTTTTTAACCAGTAATATTAGTCCACAAAATCACGATTTCAATGCAGGTATTTGGAATAGATTGGAACAGAAAGTTCGGTTTTGGGCCGAAAAATATGACGGTGTTTATATTGTTACTGCTGGTGTTTTAAAAGGAAATATGAAAACAATTGGCGATGAAAATGTTTCTGTGCCAAACGAATTTTACAAAATAGTTGTTGATGTTTCCGACGGAAATTATAAGGCCATCGCTTTCGTTATTCCAAATAAACCTTCCAGTGAATCTTTTTATGAATACGCAGTTTCCATTGACGAAATTGAAGCGAAAACAGGAATTGATTTTTTTCCGAATTTGCCAGATTCCATTGAAAATAAAATGGAGCGAACGGTTGATTTAAAAGCTTGGGGAAAGAAATAAGTTGGCAGAATTCAGTGGCAATTTGTAGTAAAATTCTTTTTCATCTTCAATTTTTTGATTTCATTTTCTTACGCGTAATGGTAATTTGCCCCATCCAACTTCACGAAAATAAATAACAAAATAGTAAAGCCCCAAAGTGCGGAACCTCCATAACTAAAGAAAGGTAGCGGAATTCCTACCGTTGGAAAAATACCTGTCACCATCCCGATATTCACAAAAAAGTGCAGAAATAATATTGCCGCAACACTATATCCGTAAACTCTTCCAAATTGCGATTTCTGTTTTTCTGCCCTAAAAATGATGCGTGTTATTAATGCCACAAATAACAGAACGACTAACATGCTTCCCGCAAAACCCCATTCCTCGCCCACGGTACTAAAAATATAATCTGTATGTTGTTCGGGAACGAAGTTACCTTTGGTTTGCGTTCCCTGCGTCCAGCCTTTCCCCAACCAGCCACCATTGCTGATGGCAATTTCACTTTGATGCGTATTATAGCCAATGCCGCGCGCATCTACCTCTTTGCCCAAAACAATATTGAAACGGTCACGGTGGTGTTGTTTAAATACGTTATTGAAAATATAGCTCACCGAAAATGCAAAAGCTATACAACCAATTGCAATTAGAACATATTTTATAATGTTTGGTCGTTTTTTTCTATTCCTATAAAAAAGAATTCCAGTAAGTAGTAAAACCCCCACAGCAACCCAAACCGCGCCAAAAGCGAGAGTTGAAACAAAAAGCATAACGGCAAAAAGCCCTAACAGCAAATAAACTCCGTGAAGACCTTCTCTATAAAGCGGGAACACGAATGCTGCATAGATCAGCGCACTACCAGGGTCAGGTTGAAGAATAATCAAAATTGCGGGAAGGACAAGAATAATAAGAGCGCCAATCTGGTTTTTTAAATCCTTCATATTTGTTTGAATATCGCTCACATATTTTGCAAGCGCCAGAGCCGTAGTTGCTTTAACAAATTCACTTGGCTGAATACTTATACCTCCGAAATCATACCATGATGTGGCGCCAGAAATAGTTTTACCCAAAATGAAAAGACCTACAAGTGATAAGAGTGAAATTATATAGATAACGCTGGCAAAACGTTCGTAGAATTTGGATTCTATGGCAAGAACAAAAATAATTATCACAATACTCAAACCGATCCAAATCATCTGTTTGCCATAGATTTGGTCAAAATCAAAGAACCCTTTTGCTGTATCACTTAGCGAGGCAGAATATATATTTATCCAGCCCATAAAAACTAATGCGATGTAAATAAAAATCATCAACCAGTCAAACCGAACGTAACTTTTACTTGTTGCCATTAATGATTTATTGAAAAAGGTTGACCGCTGTAGGGTTTGGCGTATTCTGCTTCCAAACTTCCTTCTAATACATATTTTTCCATGTCGGTTCGAGTTATTTCGCCTTTCAGATATTTTTCAATCATAAGTCCAGCAATTCGTCCCGCCCAACGTGAACCCCAATATCCGTTTTCAACAAAAACAGCAATTGCTATTTTTGGGTTGTCCTTTGGCGCAAAGGCCACAAAAATGGAGTGATCAGTAAGTTGAACTCGTTTGCCACCAATTTTAGTGAAATTTTCCGCAGTACCGGTTTTTCCGCAAATTTCTATTCCTGGAATTTGGATAGAAGAAGCTGTTCCGCGTTTATAAACTTGGTACATACCTTCAACAACAGGTTTAAAGTTTTCGGGTTCAACCGTTGTATAATGTTTTTCTTTGAATTTCTGCGGAATAGTATCAGGCCCAATAACGTTTTTGATAATATGAGGTGTATAATAATAACCCCGGTTTGCTATTGCCGCGGTAAAGTTTGCCATCTGCATCGGGGTCAACAACACTTCACCTTGCCCAATAGCATTTGAAATCGTGGCTAAAGAGTTCCATTTGTGCGCAGGAAAGTCGTGTATTTTATTGTAATATTTTGAGGTGGGAATATTCCCTTTTTTTCCGCTGGGAAGATCATAACCTAAAAAATCCCCAAGACCAAAACTTAGAAGATCCTTTCTCCATGCATCAATTCCTTCCTGCGGTGTGGGGTATTTATCAATAATCCTTTTATAAACATTACAGAAATATGCGTTACAACTATTGGCAATACCGCCAACCATTGCAAGTGGTGTAGGGTGGGAGTGACAACCCAATGTTCTATTTCCGTAACGGAAGCCACGATAGCAATAGAATTTATCAAGCGTATCCACAGCTTTTTCTTGTAATCCAACCAAGGCAATCAATGTTTTAAACGGCGAACCTGGTGGATACTCACCCATCAAAACCCTGTCATATAAAGGTTTTCCGATGGTGTCATACCATAGTTTTGTAAAATTTTTAGAACGATCTCGTCCAACAAGTAAAGAAGGATCATAACTTGGCGCGGTAATAAGCGCAAGTATTTCACCAGTGTTGGGCTCAATGGCAACAATTCCACCACGTTTGTGTATCATTAATTCTTCTCCATATTTTTGGAGGGTTGCATCAATAGTTAGTTGCACATCGTGACCAGCTTCGGGTAAAGTATCGAAAATTCCCTCTTTATAAGGTCCAATGTCCCTATTGAAGCGATCTTTTTGAATGTACTTCACGCCCTTAATACCGCGGAGTACATCTTCGTATTCCTTCTCAACACCAGCTGTACCGATGAGTTCCCCCATTTGGTAGTATGGGTTTTTTTCAATGATAGCGTTGTTCACTTCAGCAATGTAACCCATTACGTTTGCAGAGTGGTCAACTTGGTATTCACGAAGGGAACGACGCTGAATGTAAAACCCTTCATATTTATACATTTTTTCGGAAAGGGAAGCGTAGTCTGCCTTGTTCAATTGTGGAAGTACAACAGAAGGCAATCTTGGCGAATAGACTTTAGCTTTATTGAGAATTTCTTTGAACTCTTCTTTCGTTATTTTCAGAAGTCCGCAAAATTCCAAAGTATCAAGTGGTTTTACATCTCTCGGAATCACCATTACGTCATACGACGGTTGGTTTGAAACTAAAAGTGTTCCATTTCGGTCAAACATATAACCTCGCTGCGGATAGTCATACATTACTTTTATGGCACTATTTTCCGATAGTGAATCAGATGAAGCGTCATATACCTGCAAATAGAAAAGTCGGGCTGTAAAGAGCAAGCCAGTGAACAATACTAATGCTATAAGTACAATTTTTCTCATGTCGATTTTCTATTGAAAATAATCATTGTGCAAAAAATGACAATTATGGTAAATAACCCGGAGAACAATGTACTTTTCAAAAGTAATAATATATGATTAAAGCTAAAAATTTCCAAAGAGAACATCACCAAATGGTGTATAAAAACCAGTGAGGCAATATAAGTGAGCCTTTCCATTGGATCTGCTTTTTTTATTTTAACACTGTTATATTCATAACTAACACCGAACGAATATTTTAAAACTACTGGACGGATGTATGCAATAAAAGCACAAGCCGCTGCATGAACCCCGCCAGAGTCTTCAAATATATCAATGGAAAGGCCCAATAGAAAACTAAGAAAAATCAATAAACCTTTGTTACCAGCTAAAGGATACATTAAAATGAAGAATATATAGAGATACGGGTTTATATATCCAGCCAGATTAATATTATTCAGAAAAAGTACTTGAAGAAACACAAGTACCACAAACCGAACTATATTTATTAAGATATCATTGTTCCGCATCTTCCACTCCTTTCTCTAATTCTAAAATTTCCTTAGCTTCGTTGTTTTCTATTAAATAAACGTGCTCTAAACTAGTCATATCATTGAAAAGTTGAACGTTTACGTAATAATAGTTGTCATCTTTATCTAAATGAAAATCTTTCACAGTACCGATTAAAAGGCCTTCTGGGAAAATGGTAGATCTTCCACCTGTTACAATAGTATCACCTTCAGTCAGCTCTGCCAGACGAGGAATATCAACCAATTGAGCTATATTCGGATTTTTTGTGTCCCATTTCAATGACCCAAAATGCCCCGAATTTTTATGCTTCGCATTAATCCTGCTTTTTGTATTCAAAATGGATTGAACCGTTGCATAATTTTCTGAAACATCGCTTACAATTCCCACAATTCCTTTGGAGGAAATCACACCTAAGTCAATTTTTATACTGTCCTTGCTGCCTTTGTCTAGCGTAAGTTGGTTTTTTGTTTTTGTGTAATTGTTATTGATTACCCGAGCGGTGAAATATTTGTATTTATTGGGAAGAACGGTACTATCTAGCTTTTCGAAAACAACAACTTCCTTAAATTGGTCTAATTTCTTCCGAAGCTGTAAATTTTCTTGAAGCAATTGTTCGTTTTCTTTTCCAAGAGATAAATAATCTGTAACGTTATTTCTGAAGGTATAAATGCCACCAGTAAAAAAATTGGCAGAACTGATAAACTTATTGTTGTGGTAATTATGGGTTTGAATGGTAAGTGCAACCGAAAAAGTAAACAACACGGCGAACAACAGGAAATTTTTATTCCGGATGAAGAAAAATATAATCTGTTGCATTGCTTTGTGGGGTTAAAATATTCTGCTTTCTAATGGGAGCAACGCCAAAAATGGGTAACTATTCTCTTTAAACTTTTTCAGTGGAATTAATTTCTTCCGAAAATTATTTAATCAACACGCTTTTATATTTGGCAAGATTTTTCAAACAAATGCCAGTTCCACGAACTACTGCACGCAATGGATCTTCAGCTATATAAACTGGAAGATCGGTTTTTTGCGAAAGTCTTTTGTCTAGCCCGCGGAGCATAGAACCACCACCAGCAAGATAAATTCCAGTGTTGTATATATCTGCAGCAAGTTCGGGAGGCGTTTGTGATAGCGTTTCCATAACCGCATCTTCAATTCGAAGAATGGATTTGTCAAGTGCTTTTGCAATTTCTCTATATGAAGTTTGTACCTGCTTTGGTTTTCCGGTAAGCAAATCGCGCCCTTGCACGTCCATTTCATCAGGTGGAAGCTCAAGATCTTCGGTAGCTGCACCAATTTGAATTTTAATTTTTTCAGCGGTGCGCTCTCCAACATAAAGGTTGTGTTGGGTACGCATATAATAAACGATATCGTTCGTAAAAACGTCACCAGCAATTTTTATAGATTTGTCGCAAACAATTCCTCCAAGGGCAATTACGGCAATTTCAGTAGTTCCACCTCCTATGTCTACAACCATGTTTCCTTTTGGTTGCATAATATCAACACCAATCCCTATTGCGGCTGCCATTGGTTCGTGGATCAAATAAACTTCTTTTCCGTTAACACGTTCGGCACTTTCTTTTACCGCGCGCATTTCCACTTCGGTAATTCCACTGGGAATGCAGACAACCATTCGCAAAGATGGTTTTAGCCATCTTTTTTTCAAGGCGGGAATATCGCTGATAAACATATTTATCATCTTTTCGCTAGCGTCAAAATCTGCAATTACACCATCTTTTAGAGGACGTATTGTTTTAATATTTTCGTGTGTTTTTCCCTGCATCATCGCTGCTTCACGGCCCACGGCGATTATTTTTCCGGTAGTGCGATCGCGTGCAACAATTGAAGGAGCATCTACAACAACTTTGTCATTGTGGATTATCAGGGTATTTGCGGTACCAAGGTCAATTGCTATTTCTTCAGTTAGGAAGTCAAAAAATCCCATAATTTAAGTAGGTGGTATTGAAAGTTAACGTGTTAAGTTTGGTTTTAAACAAATGTAATAAAATTTAATGCTTAAAATGGCGTGTTCCGGTAAATACCATTGCCATTTCATGCGCGTTGCAATAATCTATGCTCAATTGGTCTTTTATAGAGCCTCCGGGCTGGATTACAGCGGTTATTCCTGCGTTGTCCGCAATTTCCACACAATCTGGAAACGGGAAAAAAGCGTCACTCGCCATCACGGCACCTTCAAGGTTAAAATTAAAGGCTTGTGCTTTGTCAATTGCTTGCCGTAATGCATCTACGCGGCTGGTTTGGCCGGTTCCGCTGGCGCAAAGTTGCTTTCCCTTTGCCAAAACAATTGTGTTCGATTTTGTTTGCTTGCAAATTTTCGAAGCGAATAACAAGTCTTCTAACTCTGCTGAATTCGGTTTATTGTTTGTTGCGTGCGTTAAAATTTGGGCGTTATCCGTTATATTGTCTTTTTCCTGTACCAAAACGCCGTTTAAACAAGTGCGTACGGTTGTTGAAGGTAGTGTTATTTCTTTCTGAATCAATAAAATTCGATTCTTTTTTCCTTCTAAAATTTCCTGCGCTTTAGTTGAAAAAGAAGGAGCGATTACCACTTCGCAGAAAAGGTTGTGAATCTCGTTTGCAGTGGCTTCGTCAATTTCAACATTACTAATTAAAATTCCCCCGAAAGCTGAAACAGGATCACCTGCCAAAGCTGCCATATAAGCTTGTTGAATAGTATCCCTTTGCGCAATTCCGCAGGCATTGTTGTGTTTTAAGATTGCGAAAGTTGGTGCTTCGCCTTTAAATTCATTCATCAAATTCACAGCGGCGTCAACGTCTAAAAGGTTGTTGTAGCTCAATTCCTTTCCGTGAAGTTTGGTGAAAATTTCATCAAATTTTCCAAAGAAATATCCTTTTTGGTGTGGGTTTTCGCCGTAACGAAGTTCTTGTCCGTTAGTTTCGCTTATTTTGAAAGCAGGTAATTTTTCTTCTGAATTGAAATAATTGAAAATCGCAGTGTCATAATTGGAAGAAACGTTGAAAGATTTTGCTGCAAAACGCTTGCGGTCTTTCAGCGAAATTTCACCATTGTTTGTAGATATCAATTCCAAAAATTCGGAATAATCGTCTACCGATGAAACGCAAATAGTGTCTTTAAAATTTTTCGCAGCAGCGCGAATTAAAGAAATTCCGCCAATGTCTATTTTTTCAATAATATCTCCTTCCGAAGCACCAGAAGCAACTGTTTTTTCAAACGGATACAAATCTACAATCACAGCATCAATCTGTGGAATATTGTATTGTTGCATTTCGGCAACATCGCCTTCATGGTCTTGTCTATTTAAAATTCCCCCAAAAACTTTTGGGTGTAATGTTTTTACGCGACCGCCCAAAATTGAGGGGTAATCAGTGATGTTTTCCACCGCAATTACCTCAATTCCAAGATCGTTTATGAATTTTTCAGTGCCGCCCGTAGAATAGATTTTTACATGCTGTTCGTTCAGTTTTTGAACGATTGGCGCGAGCCCATCTTTACTAAAAACAGAAATTAAAGCAGATGTAATTTTTTTGGAATTGTTCATTATCGAAAATTAAGGTGCAAAAGTACATAATTGAATAGTAAATTTGTAACATAAACACAGAGAAAACGTCTTACTTTTTATAATTTTATCAACCCTTTCGAAATTGAAAACCGTTAATCGAAAATTGTAATCTGAAATCTTAATGCTAATCTATCTTCGCGTTTTAAAGGAAAGTTTCAATTTTGCGCTCAATGCGTTGCGAAACAATAAATTGCGAACCTTCCTTTCTTTGGTGGGCGTTACCATTGGTATCTTTTCCATAATAGCGGTTTTGGCTGCCGTTGATTCCTTAAAACGTGAAATTGAAGGAAGCATTAGCGGGTTGGACAACAGTACAATTATTATTATGCGTTTTAATTTTGGACCAACCGAAATTCCCCGCTGGAAATGGCAACAATTTCCAGATGTTACCTATGATGAATACCAATATTTAGAACGTAACGCTCCAAATATTGAAGCGGCAACTTTTACCTTGAATGTTCCCTCCGAAAGTATAAAATATGAGGACAAGCAGGTTGACAATGTTCCAATTGGTGCGGTAACGGACGGCTATTACAATATTGAGGCATTGAAATTTTCTGAAGGACGATTTTTTAATGGTTCCGAATCAAATAGCGGCTCCATGGTAGTGGTTTTGGGTGATGAAATTGCCAATCAATTGTTTGGCGATGCGGTAACCGCCATTGGAAAAGAAGTGCGTATTTACGGCCGAAAATTCAACGTAATTGGAGTTTTGGAAAAACAAGGGGCGGGCTTATTTGGAAATTCGAAAGATACTTCGGTTTTAATGCCAGTAAATGTTGTGCGGCGAATTTATGGCGACAACAATAAAACTACATTTCCACAAATTGTAATAAAGCCAGAAAAAGGAGTGGACGAAGCCGAATTTAAAGCTGTATTAGATCAAAAACTTCGAATGAAAAGAGGCTTGAAGCCAGATGAAGTAAGTAATTTTTTCATTAATCAAATGCAAGGTTTTACAGATTTTATTGATGAAATAACGGGAAGTATGAACATCATCGGCCTTATTATAAGCGGATTTTCATTACTTGTAGGCGGTTTCGGAATTGCAAATATTATGTTTGTAAGTGTAAAGGAGCGCACCAATTTAATAGGAATTCAAAAATCATTAGGTGCGAAAAATAAATTTATTCTTTTCCAATTTTTGTTTGAAGCGGTAATACTTGCAGTAATTGGCGGATTAATTGGATTATTTTTAGTGTTTATTGTTTCAATAATAGCTTCACAATTTACAGGCGATTTTGAATTCGTCTTATCCCCATGGAATATGTTTATTGGTACGGCAATTAGTGCTGCAATCGGTTTAATTTCAGGAATTCTTCCAGCAATTTCAGCATCTAAATTAGATCCTGTTGAAGCGATTAGAACTGGTATGTAAATAGTTCGAATTTCAGAATTCTCAATCCAAAATTTCGGAAACCTGTTCGTTCACCCATTCCAAAAAACGCTCGTCTTCCAATGAAAATGGATCTTCCACGTGCGAATCGATATCTATTTGCCCAATATTTTTCCCGTCTTTAAAAAGAGGAATTACAATTTCAGCTTTTACCGTAATGCTGCAAGCAATATAATTGTCCTGCGCTTTTACATCTGGCACCACAAAATTTTGATTGCTCACGGCAACCTGTCCGCAAATCCCTTTTCCGAAAGGAATAACTGTATGGTCTGTAGGTTCTCCAGCAAATGCTTTCAAATGCAAATTTTTTTCGGCTTGATTTGCAAAATAGAAACCAACCCAGTCATAATATCCAATAGAAGATTGTAGCAGTTCGCAAACCTCTGTTAATCTGCTATTAGTGCTTTCAGCACTGTTGGCTAAAATGGTTTTAACTCTCGGTTTCAAATGTGAAAAAGCCATAGTTTTTTTAAATCTTAATTACTTGGTAAAAGTATTTTAAAACGGTTACATACACCAAAAACAAATCCTGTATTTTTGTTAAAAACAAATTTTCAATTTGAAAGAACTTTTTAAAAAATATAAAACAGTTATTCGCTTTGTTGTGCTGTTTTTAGGCGGCTATTTAATACTCAGTTTTTTTTATGCGTTCTATTTGAAAGTTTTTTCAGGCGAAACATACTTTCCGGATTTTATAACAAATCTTGTAGCAAAACAAAGTGCTTCGTTGCTTCAAGACTTTGGCATTAGTTCCTTTTTAACACCAGATAATTTGGAACAGGGAATGTTGCTGACGATTGAAAACAACTATTCAGTGGTTATTGTGGAAGGCTGTAATTCCGTTAGTGTTATTGTTTTATTCTTTTCTTTCATTATCGCTTTTGCTGAAAATTTCAAAAAAACATTTTTGTTTCTTTTTGCCGGAGCAGTATTAATTTACATAGTGAATATTATGCGCATTGCGATCTTGGTCGTGGCTTTATATAGATATCCACAATATGAAGATATACTTCATTCTGTAGTGTTTCCAGGTATTATTTACAGCTTGGTTTTTGTTCTCTGGATGATATGGGTGCGAATGTTAAAGACAAAAGCCTACGAATGAATAGAATTTATAAAATAACAGGTATTTTGTTGTTGGCTTTTCTTTTGGTGCTAATAAGAGCTTTTGAAAATTCGTTATTTTACGATCCACTTTTAGAGTTTTTTAAGGCAGATTACAAAACCTTGCCACTTCCAAGTATGGATATATTTTCTTTGCAAGCGAGTATTGCACTTCGATTTTTCGTAAATACCTTGATCTCAATTGCAATTCTTTGGTTGGTTTTCCGAGATAAAGAAATTATTAAATTATCTGCAATTCTATATGTGAGTCTGTTTGCAGCATTTTTTATAGCTTTCAGTTTCATCGTTTATACTTCTGAAGGAACTGACAGCCATATGGTTTTGTTCTACGTCCGCAGATTCCTGATCCAGCCTTTGTTCCTGCTTATTTTGGTTCCAGCATTTTATTTTCAGAAATATAAATCTCGTTGAATTATGATACCTTTGTAATTCTAAATCTTATTTAAATATGAAAAATTTATTTCTAATTTTCTTTGCTATAGTTTCTTTGACAATATTTTCCTGTAAGGAAAACGTAAAAGAAAACGAACCAGAAGTTGTAACGGTAGACAATGCCGAGCCAAAAATCTATGAAATAGCGAAAGCGGAAGCAGAATTTAACGACCCAAAAGTAGAAGCGGTTTTTAACCAATATTTACAGGTTGAAGCTGCTTTGGTAAACACAGATGCTACCAAAACTTCAGCTGAAGCTGCAAAACTTCAATTACTTCTTAAAGAATTAAATGCTGAAGAAACAACTCAAACAGCGGCTGCAACAATGGCTTCATCAGAAGATATTAAAATTCAGCGTGAAAACTTTGAAGCGTTGAGCAGCGGGATGGAAACCGTGTTAAAAGGAGCTATAAAATCTGGGATGCTTTACAAACAATTCTGCCCAATGGCTTTTAATAATAAAGGTGCGTATTGGATCAGCAGTAGTAAGGATATCATGAATCCATATTTTGGCGATAAAATGTTGAAATGCGGAAGAGTGGATTCTGAAGTAAAATAATTTTTAATAAAGCCTTCCAATTTTTCGGGAGGCTTTTTTTTGTATTTTTGCCTTTCAATGAAAAAATCAATTTCCATATTCCTTTCCATACTGATGCTAGCCAGCAGTTCGGGAATTGCCTATGCGCAACACTTCTGCAGTGGAATGGAAATGATGTCTGAAATTACTTTGGGGGAAAAACATCTTTCCTGCGGAATGGATTCTGATACTGCAGACACAGGTTGTAGTGATGAAAACATTACTGAAAAAGCACACGACTGTTGCAAAAACCATATTACAAAAATACACACAGACGATAATTATGCAAAAGCCTCGTTCGATTTAAAACTCAACAAAACCTTTGTAGCTACTTTCGTTTCTGTATTTGTTGTAAAGGAAGTTGAAATAGCTTCCATTGAAAAAATCTTCTTAGCGGATCAAAATCCGCCACCCCTCGAACAGGATTTCAATATTTTGTACGAGACTTTCCTGATTTGATTAATGCCCGCATTTGCGGGTGCTTCATGATTAAAACTCCATTTTTTTGGAGTAAATATTCATATTTAATCAAATCTAAAAAATGAAATGCAAACTAATTATAATTCTATTTTTGAATTTGTTTTTCCTGAATTATTCCTTCTCACAGGAAAATGAAGAAGGTCCAATTCGAGAATATTCGCTAACTATTGAAAAGCAAGTAGTAAATTTCACTGGTAAGGAAGTTATGGGAATGACTGTAAACGGAAACATTCCCGGCCCAACACTTGAATTTACGGAAGGCGAACAAGCTGTAATCCACGTAACCAATAAAATGGACGTGGAAACTTCCGTCCATTGGCACGGAATATTATTGCCAAACTTTCAGGATGGCGTGCCTTATTTAACTACGCCCCCCATAAAACCGGGAACTACTTTCACTTATAATTTTCCTATTAATCAATCCGGAACCTATTGGTACCATTCGCACACAATGCTGCAAGAACAAAGCGGTGTTTTTGGTTCTATCGTAATTCAGCCGAAAGAAAAAACCTTGGATTACGATAAAGAATTGGTTTTGATACTTTCAGATTGGACCAATGAAAAGCCAAAGGATGTAATGCGCACTCTAAAGCGCGGCAGCGAATGGTATGGGATAAAAAAAGGAACTTCCACGCCATTGAATCAAGTAATTGGACGCGGCGCATTTGGTGCTCAACTCAATTTTTGGCGACAACGAATGGAAGGCGCCGACATCGCTGATATTTATTATCCAGCTTTTTTGGTAAATGGAAAGCAAGCTGCAGAATATCCAGATTTTAAACCCGGTGAAAAAGTTCGATTGCGAATTATTGACGGTTCCGCTTCAACACAATTTTGGATGACCTTTGGTGGGGAAACACCTTTGTTGGTTTCAGCAGACGGACTTGATGTAGAGCCAGTAGAAAGAAACAAAACCTTTATAGCCATTGCAGAAACGTATGATTTTATAGTTACGATTCCACAAAATGGAAAGCTAGAATTTAGGGCTATGGCGCAGGATGGTTCTGGAACTGCTTTTGCATATTTGGGTGCGGGAGAAATCCTGCCAGCACCAATTGTTGAAAAACCAGATAAGATAGTAATGATGCAGGAAATGGCAAAAATGAAGATGAAAATGGGCGCTCACGCAATAAAGTTTCAGCCCAAAAATGACGAGCGTTTTGAAATGAAAGAAGAGTATGGGATGGAAATGGACGGGATGGAAGGTATGGAAATGGATCACTCAAAAATGGACCATTCCAAAATGGATCACACTAAAATGGAAATGCAGAAAGACGCAGCGAAAACGGATCATTCAAAAAGGGAAATCTCTAAAGATTCAATGAAAGTCGACCATTACAAAATGGACCATTCCAAGATGAAAATGGAAAGTGAGCCGATGCAAATGGAAGGGATGAATATGAATTCAGAATACAATTACGATTATCTGAAATCTCCTGAAAAAACTAATTATTCAAAAGATACTCCCGTAGCAGAAATTCTTTTGAACCTCACAGGGAATATGAACCGCTACATTTGGAGTATGAATGGAGTGCCGCTTTCAGAGACTGATAATATCAAAATAAAGGGGAACGAGGTAACTAGAATTACTTTGAACAATCTTACAATGATGCACCACCCAATGCACCTTCACGGTCACTTTTTTAGAGTAATTAATAAAAACGGCGAATATTCTCCATTAAAACATACCGTGAACGTTCCGCCAATGGAAGAGGTAACAATTGAGTTTTATGGAGATGACTATGGCGATTGGTTTTTCCATTGCCACGTGCTTTACCATATGATGGGAGGAATGGCACGAGTTTTCAGTTATGAAACGTCACGGGATGAACGATTGCAGGAATATCCTGTTTCAGTAGTTATGAATGAAGCCAATCATTTTTACACCTGGGACACAGCGGATGTTGCTTCGCATATGATAGAATTGAATTTTACCGCTTCCAATTTGCGAAATCAATTCAATGTAATGGCAGAATATGGGTGGAATAAAAATCTTGAAGCTGAAGTCACCTACGAACGTTATCTGCACGATTATTTCAGGATTTTTGGAGGTGTAAATATCGAAAATGAATTTGATGACAATCTTGATGAAATTGAAACAACGGCTATTGTTGGAGTTCGATATTTAACGCCTTATTTATTTAATTTAGATGTAAGACTGGATAATAAACTGCGCCCACAAATTGGGTTGCAACGTGAAATAATGATATTTCCCCGAACAGTTGCTTTCGGGATGATTGAATATCAAGCAGACTTTGGGTTGGTGGACGATTTGCCAATAGGATTTGATTATGGTGATGAATTGACTTGGAACGCTGGACTTGAATATTTTCTATCAAAAAACTTTTCGTTGATGGCTAGTTACGACAATCGTTTTGGCGCAGGTGGAGGTTTATCAATTCGTTTTTAAAAACTATAAAATTTAAAATTATGGAAAATAATAAAAAAACTCAGGGAAACCCTTATACAAAATTCGTATTAATGCTTGCTGCATCTTTCCTTGCGATGTATATAACAATGTATTTAAATACTTATGAAATGGACCACGTCTATTTCAGCCTTACACGCTTTTACATGACTTGTTTGGGCATATCTGCAATGGCCGTAATTATGTTTTTCTTTATGAGAAAAATGTACAGCAACAATAAAAAGAACACAGCTATTCTATTGGGAAGCGTTTTGCTTTTTAGCAGTGCATTATTTCTAGTTAGAGCACAGAAACCTATTGGGGATGTTTTGTGGATGAAAGCAATGATTCCGCATCATTCCATAGCCATATTAACTAGTGAATGGGCAGATATTAAAGACCCTGAAGTGAAAGAATTGGCAGAAGGAATAATTAAAACCCAACGTAAGGAAATAGGCCAAATGCAAGAAATGATAAAAAGACTTGAGAATACCAAACCTTGATTTATTAAGCGATGAAACACACATATAAAATACAAGGAATGACCTGCAACGGCTGCAGAAGCAATGTGGAAAATACATTAAGCGAAATTGAGGGCGTTTCCAAAGCATCGGTAAACCTCGAAAATGCCGAAGCTGTCATTGAAATGGAAAAGCATATTCCATTGAAGGTTTTCGAAAAAGCTTTGGAAAACGATGGTGGAAGTTATAGTATTTCCCTTCCCGACGATGCAGAAGCCGCAGAAAAGCATCAAGTGAAAAAGGAAGAAAAAAGAGCGAATCAAAATAGCTCTGGCACTTTCTATTGCCCAATGCACTGCGAAGGTGAAAAAACTTACAACAAGCCCGGCGATTGCCCAGTTTGCGGAATGGATTTAGTGGAAGAATTAAAAACTTCAAATAGCTCGGCAACAGAATACACTTGCCCAATGCATCCGGAAGTAGTTCGTGATGAACCTGGTTCCTGCCCAATTTGTGGAATGGATTTGGTGCCAAAAAAAGTAGATGAATCTGCCGAAAACAAAACTTATAAAGCATTGCTGAAAAAGTTTTGGATTGCAGTAGCTTTTACGCTTCCTATCTTTATAATAGCAATGTCTGAAATGATTCCGAATAATCCATTGTATAATTTATTGTCAATGAAATATTGGAATTGGGTACAATTTGGATTTTCCATTCCGGTGGTTTTTTACGCCACGTGGATGTTTTTTGAACGTGCTTATCGTTCCATAAAAACATGGAATTTGAATATGTTCACCCTCATCGGAATAGGTGCTGGGGTGGCTTGGATTTTCAGCGTCTTTGGAATGCTTTTTCCAAACTTTTTTCCCGCCCAATTTAAAACTGAAATGGGAACCGTGCACGTTTATTTTGAAGCTGCAACTGTAATTCTCACGCTAGTTTTAATGGGGCAGGTTTTGGAAGCTAGAGCGCATAATAGAACCAATTCTGCTGTAAAAGAATTACTGAAATTAGCGCCGAACAAAGCAGTCAGAATTGTTGATGGAAAAGAAGAAACCATCGCAATTGATAAAATAGAAGTTGGCGACAAACTGCGCGTAAAACCTGGAGAGAAAATCCCTGTGGACGGAAGCATAATAGAAGGTGAAAGTTCTATTGACGAATCGATGATTACCGGTGAACCTGTTCCCGTTTCAAAAGCAGAGGGCGATAAAGTAAGTTCGGGAACCATAAATGGCAAACAGACTTTTGTGATGAAAGCCGAAAAAGTGGGAAGCGATACCCTGCTTTCACAAATTATCGAAATGGTAAACAAAGCCAGCCGAAGCCGGGCGCCAATCCAAAAATTAGCCGATAAAATCTCGGGTTATTTTGTGCCCCTCGTAGTTCTTATTTCATTAATCACATTTATAATTTGGTCGGTTTTTGGCCCCGAGCCAAAATATGTATTTGCGTTGGTCAATGCAATTGCAGTATTAATAATTGCTTGTCCGTGTGCGCTCGGTCTTGCAACACCAATGTCAGTAATGGTTGGAGTAGGCAAGGGAGCTCAAAACGGTGTGCTTATAAAAAACGCCGAATCACTCGAAACACTTAACAAAATAGATGTTTTGATTATTGACAAAACCGGGACTATTACCGAAGGAAAACCTTCTGTGGAAAAAGTGGGTTCTTCGGAAGATTTTTCAGAAGAAGAAGTACTTCAATACATTGTTTCGCTTAATCAAAATAGCGAACATCCTTTAGCTGATGCTACAGTGAAATATGGTAAAGAGAAAAATTCCGAAGTTTTAAAAACAACCGATTTCAATTCAGTTACAGGAAAAGGGGTTATTGGAACTATCAATGGAAAAAAAGCTGCTCTTGGTAACGAAAAGATGATGGAAGAGGCTGGCGCGGTCATCTCTCAAATTCTTCAAAAAGAAATTTCTGAAGAACAGAAAAAAGGCAAAACAGTACCGATGCTTTCCGTGGATGGAAAAGTGGTGGGTTATGTTGTAATTGCTGATAAAATAAAACAAACCAGTAAAAAAGCTATATCCGAACTTCAGGAAAAAGGGATTCAGGTTATAATGCTCACTGGTGATAATCACGATACGGCAAAAGCTGTAGCCTGGGAACTGAACCTTACAGATTTTAAGGCTGAAATGCTGCCACAAAACAAATTGGAAGTGGTCGAAAAATTGCAAGCCGAAGGCAAAAAAGTTGCAATGGCTGGCGATGGAATAAACGATGCGCCTGCTTTGGCAAAAAGTGATGTGGGCATCGCGATGGGCACGGGCACCGATGTAGCTATTGAAAGTGCCGGAATAACTCTAGTAAAAGGAGATTTGCACGGCATTGTAAAAGCTTTTCATTTAAGTGAAAAAGTAATGGGCAACATAAAACAAAACCTGTTTTTCGCTTTGATTTACAACACTATAGGCGTGCCAATTGCCGCCGGAGTTTTGTACCCAGTTTTCGGAATATTATTATCACCTATGATTGCTGCGCTTGCGATGAGTTTCAGCTCGGTTTCAGTTATTACTAATGCATTGCGATTGCGCGGTGCAAAAATTTAAAAAATGAAAAATCTACTATATATACTTTTTATCCTTCCGCTCTGTATTTTTTCACAGGAAAAAATAACGGGACACATTACTGAAAATGTCAATAACGAAGAAGTTCCTCTTGGTGGCGCAAACGTTTATTGGTTGAATACTTCCGTGGGAGCCGTAACCGATTTTGACGGTAATTTTGAAATTTCCTATAAACCTGAATACAAAAAATTGGTGATCAGTTTTGTGGGTTATAAGACTGATACCATTGTGGTGAATTCTCCGAAGCAAATAACACATTCATTAAAATCTACAGCTAATCTTGATGAGGTTACAGTTACTGCGAGACAGAAAGCTACTTCGCGCTCCTTTATTCAAGCTACTAATGTTTTGAATGTTAGTAGTGCCGAACTTTTGAAAGCTGCTTGTTGCAACTTGGCAGAAAGTTTTGAAACAAATCCATCGATTGACGTGAATTTTGCCGATGCTATTTCTGGAACTAGACAGATTAAAATGTTGGGGCTTACGAGTCCGTATATTTTGATAACAACAGAAAACGTACCGAGTATTCGTGGCGCTTCGCAGGCGTATGGCTTAAGTTTTATTCCGGGAACTTGGGTGGAAAGCATCCAAATTACCAAAGGTGCGGGAAGTGTTACAAATGGTTACGAAAGTATTGCGGGACAGATAAACGCTGAACTTCAAAAACCATCTGCGGATGATAAGCTTTTTGTAAATGCTTACGGTGCCGGTAACGGTCGTTTTGAGCTGAATACGCATCTTAACACAAAAGTTAGCGAACGCTGGAGCACAGGTTTGTATTTACATGGAAATCTTCGTGAAACTGAATTTGACAATAATGATGATTCTTTTCTAGATGCCCCATTAATGAAACAGGTGAATGTTATGAACCGCTGGCAATATACAGACACCGAAAACGGGTATGTTGGGTTTTTCAATTTTAGATATTTGAATGATGAAAAACAGACCGGACAATTATCCTTTGATCCGGACAGGGATCGCGGAACCACAAATGCGTGGGGAAGCGAAATAAAAACCCAGCGATTTGATATTTCGGGGAAATTTGGATTTGTAAACCCAGATATTCCTTGGCGCACTGGTGGATTGCAACTTGCTTACAGCCATCACGATCAAGAATCTTATTTTGGATTGAATGATTACAACATTCAGCATAATAGTTTGTACGCCAATTTACTTTACAATTCAATAATCAGCGATTCACGCCATAAAATTAAAACGGGTTTAAGCGCAACCTATGACGGTTATGACGAGTTGGTTTTAACAGAAAACTTCAGTAGGGTTGAAAATTCTGTCGGAGCATTTTTTGAATACAATTTTGACAATTTGGGTGATTTAAATTTTAGTGCAGGAATTCGCGCCGATGTTCACAACACATTGGGGACTTTTTTAACCCCACGCTTCCATTTACGTTATTCACCTTGGGATAAGTCTGCATTTCGAATTTCTGCGGGAAGAGGAAAACGAAGTGCAAATATTTTCACTGAAAACCAACAGATTTTTGCTACTTCGCGCAGTTTGAATATTTTGGGCAACGGAGGTGATATCTACGGTTTAGATCCTGAAATTGCCTGGAACTATGGGTTTTCGTATATGCAAGGTTTCAACCTCTTTAATCGAAAAGCGGACCTGACATTCGATTTTTACAGAACTGATTTTGTGAATCAAATTGTGGTAGATTATGAAAATCCACAGCAAATAAATTTTTATAATTTGGAAGGCGAAAGTTATTCTAATAATTTCCAAGTGGAATTCAATTATAATATTTTTGAACATTTCGATATGCGGTTGGCTTACAAATATTATGATGTTGAAACCACTTATTTAAGTGGAAAAAAACAAACACCTTTAACGCCGAACCATCGCTTTTTTGCAAATGCTTCCTATGAAACCCATCAAAGTGCAAAAGGAGGCAACTGGAAATTTGATGCAACTTTCAATTATGTGGGTGAACAACGGTTTGCTTCCACAGAAAGCTATTTGAACACGATTGGCCTTTCAGAATTTTCGCCTTCAGTTTCTACATTGAACGCTCAGATTACCAAAGTTTTTTCGCCTAACTTTGAAATTTATGTGGGTGGAGAAAACATTACAAATGTTACACAGAAAAATCCAATTGTGGGAAGTGACAATCCATTTGGAACAACTTTTGACACAACCTATGTTTACGGTCCCATTTTTGGAAGTTCGTACTACGCGGGTTTCCGATACAGTATTAATTAATCTAAATTCAAAATCAATAAAAATGAAGACAATAATTGCAATTTTAGGAATACTCTTTATAGGAGTAACGGGTTTCGCCCAAAACAAAAACGCAAAAGCCACGATAGAAGTGGATGGCGTTTGCGGTATGTGTAAAGAACGAATTGAAAAAGCATCCATTCAGGCAAAAGGCGTGAAGTCTGCTACTTGGGATGTAGGCACGCATCAATTGAATTTAATTTACAATGAAGGAAAAACTGATTTGACCAAGATTCAACAAAGTATTGCAGATAGTGGTCATGATACCCAAGATATAAAAGCTAAAGATGAAGTTTATGAAAACATAGATCCATGCTGTAAATATCGCGATCAGGAAGTAATTGATGATCATAAAGACGATTAATTATTTTTGAAAATGCTATTGTTAAACTTTCGCTAACGAGAGAATAATTTAACAGAGGCGCCTTTTACCTTTATATTACTAATTTAAAAAAAGTAATTGTTATGCCACAACAACCGCAAAACAAAAAGCCGCAACCTGCAAAGGGCCCACAAGCCAAAAAACAGGAAGTTAAAAAGGCTTCGCCAACTGCTCCTAAGAAGAAGTAGTTTATGGCTGGTCTGTTCCGATAGACCCAAAACCATCCAAATTTAAAATTTGGATGGTTTTTTTATTTGAAAATTCGAGATTTGTCATTTTTAAGGACAAATCATTTATTTATTTTTACTGACTAAATAAGAATTGTAATGAAACAAATTTTAGGAATAGGTTCGCGTATCAATCATCCCAAACATGGAAAAGGTGTAGTAACTAACGTTACTGCAAAAATGTATTGGATAACGTTTATTGAGAATGGGCTGGAAATAATTAACACAGACGAAGATTTTGAAATAATTGAAGCAGCAGAAGATGAGGTTGACACTGTTAGTTTTTATGAAGTTGAAAAGAGCCTTCGTGACATTCTTAAAAAATGGAATGGATTTAGTGAAATAGTTCCTATCGCTGAAAAATGGAAAGGCGGGAGCATGGTTTTACAGCCAGCGGACAAAAATTTATCATCAAAAGAAATTCCTATCGATACATTTTTTCATAAAATAGTAATGCTTCGTGATAGGCTTCGGGTAATGGAGCAAAAAATAAACGCCAGCAAAGAACTGGCTGAACATGATAAAATCGATCTTCAGCAGTATATAACTAGGTGTTATGGTAGCTTGACTACTTTTAATGTTCTCTTCAAAA
Source organism: Flavobacteriales bacterium (assembly GCA_038259585.1). GTDB lineage: Bacteria > Bacteroidota > Bacteroidia > Flavobacteriales > Flavobacteriaceae > Aequorivita. Next base: position 464 of record JBBSOQ010000012.1, on the reverse strand, counting down.
ACAATTCTCAACAATTTAGGGGAGAAAGTACTGGTAAATGACACACAATTTCTAGAATTTGATAATAAGATGATTTCTGAGATTTAAAATGGGTTATATTCAACTAATTAACATTTTGGAATAAAAATTCCTAGTATTGTTAAATTTCGCTCAAAGCTATAAAAATTCGATAATTAGGGTTGTTTGGGCAATTGTTCATAATCTGTTTGAAAATAAATGTTTTTTTTTTTAATCATTGAACATGTGTTAAATTATTTATTGGTCTTCCGAAACCATAAGAAAATCAATGGTTTGTATAAAATTAACATAAAAAAGCTCCCTATACCCTGTTTTTTAATTTAACATTTGGTTAAAATTTTAATAATCTACTTTCATTAAAAGTTGGAATTGTAAGATTTTATTGGCACTTTTGATGTGCTAATTCAAACAAACAAAAAAATGAAAACAAAGTTTAGTGGAATTTT
>JBBSOQ010000011.1:0-97519 GCA_038259585.1 Flavobacteriales bacterium | reverse complement strand
TGTGTCGCAAAAGAGGGTAACAATGTATAACCGCAATTACGGCGGATTCGACTGCGTCCGAATCCACGCGTAATTGCTAACTTCAGTGCGCAACCGAAAAACCTCGTATATTAATCCGTAACTGCGGTTATACTAAACGTTGTGCTCAATGAATACTGATTGAATTTCAGTCGGAATTTTTCGTAAATATTTTAATTATGAAAATTAAATCTCGAAACCTCAGATATTCAATATTAGGCTCACTAATTTTAATTTTCTCTGTGTGGTTTTATGTCCATCATTTCAATTTATTATTTGATTCGAAATTATATATTACCTGTAAGGCAGTTAATGAGGAAACTAATGAACCCATAAATTATGCAGAAATTGAAGTTACGCGGATTGAAAAACCTTGGTATGCAATGTGGTCGACTCAGGAAATAATAAGTGGTAATACTAACGAAATCGGAGAGTTCACCTTTCAAATAAGTGAATCAAAAAGATATTATGTATCATTATCAAAAACTTATAAAAAAAGATTTATAGGAGATGATCAAAATTTAGTTGGCGGTGATGAATTTGAAGGAGATGAAGTGAAAAATGGAGAAATAATAATAATCCCCTGTGGAAAGCGAAAAAGGATGCACTGAGCACAACAATGCATAACCGCAATTACGGCGGATTCGACTGCGTCCGAATCCACGCGTAATTGGTACCGTAGGTGCTTATCCGAAAAACATTAAATTTATCCCGTAACTGCGATTATACTAAACGTTAGCGGTCATGCTACAATGCCAACCAACAATCATTTTGACAATTATTGGACAACCGATGACATACAGACGCAAAGAAAAAAAATTAAATTATGATAATTAGAGAAGCTAAAATTGACGACATAAAACAAATTCAAATAGTGAGAAATTCTGTAACGGAAAACACACTGTCAAATCCTAACTTGGTGACAGACCAAGATTGCGAAGAATTTATCACAGTAAGAGGAAAAGGTTGGGTTTGTGAAATAGACAAACAAATTGTAGGATTTGCAATTGCCGACTTGAAAGAAAATAATATTTGGGCATTGTTTATAGACCCAAAATTTGAGAAAAAAGGTATAGGACAAATATTACACAAAACTATGTTGGACTGGTATTTTACACAGACAAAAGAAATGCTATGGTTAGGAACAGCTTTTAATACAAGAGCAGAACAGTTTTATAGAAAAGCAGGTTGGACAGAAGTTGGAACACACGGAGCAAAGGAAATTAAATTTGAAATGACATATAATGATTGGACAACAAGCCCGAACCGCTAACAGCCCCTACAAGAAATTGGCAGTTCAGTGATTAAATGAAGCTTTGTGCTTCGTATCAAGTTTTGTAGTGGCAGACAGTTTAGTGCTTTGAAATCGCCAACTTCTTGTAGCTGCAAAACGTTGTGCTTCATTATCAGAAACCGCTAACCAATGATAAAATTCTTTAGAAAAATTAGGCAGAATTTACTTTCAGAAGGGAAAACTGGAAAGTATTTTAAATATGCAATTGGTGAAATTGTACTCGTAGTTATTGGAATTTTGATTGCTTTATCGATTAATAATTGGAATGAAAATCGAAAGCTTGATGAAAAACGAGATACATATTACCGACAACTTATAATAGATTTACAAAGTGACAAAGCGTATGCTGAAAATTTAATTTCAACTTTTGAAATTTATCTAAAGTCATATGAAGATTATACAGAAACCTTTAAAGAATCTGATTTAAATGCTACTAAAACCTTGCATAACCTACGTAATTTAAAATATACAGTTGTGCTTATGGACTTTGAAACAAACACTATTAACACCCTAATAAGTTCGGGAGACATAAATCTTTTACCACAAGAAATCAATAAAAGTTTGACAACTTATTTGGGTCGTCAAAACAAAATGGTTGATGGAAATAATGGCAACGCAAAGGAATTAATCGGAATGTTACGAAATGCATCTACGCTTGGAGGAAACTTATCCTTAAGAAAAAGGTTAGAAATGCAGCCAGAATTAAATAACGAATTAAAAATTACGGACAATCAACCTCAATTAATTCTTGTACTCGAAGCTTTTCATTTATGGAATAAGAATACTTCAACTACAGCTATTAAACAACTTAATGATTTAATTAAGGATGCTGATGCAACTATAGATAGTATTGAGCAAAAATTAAATAAATAACGAAAGCACAAAACCGTGTATAATTAATGGCTAGTTCGAGCTTTTTTTACGAAAATCCTTGCGGATTTTCTATTCGGTGTGTATTTGCTAAATTTGTTGCCGAAACACGTAACGAAATCATAAACTAACCGTTACAAAAAATCAAATAAAACCAATGGGATTTAATATTGTACTAATTGAACCAGAAATTCCTATGAATACAGGGAATATTGGCAGACTAAGTCTGGCGTCTGGATCAAAATTACATCTAGTAAAACCATTTGGGTTCGAATTAAATGACAAGCGAGTAAAAAGAGCTGGATTAGATTATTGGCAACACATTTCCCTTTTTATCTATGAGAATATTGATGACTTTTACATAAAAAATAAAGGGAAAAAATTTGCCTATTTTTCAAGTCACGGAACTCAAGACTACTGCGCCATTGATTATACAGACGAAATGTTTTTAATCTTTGGAAAAGAATCAGTGGGTTTATCTGAAAAAGTACTAACAGAAAACGCTGATTTAGTATATAACATTCCTATTTACAGTACGCATATTAGAAGCCTAAATTTAGCCAATGCCGTTAGTATAGTGGTATATGAAGGTATTCGAAATTTAAAAACCCATTCAGAATAATTAATTTTACACCAAACATGGAACAAACTGAATTTTTAGAAAAAAATATATTTATTGATTTGAAAAACGTGAATAAAGGCTCTGATAAAGAAACCATTCAATACTTTTCAGAGGCAGATTTTGAAATCGTTCTGCAACGAATTGAACATTTCGGAATTGGAGTTTATAAAATTGAAACAAGGTTAAATGGCACAGTCTCCGAGATTGCCGCACACGACGATTTCAAAAAAAAAGCCACCGACCCAAAATGGTACAAAAAAGCATTTTTAACGTCTAAATCCCGTCAACCCGGTCTTTCATATTCTGCAACCTATAAAGTTTCGAATAAACTTTTAGCGAAAAATACTGCTTCGGATACTGAAGAACTAAGTTAGAATACAACCCTTTTCTCAAATTAATTTTAAAAAAAAATAAAAAAGCCCAACTTTTGCTGGGCTTTTCATTTTTAACAAATATCAAACTAACTATTGTTCTTTTTTCGCAGGTTGCGCAATGGTTTCTTTAACCTGATCTTTAATCTTTTCCTTATCGCCCACCACGATAAGCGTCATTTTTTCTAGCGTTATGTATTTCTTAGTCATTTCCTGCACTTGTTGTGGCGTTACTGCGTTTATGTTTTTCACTTGATTTACCAAAAACGATTCATCCAAATTGTGAACGTCAAGAAAATTCAACTGCCCAATAATTCCGTAAGGCGTTGAATTTTGCAAAACGTAAATCCCAGATTTGTAACTTTTCATTCCATCCAATTCCGCTTTGCTTGGCGCTTCGGTCTGCAAACGCACAATTTCCTTCTTGATTTCGTCAACTGACGCACCTGTAAACTCTGTAGTTACATCAGCACTTTCATACCAAAGTCCGCTTTTGTAATTTGCTACCAAAGCACTACTAGGAGAATAGGTATAACCTTTATCCTCACGAATATTACTGGTAATTCGCGACCCAAAAGAACCGCCCAAAAGCGTGTTCATAACATCCAACGCAATATAATCCTTGTTTGAAGGATCGGCAACGGGAAGCCCATAATAAATGGTAGATTGCGGTGCGCCTGGACGATCAATTATTTGCACTTTTCCAGTGGATTGTGCCTGTGCAACTGGATAATTTTCCTTTTCACCCTTGCGCCAATCAGCCAATTGACTTTTCACTACTTCCTTCACTTTTGCGGCATCAAAATTTCCCACTATATAAATTGTGGTGCGTTGTGCGCCAAAATTCGTATCGTAAAAAGATTTTACATCATTCAAGGTGTAAGAGTCTACTTGTTCAGAAGTTGGGTAAAGTCTTCCGTAAGGATGGTTTGGGTAAACCTCGGCAAAGAAATCCTTGCGCGCCTGTGATCCAGGAGTTGAAAGAGAAACTGTTAAGTTTCTTTTCATATTATTTTTAAGACGATCTAATTCGGTTTGAGGCAATTTTGGGTTTTCCAAAACATCTGCTAGTATTTTCAATGCTTCGGGAGCAAATTCCGAAAGCACGTCGGTGCTTAGCGAAGTAGTGTGTGAACCTACGCTTATATCAAGGTTACCCCCCATTCCTGCAAGTTTGTCTTTTACTGAATATTCTGCCGTACTGCCCTCTTTCATCAAATCACCCAACAAATCTGCCAACCAAACTTGGTCTTTGGTTTCATTGATATTTCCGGTTTTTACAGTGATGCTTATGGTTGCTTTTGGAATGCTTCCGTAAGGCACTAGTACTAATTGCAAACCATTGTCTAGATTTACAATTTCTTTTTTAGGTAGCGAAAAATCCTTTGGCTCCGCTCCTTTTGGTGGAGTTTGTTTCTGCGCGATGCTTGGTACAGCGAGGAACAAGGCTATCAAATATATATATATTGAAGTTTTCATTTAGTTTGTTTTTTCGTTGTTTGCCAAAAGTGGATTTACTACCAAAATGGTTCGGTTTGTCTTTCTCAAATATTCTGAAATGGTCTTTTTAACAATTTCTGGAGTCACTTTTTTGAATTCGTCTTCCAACGTATTTATACGTGCGGGATTATCATCAAAGAGCGCAAAACTGCAAAGCAAATCGGCGCGGCCGAACCCAAAATTTCCACCCAAATTGTCATATAATTGAGAGCGCATTTTAACGATTGCGTTATCAATCATTTCCTGATTTACTTTACTTGAAAGTCCATCAATAACCTCATCAACGGCATCCATCACTTGTTTTTTTGAAGTTTCATTATCATATGTTACATCAAACATCAACTGCATTGGGCCGTTGTAATTGAACATATTTCCCAAATAATTGATTCCGCCACTCACATAGGATGTGTAACCTTTTTCATCAACCAATTTTTTCTGAAGCAAGGCATTATCGCCTTGAATTAAAATCTGATCCAAAAGTCCCATTGCGTAGTATTCCGGAGTATTTCTTGTTGGCATATGGTAAGCAACTGCGAGTGCAGGCTTATTTGCTAAGGAATCATTTTTCGTAAATTCTTTTTCCTTTTCCTGTCTTGGTTCTGAAACGTCTGGCTTTGCAGGGATTTTCACGGAAGGAATTCCGCCAAAATATTTTTCTACCCAAGCTTTTGCCTCACCCATTTCAAAATCACCAACAACCGAAATGACAGCATTATTTGGCGCATAATAAGTTTTAAAGAAACTTGCAACGTCTTCAAGGTTTGCGGCGTCTAGATCTTTTAAATCTCCGTAAAAGTTATGGGCGTTGTACCAATTGGTGTTTGCGTATTGCGGCATATCTAACCACGGAAACCCACCGTATGGTTGGTTTAGCACATTTACCTTCACTTCATTTTTAACAACCCCTTGTTGGTTTGTTAAATTATCTTGCGTAATATCCAGCCCTTTCATTCTGTCTGCTTCCGCCCAAAGCATGGTTTCTAGTTTATTTGAAGGAACGATTTCAAAATAATTTGTAAAATCAAAACGGGTTGAGCCATTCAAAACGCCTCCATTTTCCTGCACCAATTTTATGAATTCCATCTTGCCCAAATTTTTGGAACCTTGAAACATCATATGTTCAAATAAATGCGCAAAACCGGTACGGTCTTTCGGCTCAATGCGGAAACCAATATTGTAATAAGCAGCAACAATAACGGTTGGTGAAGATTTATCTTGCGATAAAACAACCTTCAGTCCATTGTTCAATTTGTAGTATTCCACTGGAACATTAAATTCCGAGGCTTTCATTATTTGCGCATTTTCTTTTTGGGCGAAACCTATACTTCCGATAGCCAAAAACAAAAGCAGCAGTAGTTTGTTTTTCATAGATGTTGATTTTTTTTTTAAGAACAATAAATATAATCTATATCTAATAGACCATCAATTTATTAATTTGTTACAGAAAATTATTTTATAGGAATAAAAAAATTATTGCTAAAAGCATTTATTTTAAGGCTTCCGAAAAATTAATTTTTTTGCCCGTTTAAATACTTATCTGTACTTTTAGTTTATGACAGAAGCCCCTATAGAAGAAGAGAAAAAAGAGCTCGCAAAGCAGTATAAACAGTTGCTTAAGATTAGTTATCGCACCCTTACAAAGGAAGATAAAAAACTGATTCGCAGTGCTTTTGACCTTGCTGTTGATGCCCATAAAGAGCAACGCCGCAAAAGTGGCGAAGCCTATATTTTTCATCCAATTGCAGTTGCTAAAATTGTTGCTGCAGAAATCGGTTTAGACGCAACTTCCATCGCCGCCGCACTTTTGCACGATGTTGTGGAGGATACAACCTATTCTTTGGAAGATATTGAAAGTATGTTCGGTACTGCCGTGATGCGAATTGTGGACGGTTTAACAAAGATTGCACATATTTCAATGGCTGAAGATGTTTCAATGCAAGCAGAAAACTTCCGTAAAATGTTGCTTACGCTGAATGAGGATATTCGTGTAATCATCATAAAAATTGCGGACAGGCTGCACAACATGCAAACAATGGACAGCATGCCGCCAGACAAGCAACGGAAAATCGCTTCAGAAACACTTTATATTTACGCACCTCTCGCCCACCGAATAGGGCTTTACAACATAAAAACTGAGCTTGAAGATTTGGGTTTAAAATTCACTGAACCCGAAGTTTATGCAGATATTTTAGGCCGAATAAAGGAAAGCAAAGAAGAACAGGACGCATACATTGAAGCTTTTAACAAAGTGATAAAAGATTCTTTGGACGCCGAAGATTTGCAATATGAAATTAAAGGTCGCCCAAAATCAATTTTTTCTATCCGAAGAAAAATGCTCGCACAAAACGTGAGCTTTGATGAAGTTTATGACAAATTCGCAGTGCGGATAATTTATAAAAGCCCGCCAGAAAACGAGAAATTCTTCGCTTGGAAAATATATTCTATCGTTACAGATCATTTCCGACCTAACCCAATCAGGCTTCGCGACTGGATTTCTTCGCCAAAATCTACAGGCTACGAAGCTTTACACATTACTGTGATGGGACCAAAAGGGCGTTGGGTTGAAGTTCAAATTCGCAGTGAACGAATGAACGAGATTGCAGAAAAAGGGTTTGCGGCGCATTACAAATACAAAAACAAAGAAAAAGACGATGGCGGACTTGAAAATTGGTTAGACAAACTTCAGGACACGCTTGAAAATTCAGAAATAAGCGCGGTGGATTTTGTGGAAGAATTCAAACTGAACCTATATGCAAAAGAGATTTTCGTCTTTACACCAAAAGGAGATTTGTATTCCCTTCCAAAAGGAGCAACAGCGCTAGATTTTGCATTTCATATTCACACTGAAATAGGGATGCACACCCGAGGCACAAAAGTAAACGGAAAATTGGTGCCCTTAAGTCATGAAATAAAAAGTGGCGACCAAGTAGAAATAATTACTTCTGAAAATGCCAAACCCACAGCAAACTGGTTAAATTATGCCACAACTGGTCGCGCACGTTCCAAAATTAAATCATCATTAAAAGATGAAAAGAAACAACTTGCAGAAGAGGGAAAAATAATCTTGGCTCGGAAATTAAAGTCTTTAAAACTCAATTTAGACGAGAGTATGCTTAACCAACTTGTTGTTTTCTTTAAAGTAAAAACGAGTCTTGATTTGTACTATCGTGTTGGCGCTGGAATTATCGACAACCCCAAACTGAAAGATTTTGCAGCTTCGCGAAGTAATGCCTTTATCAGTTTCTTCAAAAACAGAATTCGAAAACCAGACAAACCCGAAGATGTAAATAAAGAAGAAATTACAGAAAAGTTTGATCAGCTTGTTTTCGGCAAAAATGAAGATAAGTTGGATTATAAAATGGCCCATTGTTGTAATCCAATTCCAGGCGATGATGTTTTTGGCTTTGTAACGGTCACTGAAGGCATTAAAGTGCATAAAACCAATTGCCCAAATGCATTGCAACTTCAAAGCAACTACAGCTACCGTATTATGCCCGCAAAGTGGATTGACAGTACACAACGCGAGTTTAAAGCTGATTTAACTATAAGTGGAATAGACACTATCGGTTTGGTAAACGAAGTGACAAAAGTGATTTCAAACAACCTTCACATAGATATGAAAAGCGTTCACTTCGATAGTGATGATGGGGTTTTCACTGGGAAAATTGTGGTTGTTGTGAAAAATAAAAACATTCTCAATAATTTGGTGGAAAACATCAAAAAAATAAACGGAATTGATAAAGTTACTAGAGTGTAAAATTTGAGTAACTTTGCAACCTTAATTATGAGTTCAAAAACAGATATAAATAATCAGGCAATTGTAAAGAACGTATTTACCGGTTTTCTTGAGCAAAAAGGACACCGTAAAACGCCGGAACGCTACGCAATTCTTCAAGAAATTTATGATCACGACGACCATTTTGATATTGAGTCATTGTATATAAATATGAAGAACAAAAATTACCGCGTTAGTCGTGCTACGCTTTACAACACTATTGAATTGCTCTTGGAATGCGGTTTGGTGCGGAAACATCAATTTGGGCAGAACCAAGCGCATTATGAAAAATCATATTTTGACCGGAACCATGACCACGTAATCCTTGCGGACGGCGAAGTGATTGAGTTCTGTGATCCACGAATACAAAGCATCAAAAAAACCATTGAAGAGGTTTTTGATATTGAAATAACAAACCATTCACTTTATTTCTACGGAAATAAAAAATCCGCCGCAAATTCTGATGCGGACAATTCTTAACTAATTATGGCAGTAGACTTACTACTTGGATTACAATGGGGCGACGAAGGCAAAGGAAAAATTGTTGACGTGCTCACTAAAAATTATGATATAATCGCACGTTTTCAGGGTGGTCCAAACGCTGGACATACCTTGGAATTTGACGGAATAAAACACGTTTTGCGAACAATTCCATCAGGAATTTTCCACAAAGATTCCGTGAATGTTATTGGAAACGGTGTTGTGATTGATCCAGTAGTCTTTGTAAAAGAGCTGGAAGCACTAGAAAAATACAATATTGATTTCAAAAATCTAATCCTTTCTAGAAAAGCACACGTTATTTTACCAACGCATCGCTTGCTAGACGCAGCTTCGGAAGCATCTAAAGGAAAAGCAAAGATTGGTTCTACTTTAAAAGGAATTGGCCCAACTTATATGGACAAAACCGGAAGAAACGGAATACGTTTGGGCGATTTAGAGCTAGAAAACTGGCAAGATAAATATCGCGCTTTGGCCGATAAACACGAAGCGATGATAGCTTTTTACAATGTTGATGTGCAGTATGATTTAGCTGATCTTGAAGCTGAATTTTTCGCTGCAGTGGAAACATTGAAAAACCTTAAATTCATTGATAGTGAAGAATATTTGCACCAAGCGCAGAAAGCCGGAAAAACCATTTTGGCGGAAGGCGCACAAGGCTCCTTACTAGACATTGATTTTGGAACCTATCCTTTCGTAACATCATCAAATACAACTGCAGCAGGAGCTTGCACCGGTTTGGGTGTTCCGCCAAACAAAGTGAAAGATGTTTTCGGAATATTTAAAGCATACACAACCCGCGTGGGCAGTGGCCCATTCCCTACCGAGCTTTTTGACGAGGATGGAGAAAGAATGGCGAAAATCGGGAATGAATTTGGCGCCGTTACTGGTCGTCCAAGACGTTGCGGCTGGTTGGATTTGGTAGCACTTCGCTATGCGGTTCAAGTAAATGGAGTTACACAATTAATAATGATGAAAGCCGATGTTTTAAGCGGTTTCGAAACCTTGAAAGTGTGCACCGCATATAACTACAAAGGGGAAACTATACACCATTTACCCTATAATATCGAAGCCGAAAATGTTACGCCAATCTTCACCAAAATGAAAGGTTGGAAAGCAGATTTAACAAAGATGGACAACGCTTCGCAATTGCCCGAGGCTTTGAACGATTATATTAATTTTCTTGAAAAAGAGCTGGAGGTTCCAATTAAAATTGTTTCCGTGGGACCAGACAGAAAGCAGACAATTCACCGCTAATCAATTTTTTGTTGGTATTTTCGTTACAAATGACAAATAATTATTTTTTGAAAATATCATCATTTATAGTTGTTATTATTTTGTTTCTCTTCGGATCTGCACTTTCCGCACAAGAGAAGCAAAAAGTAGATATACAATCCGGTTACCTTGAATTGCGACCTGAATTTCCAGATGCTGCTATTTACACAAAAGACGAAACGGGACAGGTTTACATTGTTCACGAAGGAATAGAAATGTGGTGTGACCAAGCTTTTGTTTATTTAAAAAGCAATTTTGTAAAAGCATACGGAAAAGTGAAGATATCTCAAGGCGACACCGTTTCAATGGTTAGCAAGTATGCAGAATACAACGGAAATACCCAATTTGCCTTCGCAAGTGGTGATGTGGTTTTGACCGAGCCAAAAACAACCTTACAAACTGACACCCTTTACTTCGACAGAATAAAACAGCAAGCCTATTACAGAACAGGTGGAACCGTTCGCGATACAGCTAGTGTTTTAACAAGCCGTTCAGGTAGATATTTCGCCGAAACCAAAAAGTATCAATTTCTTTCCAACGTAAAAATAGTTAACCCAAAATATACAGTAAACAGCAACCAGCTAGATTTTTATTCCGAAACAGGTGCTGCTTATCTTTACGGCCCATCCACTATTGTAAGCGAGACGAGCACTGTTTATTGTGAACGCGGTTATTATGATACACGAGGCGATACTGGTTATTTCGTAAAAAATTCAAAAATAGATTACGAAAATCGAACACTTTACGGCGACAGTATTTATTTTGACCGAAACAAAAGCTTTGCTTCTGCCACAAACAATATTCGGGTTTTGGACACAATTAATAAGAGTGTTATTCGTGGGCATTACGCCGAAGTTTTCAGAGAAAAAGATTCTGTTTTTATTACGAAAAGAGCGGTTGCAATTACTGTTCGTGATGGCGATTCTATTTATGTACACGCGGATACCCTGCAAATAACTGGAAAACCTGAAAATAGAATAATGAAAGGTTTTCACAGAGCAAGGCTTTTTAAACCTGGAAAAGTTGGCGATGATCCCACAAGCGGAAAATGTGATTCGATCTATGTGAATGAAAAGCGTGGAATTACAAAATTATTGCGAAATCCCGTGTTATGGAGCGGCGAAAGTCAGATGATTGGCGACACCATCCATATTCTTTCAGATACAATTACAGACAAACTCGATACCTTAAAAGTTTTCAATAATGCGTTTTTGATTCAAAAAGACAGTTTGGGCTTTAACCAAGTTAAGGGCGAACGGCTTATTGGTTTATTCACTAACAATGAGTTGGATACTGTAAACATTAATAAAAATGCCCAAGTAATCTATTATTCCCGAAATGATAAAGAGGAATTGGTGGGCATAAACAACACCGTTTCAAGTTCCATTCAAATGTATTTGGAAGAGCAGCAAGTTACCGGTATCCGTTTTATTAAAAAAGCAACCGGAAAAGTATATCCACCTTCCATGCTTCCCGAAAACGCTAGGATTCTTCCTGGTTTTCAATGGCGAGGTGAGGAACGATTGTATTCCGTGGAAGATTTGTTTAAAGGAAAACCCGCGCCTGTACTCCCAAAGATTACGGGAATTCCACTGCCAAAGGATGAAGGGCAATTTTTTGACGATATACCCGAAGAAGATATTCAACTTCCTGCCGAATCAAAATTGAGTCCGAAAGATTTGCAAAATCGCACGGACGATCCACAACCCGAAACTTTGGAAAGTGAGGCGAAAAAGGGTTCAATTCAACAAACATTGAATGATTCAATTCAAAAAGCGAAGGATTCCACTCAAACTGGGAATTAATGATTGAGGATTTTTATAAATACCAAGCACAAACCACTCCACACCCATTAGCGTTAGAAATTTCGCACGCTAAAGGAAGTTATGTTTATGATACTTCTGGAAAAAAACATCTTGATTTTGTAGCAGGAGTTTCGGCTTGTACCCTTGGACATTGTCATCCGCGAGTTGTTTCAGCCATAAAAAACCAAGTAGATAAATATTTACACGTTATGGTTTACGGCGAATATATTCAAGAGCCTGCCGTTGAACTTGCAAAATTGCTTGCAGAAAACCTTCCTAAAAATTTAAACACTACATATTTAGTAAATAGCGGCACAGAAGCCATTGAAGGCGCATTAAAACTTGCACGCCGGGCAACTGGAAGAGCCCAGCTTTTATACGCAAACAATGCATATCACGGCAATACTATGGGCTCGATGAGCGTAATGGGTTTTGAGGAACGCAAAAATGTTTTCAAACCTTTGGTTCCTGATTGTTTCCCTGTTACTTTCAATAATGAAGCGGATCTTCAAAAAATAACTTCGGAAACTGCAGCTATTATTTTAGAAACCATTCAAGGCGGAGCAGGCTTTATTCAGCCAGTAAATGATTATTTAAAAAAGGTTCGAAATCGTTGCGATGAAACAGGAACGCTTTTGATTTTGGACGAAATTCAGCCAGGATTTGGACGCACCGGAAAACTCTTCGCTTTTGAGCATTTCGGAATTGTACCCGATATTTTGGTGATGGGAAAAGGAATGGGTGGCGGTATGCCAATTGGCGCTTTTACGGCTTCACACGAAGTTATGGCTTTGCTTCAGGACAACCCAAAACTTGGCCATATTACAACTTTCGGCGGAAACCCTGTAATTGCGGCGGCTGCATTTGCAACGCTTCAAGAACTTACGGAAACTGACATTATTCAACAAACACTTCAAAAGGAAAAACTTTTCAGAAAACTTCTAAAACATCCATTAATAAAGGAAGTTCGTGGAAGAGGTTTGATGTTGGCTGCAATGTTTGAAACTCCCGAGATTGCTTCAGAAGTGATCCTCGCTTGCAAAGATCAAGGATTGATTCTTTTCTGGCTTCTTTTTGAAGGTCGCGCAATCCGTATAACTCCACCCCTCACAATAAGCAATGACGAAATTGCAGAAGGTTGCAAAATTGTTCAAAACGTGCTAAATCGCGTCAAATGAAGTCAATTTTGCACAACCCCTTTATTAATAGGAATTTACGCCTTACCTTTCTGTTGATAAGTCCGTTAACAAGAAAGACGGCATAACTATTGAAACAGTATTTACATTATTATCTTTAAAATAGAAGAAACCGTTAAACCGTGCGTATGCAATTAAGTTCAAACGAGCATAATAACTTCTCGCTGGAAAGATTTGAATCTATGCTGAAAACCAACAGCGTTCTATTTTTCGACTCAGAGGAGTTTGAAGAGATAGTGCACCACTACCTTGAAAATGGTAAGATCGCACTAGCCAAAAAAGCAACAAAATTGGGGCTTGAGCAACATCCTTCTTCAACTAGCCTCAAACTTTTCCAAATAGAAATGTACATTTTTGAAAACAAATTGGACATCGCTGATGAACTTTTGGACGAACTGTATTTATTGGAACAAAGCAACGAGGAAATCTATATTCAAAAAGCAAATATCTTTTCGCGTCGCGATAAACACAAAGAAGCCATTTCATTGTTAGAGCAAGCTTTGGAAATAACTGATGACGAGGCAGACGTATTGTCATTATTGGGAATGGAATATCTTTTTATGGAAGACTACGTTCATGCCAAATACTATTTTATGAAGTGTTTGGAAGAAGATGAAGAGGATTATTCTGCGCTTTACAACATTATTTACTGCTTTGAATATCTTGACGAATATGAAGCAGCTATTGAGTATTTGAACGATTTTCTCAACAAAAACCCTTACTGCGAAGTAGCTTGGCACCAATTGGGCAAGCAATATTACGAGCTTAAAGATTATAAAAAAGCCCTCGCAGCGTTTGATTTTGCAATAATAAGTGACGATAGTTTTATTGGTGCCTACCTTGAAAAAGGAAGGGTGCTTGAAAAACTGAAAAAGTATGAAGAATCTATTGAAAGCTACTCCATTACATTAGGTCTAGATGATCCAACTTCTTATGCCTTATTGCGAATAGGGAAATGTTACGAAAAACTTGGAAATACTGAAATGGCGCTTCAATTCTTCACAAAATGTGTAGAGGAAGATTCCCTGCTTGATAAAGGATGGATAGCCATAACCGATTTTTATTTTAAAAGCAAACAATTCCAAAAAGCGCTTTATTACATAGAGAAAGCTATCAATATTGACAGTGAAAATGTGCTTTATTGGAAACGTTATGCCAAAATAAATAACCGTTTAAATCTCTTTGAGGAAGCTGAAGTTGGGTACCGCAAAGCTTTAGAACTTGGTAATTACGAACTTGAATCTTGGTTAACGCGCGGTGATATACTTACCAATCTCGGCGAATTTGAAGCAGCAGTAAACAATTTCAATCAAGCATTGGAATTTTACCCTGAACACGCTGAAGTAGAATACCGCTTATCTGGACTATATTATACTTTAAGCGAGTTCGACAAAGGTGCCTTTCATTTAAGAAATGCCTTAAAATCTGAACCAGAATACTTAATGATTATTGAAGAGCTCTTCCCTTCGGTTTTTGAAATGAAAAACGTGAAGGAAATAATAGGACAGCACAAAAATCCTTCGCTTTAATTTCTGTATTTTTGAGGCATTAGCAAATTAAATCTATGCCTCAAAGAAATCTTCTCCAATACTTAACAATAACTGCAAAAGGACTTGCAATGGGTGCTGCAGATGTAGTGCCCGGCGTTTCTGGCGGAACAATCGCTTTTATTTCTGGCATCTATGAAGAACTGATTGAAACCATCCACAACATTGATCTTGGCTTTTTCAAAATCTGGAAAAAGGAAAGTTTTGGAAAAGCTTGGAAACATTATAACCTTTCTTTTTTACTTGCCCTTTTCTCAGGGGTTTTTATAAGCATAATTTCACTTGCAAAATTGATAACTTGGCTTTTGGAAGTTTACCCAATTATGGTTTGGTCATTTTTCTTTGGGTTGGTTATCGCCAGTATTGTGTATGTCGGTAAACAAATAACCAACTGGAGATTTGCCGTAATTATCGCTCTTATTATAGCTTCAATTCTTTCCTATTTAATAACAATTGCAGACCCCATCGGTTCTCCAGAAAGTACTTGGTTTCTTTTTTTAGCTGGATTTATAGCTATAATCGCGATGATACTTCCCGGAATCTCGGGCGCCTTTATCCTCTTGCTTTTAGGGGCATATACAGCTGTTATAGGAATTGTAACCCAATTGGCAGAAGGAATAATTACTTTAAACAGTTCACTCTTTTTAAGTGCGTTCGGAAAGCTTTTAATATTCGGATTAGGCGCAATTATAGGATTGAAAATGTTTTCCCGAGTTTTAAATTGGATGTTCAAACACCATAAAAATTTAATACTTGCCGTGCTTACTGGGTTTATGATTGGCGCACTAAATAAAATCTGGCCTTGGAAAGAAGTTTTGCAATTTAGAATGAACCATGCGGGAGAACAAATTCCGTTTATAGAAAGAAGCATTCTTCCTCAAAATTACGAGAGCAATCCACAAATTTTATATGCAGTGCTTTTTACAATCATTGGCTTTTTAACGATTTTTCTATTGGAACGAATTGCTGTAAAAAAAGTGACCGTAAACAATCCGAATACTGATTAATGAATATTAAAAATGTACGAAAACCGATCATTCTCTGATAAAACTTGGCTCGTACTAAAAGGGCTTGGAATGGGTGCGGCCAATAAGGTTCCAGGCATTTCAGGAGGTGTTGTAGCTTTTGTGGCAGGTTTTTACGAAGAATTTATTTATTCACTTCAGAAAGTTAATAAAAAAGCCTTCAAACTTTTGCTTGGCGGACGTTTTCAAAGTTTTTACAGATATACCAACGGACAGTTTTTGAGTCTGCTTATTTTGGGAATGATTATAAGCTATTTCAGCATTTCCAAACTTCTTGATTATTTAATTGTCCATTTCGAGCTATACGTTTGGAGTGCGTTTTTCGGGATGATTATCGGTTCAATTTACTTTATTGCGAAAGATTTTGGCGACTGGAATCGCAAATATGCTGCTTATTTATTGTGTGGTGTAATTGCTGGTGTAGCCATAAGTTTCTTGGAACCAGCAAAGGAAAACAGCAATCTCTTTTTCGTATTTTTCTGTGGAATTATTAGCGTCTCGGGAATGACACTACCAGGGCTTTCTGGCTCCTTTATTTTGATGCTTTTCGGAAATTATGTACTTCTTTTGGTAGATTCTGTAAATGCACTTTTTGATACATTTGCCAATATTTTTCAATGGGATTTTCGCTGGGTTTATGACCCAGAGCGAATTGAGCTTTTAAAGGTTTTGGCTGTTTTCTCATTAGGCTCGTTGGTAGGTTTGGTTTCTCTTTCGCATCTTTTGGCTTATGTTCTAAAACGTTTTAAAAAAGCTACATACGCCGTTATTATTGGGTTTATAGCCGGCTCACTAGGTGTTGTTTGGCCTTGGAAGGATGAAATATATGTATTGGACGCTATGGGAAAAATAAAACTTGATGGAAACGGCAGGGAAATAATAACAGGTTATACACGCTATTTTCCTGAATATTTTGGTACAGAAACCATACTAGCCATCGTGTTTATGATAGTTGGAGTATCCATAGTTTTAAGCTTAGATTGGTACGATAATTTTAAAAAGAAACAACGTGTCTAACTTTGGATTGATTGGAAAAAACATTGGCTATTCTTTTTCAAAATCTTTTTTTTCTGAAAAATTTGAAAAAGAAAAAAGCTCACATTCCTATGAAAATTTTGATATTCCTTCTATTATAAATTTTCCGCAGATTATTGCTGAAACACTAGATTTAAAAGGGCTTAACGTAACTATTCCGTATAAAGAAGAAGTGATTCCATTTCTTGATAGTTTGGACGAAGAAGCGCGAAAAATTGGAGCTGTGAACACTATTAAAATTTCCGAAGACAAAAAACTCATTGGGTATAATACAGATCATTTCGGATTTCAAAAAGCATTGGAAGATTTTTTACCACTTCAACAGAAAACAGCCCTTATTTTAGGTGCAGGTGGTGCTTCTAAAGCTATTGCCTATGTGCTTGAAAAATTAGGCTTCGACTTTAAATTCGTGAGTAGAAAAACCGTTTCAAATAGTTTCGATTATTCTTCATTGAATCAATCTATTATTGAAAACCATTTGCTAATCATTAATTGCACGCCTTTGGGCACTTTTCCAAATATTACGGACTGCCCGCCTATTCCGTACCAATTTCTCACAGAAAACCATTTTCTTTTTGATTTAATCTACAATCCCGCCGAAACTGAATTTTTAAAACGGGGAAAACTAAAAGGCGCAACAACAAGCAATGGACTGAAAATGCTAGAACTACAGGCTGAAAAAGCTTGGGCTATCTGGAATTCATAAAATTTGCACAAAAACTTTTCAAAAAAAGGGCGTGTGCTTTGCCAGTTACACAGTTGTTAGTATATTGACCCCCCAAGAATAACGAACCTAAACATTGAAACAAATGTCTGACGAAAAATTGCCTCAGGAAGAAAACGAAAAAGAAATTCCAACCAACGCAACACTTGAAGAAGTAAATGCTGCTTCTGAAATTACAGAAACTTCGGCCCAAGAAAACACAACCGAAACTGAAACTGAAGAAGTTCAGCAAGAAAAAAGCACTTCGGAAGAAAATGCAGAAAGCAGTTCAATTACTGAAGAAAAAAATTCGGAGGAAAACGGCATGGAAGAAGCTATGATTGCTGAAAAGGAATCAGTTGAAGAGAAACAAGCCATTGAAGCAATTTCAAATGAAAATATTGAAACTTCAGAAGAAGAGCCTATAGTGGCAAGTGCTTCAGAGGATACGCCATCTGTAGCTAAAGCTTCGGAGGATGAAGAAGATGATGAGGAAGAAGTAGCCTCATCTGAAGATGAAGAAGAGGAAGAAGACCAAGAAGAAAATGCCCAAAAAGACTACAGCACGCTTTCTGAAAAGGAACTGGTTGCTGAGCTTGATAGACTTCTGAAAACAAAAAAAATTCAGGAATTAAAGCATGATGTTGAGGAAATTCGATCAGAATTCAACAATAAATTTAATGAAGAACTAGAGCACAAAAAAGAAGAATTTCTTGCAGAGGGTGGAAATATTATTGACTTCCACTACACTACCCCGCTGAAAAAGGATTTCAATTCGCTTTACTTTGATTATAAGGAAAAACGGAATGGCCATTATAAAAACCTAAAGAAAGATCTACAAAGCAATCTTGACAAACGTTGGGAATTGATTGAAGAATTAAAAGGTTTGTTAAGCGCCGAAGAAAATATAAATACCACCTATAAACATTTTAAGGAAATACAGGAAAAATGGCACGTTGCCGGAGCTATTCCAAGAGATAAATACAATACAGTTTGGAACACCTACCATCATCATGTAGAAAATTTTTACGATTTTCTTCACTTAAATCGTGAGTTCCGAGATTTAGATTTCAAACACAATTTAGATAGCAAACTAAAACTCATTACCCGTGCTGAAGAACTTGGACAGGAAAAAGATATAAATAAAGCATTCCGTGAGCTACAGATGCTTCACAAAATGTGGAAAGAAGAAATTGGCCCCGTGGCGAAAGAATATCGCGATGAAGTTTGGGACAAGTTTAGTGAGGCTACAAAAATAATTCACGACAAACGCCAAGGACAATTAGCCGAAGTCGAAAAAGATTTTGAGGATAATTTGGAAAAGAAAGTACAAATTATTGAAGAAATAAAGAAAACCGTAGAGGAAGCAAAAAACAGTCATCAAGGCTGGCAAAATGCCATCAAAACAATACAGACCCTTCGTGATGGTTTTTTTAATACTGGCCGCGTTCCACGTGCTAATAACAAAGAAATATGGAAAGCTTTTAAAGATGCCACAGGCAACTTTAATCATCAAAAAAATAGTTTTTACAAAGACCAAAAAAAGGAACAATACACCAATCTTGAAAAGAAACGGGAGTTAATAAAAATTGCTGACGAAAATAAAGACAGTGAAGATTTTGATGCTACAACCCAATTGATGAAAAAAGTCCAAAACGACTGGAAAAGTATTGGGCACGTTCCAAGAAAAGACAGTGATAAGATTTGGAAACAATTCAAAAAAGCTTGTAACCATTACTTTGACAGACTGCACGCCCAAAAAAATGAAGCCAACAAAGAAGAAATGGTTCATTTTGAAGCGAAGCAACAAATGCTTGATAAACTTGCTGCTTTTGAATTAAGTGGAGATCATAAAGCAGATGTTAAATCAATAAAACAGCACATTACATCTTGGAAAGAAATAGGGCGTGTTCCTTTCAATAAGCGTCAGATTGAACAAAAATTCAACAAAACCTTAGACGGTCTTTTCTCTAAATTAGATTTAGGTAAAAAGGAAACAGAGCTTATTAAATTTGACAATAAACTAAACACACTTGTAAATCGTGAAGACGATCGCAAACTTCAGAACGAGCACTTCTTTATTTCAAAAAAGATAGATGAAACTCGTGATGAAATCCTTCAATTGGAAAATAATTTAGGTTTCTTTCGCCACGTGCCCGATGATAACCCAATGGTAAAAGAAGTTCATAAAAATATTGAACGCCACAAAGAACAGCTAGAAGTTTGGAAGGCAAAGCTTTCAAAAATAAAAGAAGTTCGGGAAGACTAAAAATTAAAAATGCCAGATTTATATCTGGCATTTTTTTTTATAAACTGTTACTGAATAATACTTACTGAAGTTTAGCTTCATTCCAAAAAACATCCATCTCGGCCAAAGTCATATCTTTTAAGGATTTGTCAATTTCCTTGGCTTTCATTTCCAAATATTGAAAGCGCTTTATGAATTTTTTATTGGTGCGCTCCAAAGCGTTTTCTGGATTCACTTTTAAAAACCTTGCGTAATTAATCATAGAGAAAAGTACATCGCCAAATTCGGCTTCTATCTTTTCTTGGTTGTTTTCATTTATTTCGTGTTGCAGTTCGCCCAGTTCTTCCTGTAATTTCTCAAAAACTTGCTGTGGTTCTTCCCAATCAAAACCAACGCCAGCAACTTTATCCTGAATTCTGCTCGCTTTTACCAAGGCTGGCAATGATTTCGGAACTCCTTCCAAAACACTTTTTTTGCCTTCTTTCAGTTTTAGATTTTCCCAATTTCGCTTCACTTCTTCTTCGTCTGCCACTTTCACATCGCCATAAATATGTGGATGACGGGAAATCAGTTTTTCACATATATCATTACAAACATCAGCGATATCAAAATCATTCGTTTCGCTTCCTATTTTGGCATAAAAAACAATGTGCAATAACACATCGCCCAATTCCTTTTTTACTTCGTTTAAATCATTATCAAGAATAGCCTCGCCCAATTCATAAGTTTCCTCAATGGTTAAATGGCGTAAGGTTTCCATCGTCTGCTTTTTGTCCCACGGACATTGTTCACGCAACTCGTCCATAATGGTGAGTAATCTATCAAAAGCTTTTAATTGGTTTTCTCGAGAGTTCATTTATTTGAAATTTTAATAAAAACAAAGCTACTGCAAATGAAATAGGTTATGGAAATGATTTATCAAAAACCATTAACAAAAAATCCCGAAAGTAGAAACTTTCGGGATTTTTAGAATTTATAAAAAATTGAATACTAGGTTTTACGTGAAGCTGCATTTTTTGTTGAGCCACCTTTTTTGGTTGAGGAAGCTTTCGGATTTGCACTTTTAGGAGCCGCTGCTTTTGGAGCTGTAACCTTTTTAGCAGTAGCTTTCTTGGTCTTTTCGCCAGCTTCTTTATCCTCTTCTTTGGCTTCTTCCTTTGACTCTGAAAAATCGGCCATTCCGTTTTTCACTAGAAGATTATACCATTGAAGCACTTTTTTAATATCACTTGAATACACACGGTCTTCATCATAATCTGGCATAACGCCGAAGAAATATTCTTCAAGTTGCTCTTTTGTAGCTTTATGGCTAATGGTTTCTTTTCCGCCTTCTTTTTCAGAAATCTTTTCGAATACTTTGCGAAGCGGAACTTCTTCCGTTAACGTATAGATAGCAATTTCAGAAAGCAGGCTCACATTGTGGCGACCGCTAACGTTTATGGTTTTTCCGTCCAAAAGAGATTCTGCAAGAAAGCCTGCACGGGTTTGGGTTTTTAATTTGTAAAGTCCGGGTTTGCCGGCAATGGAAAGCACTTTTTCTAAACTCATAAACTACTTTTAAAATGTTTTAACGAATACAAATATCTTTGGTTTGATTAATATACACAAGCGTGTTAACGTTTCTTTTTTGCATTTGGGAATTTCATGCGATATTCTATGCTCACATTTCCTTTTGAGATGTTAGCCAACTTTCCTTTTATCAATCTTTTCTTCAAAGGTGAAAGCCTATCAGTAAAGAGAATACCTTCAATATGGTCATACTCATGCTGAATAATTCGCGCCACCATTCCAGTGAATGTTTCTTTGTGTTTTTTGAAATTTTCGTCTTGATATTCCACAACTATTTCAGGTTGACGAAAAACATCCTCCCGAACATCTGGAATGCTCAAACAACCTTCATTAAAAGCCCATTCATCGCCAGATTCTTCAAGTATTTTAGCATTGATAAAAACTCTTTTAAAGGTGGAAACAAATTTTTGTTCTTCTTCGGAAAAATCTTCATCATCTCCAAAAGGGCTTGCATCTACTATGAAAAGGCGGATAGGTATGTTTACTTGCGGGGCCGCAAGACCAATTCCTCGGGCTTCGTACATGGTTTCAAACATGTTTTCAAGTACCGAATCCAATTTTGGATAATCCTTGGTTATTTCTTCGGTTTCTTTTCGTAAAACGGGATCGCCGTAGGCTACAATAGGTAGTATCATTAAACTATTTATTATATAAAAATTCTTGTAAAATTATGGTCGCACTAATTTCATCAACTAATGCTTTGTTTTGTCGTTGTTTTTTTTTCAAACCACTGTCAATCATGGTTTGAAAAGCCATTTTGCTAGTATAACGTTCATCAACACGTTTCATATTTAAGTCGGGAAAAACTTCTAAAAATTTCTTTAAAAATTTCTGAATTTCTTGTTCAATGTTGGAATGGGTTCCATCTTTCTGTTTGGGTTCGCCTACTAAAACAAGTTCTACTTTTTCCGAAGCGATATATTTCTTCAAAAAATCCATCAATTCAGAAGTAGAAACCGTAGTTAAGCCCGAAGCAATAAGCTGAAGCTCGTCAGTAATGGCAATGCCTGTGCGCTTACTTCCATAATCCAATGCTAAAATTCTTCCCATACCGACTGCAAAAATAAGTGTTTCGGAAATAGTATGCTAAAAATGGGCAGTTATTTGAGATTGAGGTTTTATATTTGTGAAAAGATGCTGGATGGCAGATGCCACAGACAGAAGAAAAATTAAATTATCAATATATCATGACCGAACTACAACAAACCATAGAAAAAGCTTGGGAAGACCGTTCCCTCCTTTCCGAAACCAAAACCATTACTACAATTCGCGAAGTTGTAAACCTTTGTGATGAAGGCAAATTGCGTTGTGCAGAACCAACCGCAAATGGCTGGCAGGTGAACGAATGGGTGAAAAAAGCAATTGTGCTCTACTTCCCCATTCAAAAAATGAAGACTTTGGAAGCCGGTATTTTTGAGTATCATGATAAAATTCCACTAAAATCAGGTTATGAAGCTAAGGGAATTCGGGTAGTGCCAAACGCAGTTGCACGTCACGGAGCATATATTTCCAGAGGAGTTATATTAATGCCAAGCTACGTGAACATTGGCGCTTATGTAGATGAAGGCACAATGGTAGATACTTGGGCCACCGTGGGTAGTTGTGCACAGATTGGCAAAAACGTACACCTTAGTGGTGGCGTGGGCATTGGTGGTGTATTAGAACCGTTACAAGCCGCACCCGTAATTATTGAGGATGGAGCATTTATAGGTTCGCGCTGTATTGTTGTTGAAGGTGTTCGCGTGGGTAAAGAAGCTGTTTTAGGCGCCAATGTTGTGCTTACGGCTTCCACAAAAATTATTGATGTAACAGGTGAAAACCCAGTAGAAATAAAAGGATACGTTCCTGAACTTTCAGTAGTTATTCCAGGAAGTTATACCAAAAAATTTCCTGCTGGGGAATACCAAGTTCCTTGTGCTTTGATTATTGGAAAACGTAAGGAAAGTACAAATTTAAAAACTTCTTTGAATGATGCTTTACGGGAATATGGGGTGGCGGTTTAAAAAATAATGCATTATTCACTGTCGCTAGGCTGTTTAAATATTTTTTATGAAAATTAGATATCTCATAATCCTTTTCGTCTTTTTTTCAAGTTACATAGGAAAAGCACAAGAAAGTCTTTCAGAAACTCAAAAATTAGCAATAACAGCAAAGGTCTGGGGGTTTTTGAAATATTACCATCCAAATGTGGCAAATGGAGATTTTAATTGGGATGAGGAATTCCTTTCCATATTGCCTAAAGTTCAAAATGCAAATGATAAGACAGAATTATCTTTAATATATTCAAATTGGATAGATAGTTTAGGGGAAATTAAAAAATGCAATTCTTGTGATTCCTCTAAAAGAATTGAATATTTTGAAAATAATTTTGATCTTTCTTGGACCCTAAATGAAGAGCTTTTTTCTGCAGAGCTTTCAAATAAACTTAGATTCATCGAAGAAAATAGGTTTCAGGGAAAACAAAATTATATCGATGTCAATGGCAGAGGAGTCTTAGAAATAAAAAATGAAATAAAAACACAAGATTTTGAATATCCGAGTCGAAATTATAAACTTTTAAGTTTATCAAGGTATTGGAATATTGTTGAATATTTTTTTCCTTATAAGTATCTAATGGACGAAAATTGGGATGACGTTTTAATTGAAATGATCCCTAAATTTATAAACTCAAAAAATGCATCTGAATATCAATTAGATATGCTGAAAACAGTTGTTAAATTAGACGACACTCACGCTGATTTCTATTCTAATGAAATTGGCGCTTTTTTTGGAAAAAAAATTATACCAGTACAATTAAAACTTATCGAAAATAGAGTGATTATTAGTGACTATACGAATGATTTTTTGGCTAAAGTTAATAATCTTAATATTGGGGATATTATCGAATCGGTTAACGGCAAAGATATTTTAGATCTCATAAAAATTAACAATAAATATCTTAACGGTTCAAACACAATTGTAAAACATAGAAATTTGGAATTTAAATTTTCCAGCGGTTCTTCTGATTCCGTCCAATTAAGAATACAAAGAAATGGGGAGTATTTTGATAAAACTGTTGGCCGATACACTTGGGAGCAAATCATCTCAAAAAACAAACGTTCGGGAGAAAAATTTAGGCTTTTGAGCAACAATATTGGTTATATCAACATGGCCTATTTGGAAGAAAGAGATGTTAAGGATATGATGGAAATTTTACGAAGTACCGATGGTCTAATAATTGATTTAAGAAATTACCCTACATTCTTACCTCATAAATTAGCTCAGTATTTTATAAAATCTAAAGAAAGTTATGCAAAAATCATTCAGCCAGATATTTCTTACCCTGGAAAATTTCTTCAAACAAAACCAAAAACTATTTCACCTAATAAAAAAGGTTTTTATAAAAATAAAGTCGTAATTCTCGTTAATAGCGAAACACAAAGCAGAGCAGAATATTCTTCAATGCTTTTACAAACAGGAGACAATGTGGTAACAGTAGGTAATCAAACTGCTGGAGCTGATGGAGACATTACCATTATTCAATTTATGGGCTTTGGCACATATATGACAAGTATAGGGGTTTTCTATCCTGATGGCACAGAATCTCAAAGAGTTGGCGTAAAGATTGACATAGAAGTAAAACCCACAATTCAAGGAATACTTCTTGGGAAAGACGAAGTGCTAGAAAAAGCGATAGATTATATAAATAATTCTAAATAGTTATTGATTTTTAAATTACTTCCGCCGCCGCAACTTCTTACTATTAATCTTCTTCTGAAAAGCCCGACTGTAATGCAACATAAGCGCATACGTTCCATCAACAGATTTGTTATAAAGTGCAGCATATTCCTCCGCCATTACCTTCATCATCGTTTTTGAAAGCCACAATCTGCGGAAGTTGTGCATACGCGCATTAAAATCCATCGATTCAAAACGCATACGGTTTAGGTCTATCAAATAGAATTCATAATTATCTTTGCCATGGTCCATGATTAAAGTATTTCCTGGAGAATGGTCCAAAAAATTTACACCCTTTTCGTGGAGCATGAAAGTGAATTTAGTGAATTGTCTTAAAACCTCATTCCTTTTTTTAAACTTAGGATTGTGAATTAATTCCCGAAAGTCGAAATCATAGTTAATGTGTTCACTTATGTAGAAACTCTCCTGTAATCCTCCTGAAAAAACTTCCAAATAAGCAATAGGAAATGGTGTTTTTATACCCAATTCAATCAATTTTGAAGCGTATTCAAAAGAGCGCTTCGCCTTGCTTTTTCGCAGAAATTGATAAACCAAAGCTTGAAAAACATTCGGAGTTTTAAATTTTTTAATGTTGAAGGAAATTCCCTCAAACTGTACCATCTTTATCGCATTGCGATCTCCTTTGGTTACATATTCTCCTTTTTTGGAGAAATTATGAAGCACATCCTTTAGCTTTTCAGCCAAGTGGGAATATTTTGGGGTGATAACAAAATTCTCAGGCATTTATAAAAAAGATACTTTTAAAAAAGGTATTTTGCGAAGGTAATCTATATGAAGAAGATACTCGTAATACAAAACAAAAGAATTGGCGACGTGCTCATCAGTTCCGTAATTGCCAACAATATAAAAAAGGTTTTTCCGAATAGCGAAGTAACCTATTTTGTGTATGATTACACAACCGGCGTTTTGGAAAACAACCCAAATATAGACCGGATTATTTCTGTGAAAGAGAAAGAACTTAAAAAATTTACAAAGCTTCTACAGACCATTTCCAAGATAAAGAAAGAAAAATACGACATCATTTTTGATCCGTATTCCAAGTTTCAAAGTAGGATGATTTGCCTATTTTCAAAGGCAGAGTATAGAATTGGTTTAAAACGGGCACATAAAGAATTAAAGTTTCCGTTTTATACCCACCCAATAAGTTTCTTGGAACATCGCTCAAAAAACTGTGGCAAAGCAATTGAGGATAGAATAAATATGATTGCTTCGGTTTTTGAACTAAAGGATCCCGAGTATACCCCAAAAATTTTTTTGACGGAAGAAGAAAAAAATTACAACAGAATAGATTCACTTCAAAAACCAGTGATTATGCTCGGCATTTTAGGTAGTACGCCACAAAAGTCGATGCCTTACGAATACATGGTTGAAATAATTAATTACATAACTTCAAATTATCACGGTACAATTCTGTTCAATTATGCGCCGCACCAAAAGGAAGAAGCGCGAAAAGTATATGAAATGTGCCAAAACAAAGAACAAATTAATCTGGATATTTATGAAGATTCAATCCGCGGTTTTATAAAATTGATGAACCAATGCGATCTTTTAGTTTCCAACGAAGGTGGTAGCGTTCACATTACCAAAGCGCTCGAAAAACCTACATTCACTATTTACTCACCCTATGTTAATAAAGAGCATTGGTGTAGTTTTGAAGATGGCCATCAGCATGATTCAATACATTTATTGGAAGAAAAACCCAATCTTTTCAGCAGTTTTACCTTGGAGGAAAGAAGAATAATTGAAAAAGACCCGCATTCACTTTATAAAGAATTAACTCCAGAAATGATTCTTTCAAAACTAAAGCCCTTTTTGAAGCAAAATCTTTTGCAACTAAATACTTAATTTTTCAAAGCCTTCTCTTTTGAAATATTTAGAGGGTTTTCAGTTTTAACAACCCCGTATTTTGTCCAAATACGTTTTTCCTGCTTTGTAACTTTCCGAATTGCTTTATTTTTCACAAACATTTCCTTAGTAACGTAACCGCGCTCGTGGTCTAAATGAAGAGTTACTGTACTGTAGCGTATTTGTTGTGGCTTAATACCATAATTCATTAACCGCTCCCCCATCTCGCGGTCTTCGCCACCGTATTGCATACGTTCGTCAAAACCGTTTACAGCTAATATATCCTTACGCCAACCTGAAGCATTGTTCCCATCCCAGGTAGCGCTAGTGGGAGTGAAAGTGTTTAAAATATCTTCTTTAAGACCGTAGGAAGTAAGTTTGTTGAGTTTAAAAGTCTTTTTCAGCCCGTGTTTTAAAAGCCACTTGGCGTTAAAACAACGTTGTGTTTCAATATCATTTTTGGTGATTTGTTTTGAAATTTTCATCGACAATTTAAAATATCCTGCCGAAAGAAAACAACCAGGACGGCTAAGCCCCAAATGTGTTGAAACCAAATCATTGCGCGGAATACAATCGCCATCAGTAAAAATCAAATATTCTCCTTTTGAAATTTTTATAGCCTTGTTTAGAATTTTTGTCTTCTGAAAACCGTCATCTTCCTGCCAAACATGGGTAATTCTTAAAGAAGAATCCTCTTTGAAGGAGTCAATCAAATTCTTTGTTTCTTCAGTGGAACCGTCATCAGCAATCACAACTTCAAAATTTCTTTCAAGCTGTTGCTCAAAACCCCAAAGTGCTTTCTGAAGCCATTCTGTTTGGTTATATGTACTCACAATTACCGAAACAAATGGCGCGGAATTCTCATCTTTAACCATTCCAAACGGAGTCCATTTTTTCTTTAACCCCCGCGTTTGTTTGCGAATTGCTAAATTTTTATTTATTGAGTCCTGATTTTTATACCCGCGCGGATGGTCTAAATGTAGGACCACAGCGTTATAACGAATCTGTTTGCTCTTTATGCCTAGGTTTTCCAAACGTTCCCCAAGCTCTCTATCCTGCCCGCCGTATTGCATGCGTTCGTCAAAACCGTTTATGGCGATTATATCTTTCTTCCAACCAGAAGCGTTATGCCCATTCCAGCTGGCATTTGTTGGTGTTAATGAATTAAGCAAAAATGCCTTTAAGGGTCCAGAATACAATTTGTTATTTTTAAAAGAAGAAAGCAAACCTTGTTTCTTCAGCCAAGAAACATCAAAACATTTTTCTGAATAAATGTCTTCTTTAGTAATTTCTTTTGAAATTTCTATTGGTAACATAAAATACCCGCCAGAAAGAAAATAGCCCTCTTCACGATATTTAACGTGCTGCTCCACAAAATCCTTTCGCGGAATGCAATCGCCATCGCTCATAATAATATATTCGGTATTGCACTGAAGAATCGCTTTATTAAGAATCTGGGATTTTTGAAAACCTTTATCCTCGTGCCAAACGTGGATAATTTTATAAAACACTTCGGTTTCCAACCTTTTTATAAGCTGACGTGTTTCATCATTAGAACCATCATCTGCAATCACCACTTCAAACTGTCTATAGGTTTGATTGTTATAGCCATACAACACTTTCTCCAACCATTCTGTTGAATTAAATGTGCTTATTATTATGGAAGTGTCAAGTTGCTTCATCGTTGCAAAGATAAATTTATTTATCAAGTTGGCTTAGGAAACAAAAAGTTGTAATTTCGAAATGAAAAATAATCTTTGTGAAAAATTAAAAAACCACAAATACGCGAATATTTCATATACAATTATTCTTGAATTCGTGGTAATTTAAAAATGCCAAAACTCACCGTAATCATACCCACTTTTAATGAGGAAGCCTATCTCGAGGATGCGCTTATTTCCGTTGCATTTGCTGATGAAATAATTGTAATTGATTCCTTCAGTACAGACGCAACGCCAGAAATAGCAAAAAAATATGCTGAGAAATTTTTACAACGAAAGTTTGATAATTTTTCAAATCAAAAGAATTTCGCTTTAAAAGAAGCCACTGGCGATTGGGTTTTATTTGTAGATGCCGATGAACGTGTAACTCATTCTTTAGAAACCGAAATAAAAGAAACACTCCAGAAACCGAGGCACGGTGGCTACAAAATTAATTTTCCACATTTTTACATGAACCGTTTTCTCTACCATCACAGTGATGAGGTGCTTCGACTTGTGAAACGCGAAGGTGCGGAATATTCTGGCTTAGTACACGAAAAATTGCATTGCATAGGAAGTGTTGGAAAACTGAAGCATAAAATGCTCCATCTTACCTATAAAGGTTTGGACAATTATATATCAAAAAAAGAATCGTATGCCTGGTTTCAGGCGCAACAACAATTTGATAAGGGAAAAAAAGCAACTTGGTTCCATCTCTTTTTTAAACCTACCTATCGTTTTTTCCGCTCCTTTGTTTTAAAAGGCGGTTTCCGTGACGGCGTTCCGGGAATGACGGTTGCGGCGGTTAATGCTTATGGGGTTTTTGAACGTTACGTAAAATTAATGTTGCTTCAAAAAGGAATAAAATAAAATGAAAAAATATATAATTCCAAAAATCTAAAACAACTTCCCAAAACGGATTTTCCGCTTAAACTTCAACATTGAAAATTCTCCCTTTACATCAATTCGTTCTATCTCAAAAGGTTTTTTGAAGGGGAAACTATTCGTTCTATTGCCAATTCGCAGTCCAAAATGAATTCCGTTTTCTGAAAGTGTTTTCTTGAAAATTTCGTTCAGCTTTTTTTCTTTTGGAAATTTGCCATAAGGATAGGCCAAAACTGGTGAAAAATTTAAATCATTTTCTGAAACAAATTCCAAACAACTCCGCGTGTCCGCCTCAATTTCCGAATTGGAAAGCTCAGTGTATTTTTTATGGGAGTAGGAATGAAACCCAAGTTCCACAAATTTTAAATTCAATGATTTCAACTGTTTCAAAGTCATTATTTCCAACGAAGATGTGTTCCAGCTGTCAGTTTTTCCCAAAAAGTTTAGTGGGACAAAAAATGTAGCCTTCAATTTATATTTCTTCAACAACGGTAGCGCTAATTCCATTTGGCTCACATAACCATCATCAAAAGTTATTACGATATTTTTGGAATTTGGTAAAGTCTTCAGCTTTGTCAATTCCTTAAAATGATATGTTTTATAACCGCTTTCCGCTAAATATTTAAATTGCTTTTCAAGGTTTTCAACTGAAATGGTCAATCCTTTCCCCTTTTCAGCAGTTATGTGATGATACATTAGAATAGGAAGCTTCGCCATAACAGTTTTCAAATTTATACCTGTAAAATTATTACTTTTACGCAAACTACAAGCTGTTTTTGGAAAACCCTGTAAAAATCACCGCTCTTGCAATTACGCTCAATGAAGCCCACAATATTGAAGGCTATATAAAGAGTCTGTGGTTTGCGGATGAAATTGTAATTATAGATTCATTCAGCACTGATGAAACTGTTACTTTGGCTACTAAACACGAGAAAGTAACTGTTTATCAACGCGCTTTTGACAATTTTTCGGCACAGAAGAATTTCGCCATTTCAAAAGCAAAAAATGATTGGGTCACATTTTTTGATTTGGATGAAGAAATAACACCTTCACTTGCCAATGAAATTTTGGAAAAGTTCAAAGACCCTTCAGCCATCGCTTATTTTGTGAAACGCGATTTCTATTTTATGGGAAAACGCATCAAATACAGTGGCTTGCAGAATGATTTCATTGTTCGTTTTTTTAATAAAAACCAGTGTCAATACAATGCAAACTTGGTTCACGAAACTTTGGAAACTGAAGGAAAAACAGAAAATTTAAAGAATACGTTGCCGCATCACACCTATAAATCTTTTGACGATTACACTGGAAAAATGCATAAGTACAGCGCTTTACAGGCGCAAATGCTTTATAAAAAAGGGAAGAAACCCAATTATTACCATTTCTTATTCCGACCATTTTATAGATTTTGGAACCAGTTTATTTTCAGATTGGGAATTTTGGACGGAAAGGAAGGTTTCATTTTAGCTTATGTAAGTGCTTTTTCGGTTTTTAAAAGATATGTAAACCTTTGGCTGCTATACAGAAAGATTGATTAGCGAATTAATGATATGACGCTGTCCTTTCGAGTGCAGTCGAGAACTCTTAATTCATAATTTTAAATTTAGGTCTCGATTGCGCTCGACCTGACAAAGAATTTTTATTACAAATATTTATCAATTCCATTTTCGCACCATTTACTCTTTTCAGCAATTGCTTTTTCTTGCAGTGAATCATTGGTTTCAAAACGGCTTTGGTCTTTCACTTTGTGCCAAGTATGGTAAACAATTCCGCGATATCGAAGCCTTCTGCCCAGCACTCCATTATTCATCATTCTAATAATTAATTCAGAATCTTCCCTGCCCCAACCTTCAAATTCTTCGTTATATCCGTTTACGGCAATTACATCCCTTTTCCAAAAAGAAACATTGCAGCCACGCATTTTACCAGACATTCGATCTGTTGTTTTATATAGGTTACTCAGTGCAGGAACTCGCAAATTTCGGGTGCGTTTCTTAATCCCTTTGTCAAAAAAAGCGAATTTTATTTTTTGTGAAGCAAAAAGCTTTGGAAGAAATTCCTCCTGAATATTTACGCGGCTTCCGAAAAGATAGACATTGGGCTGAGCTAAAGCCTTATGATCGCGTACAAAATCCTTGTGCATAATGCAATCGCCATCCACCTGAATAATATATTCGCCTTTTGCTGCTACAATGGCTTTGTTCAAAATTATTGCTTTTCGAAAACCTTTGTCCTCGTGCCAAAAATGATGAATAGGTATGACCGTTATTTTCTTAAAACTCTCAATAAGATTCTTAGTTTCGTCTGAAGAACCATCGTCCGCAACCAGGATTTCATCAGGATTTTGAGTTTGATTCATCACACTTAACAAAACCAATTGCAATGCTTCAGGCCAATTATATGTAGATATTAAAAGAGAAACTTTCATGAAATATTCAATTTTTTACTTCAAACTTTTATAAAGATTTAAAGTGTGTTCAGCTGTCTTATCGGCACTAAATTTTTCCATAAACAATTTATAGGATTTTTCACGGAACTTTGTTTGGATATCTGTACTATTTAAAATCAATTTTATCTTTTCAGCCAAGGTTTTATAATCGCCAACTTCCGCTAAAAAACCATTTTCACCGTCTGAAATAATTTCAGGAATTCCACCGGCTTTGGTACTTGCAACTGGAACATTTTTATAAAAGGCTTCGTAAATAGTTAGTGGCAATCCCTCTCGTTCAGAACTCATAACATATACTTCAAATTGTGACAAAAAATCCGTTGCATGGCTTTGGAAATCAGTAAAAGTTACAAAGTCATCAAGATTTAATTCTTGCTGAAGTGCTTTTAATTCTTCGGTCATTCCACTGAATTCACCTATTTGAACTAAATGCACATTTTTCATTTCAAGATTGTAAACTAAATGATGCATCGTTTTAAGAAGTGTTGGCAAATCTTTGGCCGAGGCGTGGTTTGCTATATTACCAATCAAAATTTTATTAGGCGCAATATTGAAAAGTGTTTTCAAATTTTCGTGGCGAACAGGTTTTAGTCTTTCAACGTTGATTCCGTCATAAATTACTACGAGTTTTTTGCGGTTTTTTCTTTTCATTACCTCGTTTTCCATAAAAACCTTTACTGCGTCAGAAACACATATTATACAGTCTATATTTTTATAGTTATACTTAAAAATACTCAACAGGCTCATGCTTCTTCCCATTCCTTTTTTTGAAAATACCGTTGGAGTTTTCAAACGATATAACATATCAGAAATAGTAAAAACTGTAACCGAATCGCTGGAATGCAAATGCAAAACGTCTGGCTTCTCAGATTTTACAACCTCTTTCAAAAACCGATAATTCGCTTTTCTGCTTAGTTTTCCATCTTTGGCTTCAATAAAAGGAATATTTTTTTCTATACAATATTTTTGCAGCGGAGCTTGTGGTCTTCCCATTACTAGATTACGCACACCCAGTTTTTCGAGTTCGGGAATAAGGTCTGCCAATTGCTGTTCATTACCGCCCCAACTTCCAGATCCGTTAATATGTATTACTTTCATCCCTCTAAAATAATGGTTATTCTCACAAATATATAGTAATTTTATCGGCAAAGATTTCTGATGCATGTATTGATTGTCGATCGTTCGGGTCCTGTCCCTGCACAAAAATACGGCGGAACCGAACGTGTTATTTGGGGACTTGGCAAATGCCTTAAAGAACTGGGACACAAAGTAACCTTTTTAGTACCCGATGGCTTTACGGGTGATTTTGCGGAAAGCATAAAACTGGACCAAACCAAAAACTTAAACCAACAGATACCCGAAGATGTTGATGTTGTGCATTTTAATTATCGACCCGAACATTCCATAAATAAGCCATACATTATAACAATGCATGGCAATCCAAGTCCGGAAGAGCTCATAGATAAAAACACCGTTTTTATTTCTAGAAACCAAGCGGAACGTTATAATTCTGATGTATTTGTGCACAATGGATTGTATTGGGAGGATTATGGAACTCTCAATTTAGAAGAACCACGAACGTATTTTCATTTTTTGGGAAAGGCTTCGTGGAGGGTTAAAAATGTTTTCGGCGCTACCAGAATTGTTTTAAAAGCCAAAGGAAAACTAATAATAATGGGTGGAGAACGATGGACAACTAGAAATTTAACCCGCGGTCTTCCGTATATTTTCAACCCGAAAATTCAATTTCTGGGAATGTTGGACGACACTGAAAAAATAAAAATCATGGAGAAATCGAAAGCGTTGGTTTTTCCAGTTGAATGGCACGAGCCATTTGGTCTTGTTGTTATTGAAAGTCTTTATGCAGGTTGCGCTGTATTCTGTACAACAAATGGCTCTCTCCCAGAACTTATAAGTTCAGAGGTGGGAATGGTTTCTAATGATTCCAATGAATTGGCTGAAGCGCTTCGGAATTTCAATTATAACCCCAAACGTTGCCATAATTATGCAAAGGAGCATTTCAATTCTGAAAAAATGACTCTGAAATATTTAAACCTATACAAAAAAGTGATGGCAGGTGAAACTTTGAATATGCAAAACCCAACCTTCCAACCAGAAAAGAATCAAATAAAAACTTTGTTACCATGAAAGAAGAAATTGAAAATGCAATAACGGTTCTAAAAAGAGGAGGTATTATTCTTTACCCAACCGATACCGTTTGGGGAATAGGCTGCGATGCCACCAACCCAGATGCCGTAGACAAAGTTTTTAAGTTGAAACAAAGAAGTGACGAAAAATCATTGATTTGTTTGGTGAATGATTTTAGGATGCTGAATGAATACGTTGAAAACGTACCAGAAGTAGCTTATGATATTTTAAAATATGCAAAAAAGCCAACTACAATAATCTATGACGACCCAATACGCGTGGCAGAAAATATTATTGCGGAAGATAATTCGCTTGCTATCAGGGTAACGAAGGATGAATTCTGCAAAAAATTGATACAGAGATTTCGCAGACCGTTGGTTTCCACCTCAGCAAATATTTCCGGAGGAAAAACACCGCAAAGTTATGCCGAAATAGACCCTTTAATTTTGGAAGGCGTAGACTATGTTGTAAATTTGCAGCACAATAGCAAATCAGGAAAACCCTCGGCAATTATCAAGTTGAAAAATGATGGTTCGGTGAAAGTTATACGGCAATAGGCTTTATGCAATAAGCTTTAAGCGAAATATTTTACCGAATGATTTTATGATTTCGAGATTAAGAATAAATGACGAGACAAACCTACATATCAGCTTTAAAAAATCCCATCTTTAGAACAATATCAAAAGCTTCCAAAAATCTCAACTTGGAAAGCTATGTAATTGGAGGATTTGTTCGTGATTTTCTTCTGAAACGCGGGGAAGCTAAAGATATTGATATTGTTGCCGTGGGAAGTGGAATTGAGTTGGCTGAAGAAGTTTCAAAATTGTTGCCGGGAAAACCAAAAGTTTCTGTCTTCAAAACATACGGCACCGCAATGCTGAAAAGTGGTGGTATTGAACTTGAATTTGTTGGTGCACGTAAAGAATCTTATTCGGAAGAAAGTAGAAATCCTGCTGTAGAAAACGGGACTTTGGAAGACGACCAAAACCGTAGGGATTTTACAATAAATGCTTTGGCGCTCAGTCTTAGCGATGAAAATTTTGGAGAACTTCTCGATCCATTTAACGGAATTGAAGATCTTAATAAAAAAATAATAAGAACTCCTTTAGACCCAGATATTACTTATAGTGACGACCCATTGCGCATGCTTCGTGCCATTCGTTTCGCAACCCAACTGAATTTTGTTATTGAAAAAAAATCGTTAGAATCAATTAGCCGAAATGCGGAACGTATAAAAATTATTTCGCAAGAACGGATTGTAGACGAGCTGAATAAAATTTTGCTTTCTGAAGTACCTTCAAAAGGATTTGCTCTTTTACATAAGACTGGCTTATTAGCTTTTATTCTACCAGAATTATTGGCGTTGCAGGGCATTGATGAAAAAGAAGGTCAAACCCACAAAGACAATTTTTGGCACACGCTGGAGGTGGTTGATAATATTTCACAAGCGACGGATGATCTTTGGTTACGATGGGCTGCATTGTTGCACGATATTGGGAAAGCGCCAACAAAACGATTTGATAAAAAACTTGGTTGGACTTTTCACGCCCACGAATTTGTAGGCGCAAAAATGGTCTATAAACTTTTCAAACGTTTAAAAATGCCGTTGAACGAAAAGATGAAGTTCGTCCAGAAAATGGTTCTGATGAGCTCCCGCCCTATCGTTTTGGCTAGTGAAGTTACAGACAGCGCTGTGCGCCGTTTGATTTTTGATGCAGGTGAAAATGTGGAAGATCTAATGACGCTTTGCGAAGCGGATATCACTACAAAAAACCCTAATAAATTTAAGAAATACCACGCAAATTTTCAGTTGGTGCGCGATAAAATCGTGGAAGTGGAAGAACGCGATCAAGTCAGAAATTTTCAACCACCCGTTACAGGTGAGGAAATTATGAAAACTTTCAATATGAAACCTTCAAGAGAAATAGGGATTATAAAAGACGCCATAAAAGAGGCAATTCTAGAAGGTGAAATTCCCAATGAATACGAAGCCGCAAAGGAATTTATGCTCAAAAAAGGAGCGGAAATTGGATTGACGATTGCTGATCATTAAAATCTGTCACCCTGAGCGCAGTCGAAGGGTTGAACTTTAAAATATAAAAATAGTATCATATAATAATTCGTGAATTCGTGGCAAACAAAGACAATAAAAAAGTAATCTACTGGCTCCTAACAGGATGTTTCCTGATTTTTGTAATGGTGGTAGTTGGAGGAATCACGAGACTTACACACTCCGGCCTTTCCATTTCAAGCTATAAACTTATTTCTGGTACGCTCCCTCCATTAAACGAAACACAGTGGATTGCAGAATTTGACCATTACAAACAATTTCCAGAATACCAAAAACTGAACAATCACTTCAGTATGCAGGATTTCAAGGATATTTATTTCTGGGAATGGCTTCACCGCTTACTTGGCCGACTATTGGGCGTAGTCTTCATTATTCCTTTTTTCTATTTTCTGTTGAAAAAACAGTTCACCAAACCAACTATCAAAAAAGCGTTTATTTTAATGTGCTTAGGCGCTTTCCAAGGATTTCTGGGTTGGTATATGGTAAAAAGCGGTTTAGTAGACAGACCTGATGTTAGCCATTATCGATTGGCAATGCACTTGACTACTGCTTTTATAACTTTCGCATATACCTTTTGGGTAGCGCTGGATTTATGGTATCCAGTTAAAAAAGAAATCAATAAGCACATCCGCAACATTATTCGTTTAGGATTGGCAATCCTGCTCATCCAGATTATTTGGGGCGCATTCGTTGCAGGGCTCGATGCGGGATGGATTCACAACCATTGGCCATTGATGAATGAAGGGAAATTAATTCACGAAACCGTTTATACAGAACAAGTTCCTCTTTGGAAAAATTTTGTGGAAGGCAAAAGCGGCGTGCAGTTTATACATAGGTATATGGCATATGCCGTGGTGGGAATGATTTTCTTTATATGGTATGAAACCAGAAAAGTGCAGCTCACCCTTCCCCAGAAAAACGGAATAAATATGCTATTTCTTTTAGTTTTAGTACAATTCATTTTGGGCGTTTTCACGCTTATTCTGCAAGTGCCCGTAGTTTTAGGTGTTTTGCATCAAGTAACCGCTTTTTTTCTGCTTGCTTCAATGACTTTTGTTTTACACAGATTCAGTAAATAACTACGAAAAAACAAAAAATTCAAGACTTAAAAAGAGGTATAAAATTGTAACTTTGCACTCTAAATTTATTTAAAATGATTTACCGTTTCAGAATAATCCTCGACACAGACGAAGACGTTTTCCGCGACATCGAAATAGAAGCTTCGAACACTTTGGAAGATTTTCACAATGCCATCACACAATCCTTTGGGTTTGATGGACAGGAGATGGCTTCCTTTTACACCAGTAACGATTTATGGGAAGAAGGCGAGGAAATCTCACTTTTTGACGTAAGTGATGAACCTGGCGGCCTTCGTATAATGGGTGAAACTTTTTTGGAA
The DNA here is from genome assembly GCA_038259585.1 of Flavobacteriales bacterium. Classification (GTDB taxonomy): domain Bacteria; phylum Bacteroidota; class Bacteroidia; order Flavobacteriales; family Flavobacteriaceae; genus Aequorivita. Next base: position 59,933 of record JBBSOQ010000011.1, on the reverse strand, counting down.
GATGTTGTTGACAAAGAAAAGACCCGTATGCTGTATGTTTATGATTTTTTAAATATGTGGACATTTATGGTGGAACTTGCAGATATAGCTGAAACCGAAACTGGGCAGATTTATCCAAATTTAATGTACTCCCACGGAGAAATTCCAGAGGAAGCACCAGAAAAAGAATTCATTGCTGAAGAAATTGAAGACGATGATTTCGACGAGGAATTCGACCTAGACCCAGAAGATTACGACAACCTCGATTTTGACGAAAACTGGAATTAAACTAGTTGAGAGTTGATGGTTCATGGTTCATGGTTGTTGGACTCTTAAATAAAACATATTCACATATTCACATACTCACATATTCACAATTAAAAAATGATCAACCTTTTCTCTACCCACATTGCATCCCTTTCCATACACAGAGTGGGTAATAAAAGCCGAAATGAAGCAATTTTTCTTTCTGCGGAACCTTATAAAATGGACGATGAAATCACTCCATTATTAAAGGAATTTTTTCTAAAACCATTTCGCGATAAAGAAGAAAACTACTTTCAATTTTCAAACGAAGCAGATTTAGAATTTCACGAGCTTTTCAATAGCGCTTCTAAAATTTTTGACAATCCACAAAATATCCACGAAGAGAGCAGAAAAATTGCAAGCTATCTTTACAATCAATCCGAACATCCACACATAAAAAGTGGTGAAGTTTATGTTGCCTATCTTGAAAATGTACAATTAGACAACGTGAAAATGGACGCTATCGGTATTTTCAAAAGTGAATTGAAACAGGATTTTCTTCAATTTTCTGAAGATGGAAATCAGTTAGATGCGATGTTGCAACATGGGGTGAGCCTTAGTAAATTAGACAAAGGTTGTATTATTTTCAATTCAAAAAAAGAAGAAGGCTATAAAATTCTTTCGGTAGATAGCAATCGTTATGACGCGCGCTATTGGCTGGAAAGTTTCCTTGGCGTAGAAGCATTTGCGGACGATAATTTCTATACAAAAAAGTATTTAAAATTTTGTCAGGATTTTGCAAAAGATGTGGTTTTGCCTGCTGAAGATAAAAAGCAGGAAGTGATGTTTATGAACCGTGCTGTAAATCATTTTGCCAAAAATGATAATTTTGAAGAAACCGCTTTTATGAATGAAGTGATTGACAATCCAGATTTATTGCCGGAGTTTCGTCATTACAAAAGTGAAAAAGGACCAAAATACAGTATTGAGGATCTAACCACTTTTCCCATTGCAAATACAGCCGTTACGGCCGCTAGAAAGAAAATAAAAAACGTTATCAATCTCGATACAAATATTCAGATAAGGTTGGATTTCATCAATCCCGAAAGTGCGGAAAAATTTGTTGAAAAAGGTTGGGATGAGGAAAAGCAGATGTATTATTATCTGGTGTATTTTAACAAAGAAGAAAAATCGTAAAGTACAAGAATATAGTGATGCACTGCCTTTCATAACTTCGCAGTGCTTTTTTACAATATGTCAATTTCCCACTTCGCTAATAAACTTGATTCGGTATAAACGCAATTCTTCCTCATCATAATCGCCGTCAAATTCTTCCATAGCCTCCTCTATTTTGTCGGATTTGGCTTCTAGAAAATAGTCGTGAATTTCTTCTTGTTGGTCTTCGTCCAAAACCTCATCTATCCAATAATTTATATTAAGCTTGGTGCCGCTATAAACGATGGCTTCCATTTCCTTTATAAATTCGGGCATATCAAGACCTTTGGCATTAGCTATGTCTGGCAGGGATAATTTACGATCCACATTTTGAATAATATATAATTTTAGGGAACTGTTAGTTCCTGTGGATTTTACAATGAAATCATCTGGCCGAATTATATCGTTTTCTTCAACGTAATTTTGAATTAATTTCAAGAAAGACTTACCGTATTTTTTAGCCTTTCCTTCACCCACTCCATGAACGTTTGCAAGTTCATCCATTGTCATCGGGTATTTGAGAGCCATATCTTCCAAGGAAGGCTCTTGAAAAATTACAAAAGGTGGCAAATCTAAATCGTGCGCCACTTTTTTAAGTTCCGATTTCAAGAGTTTGAAAAGATTTTCGTCTGCAACATCACCACCTTTATTGGCCGCAACAATAACGTCGTCATTGGCATCTTTAAATGAATGATCTTCGGTCATCATAAAAGAAGTTGGCGATTTTATGAATTTCTTCCCAGAATCGGTTAAATGGATAACCCCGTAGGTTTCAATATCTTTTTTCAAATATCCCGCCACCAAAAGTTGCCGAAGCAATGCCATCCAGTAGGGAGCATCGTGATCTGCACCAGAGCCGAAATATTCTTGTGCATCGGTTCTGTGTGATTTGATAAGGGCGTTTACTTTCCCAATCAGAACATTTACAACTTCCTTGCTTTTGTATTGTTCGTTAGTTTTTGAAACGACTTCCAAAACTTGTTTTGCATCGTCTTTGGCTTCGTGTTTCTTTTTTGGATAACGCATATTGTCGTCCATCATTCCGCCATCACCAGTTTCATTGTCAAATTCTTCCCCAAAATAGTGAAGAATAAATTTTCTTCGCGACATAGAGGTTTCAGCAAAACCCACTACTTCCTGTAAAAGTGCATGCCCAATTTCCTGTTCGGCCACAGGTTTTCCACTCATAAATTTCTCGAGTTTTTCAATGTCTTTGTAGCTGTAAAAAGCTAGGCAATGGCCTTCCCCACCATCTCTTCCAGCTCGTCCGGTTTCTTGATAATAGCTTTCAATACTTTTTGGAATGTCATTATGAATAACAAAACGAACGTCTGGTTTATCAATTCCCATTCCGAAGGCAATAGTTGCAACAACCACATCCACATCTTCCATCAAAAACATATCTTGATGTTTCACACGTGTTTTTCCATCGAGACCTGCATGATAGGGAACTGCTTTTATTCCGTTTACTTGCAATGCTTGCGCGAGCTCTTCTACTCTTTTTCGGCTTAAGCAATAAATAATACCTGTTTTTCCTTCGTTTTGTTTTACAAAGCGAATAACGTCAGAATCGACATTTTTTGTTTTCGGTCTTATTTCGTAGTAAAGATTTGGACGGTTAAAGGAAGCCTTAAAAGTATTAGCATCCTGCATATTAAGGTTCTTCAGAATATCCTCCTGCACTTTTGGGGTTGCTGTGGCGGTAAGACCTATTATAGGAATATCATCTCCTATTCTCTGAATGATGCTTTTAAGATTTCGGTATTCTGGCCTAAAATCGTGCCCCCACTCACTGATGCAGTGGGCTTCATCAATAGCCATAAAAGAAATTTTCTGTGTTTGTAGAAAAGCTACATATTCTTCTTTGGTAAGAGATTCGGGCGCAACGTATAACAATTTCGTTATTCCGCTGGCAATATCGCTCTTTACATTTTTAACTTCCGTTTTGTTGAGGGAAGAGTTCAGTACATGTGCAATTCCTTCTTCCGAAGAAAGGGCACGCAGTGCATCCACTTGGTTTTTCATAAGTGCAATAAGTGGCGAAACCACTATTGCCGTACCTTCTTGCATAAGCGCCGGAAGCTGGTAACAAAGTGATTTTCCACCGCCCGTGGGCATAACCACGAATGTATTATTACCGTTGAGGATACTTTTTACAACTTCTTCCTGAAGGCCTTTAAACCTTGTAAATCCAAAATATTTTTTCAGGGCTGCGTATATGTCAATCTCTGCCACGCTGCATGGGTTTTAGGGATAATTCAGTTTTAGCCAACAATACATTGTTTTACAGATTAACAATTGTAATTTTGCAACTGTATTAAGTTGACTGCATCTTAAAAGAAAAGTATCTATATTAAGATAACTGAATTGAGTTAAATTCTATTCTAAATATACTAATTTCTGAAACAGTTACAAACATTCAAAAGCATTAAAATTTTGAACAAGCAAGACAGAATTATTTCCGTAGCGAAAAACACCATAGAAACTGAAAGTAAAGCCATTGCAAACCTTGCCCATTTAGTGGATGAGGAGTTTGCTGGAGCCGTTGATTATATTTATCATTCAAAGGGAAGGGTTATTATAACAGGAATAGGCAAAAGCGCTAACATTGCAACAAAAATTGTGGCTACTTTGAACTCTACCGGAACCCCTTCTATTTTTATGCACGCCGCAGATGCCATTCACGGTGATTTGGGCACTATTCAAGAGAACGATACGGTTATCTGCATTTCAAAAAGTGGAAATACACCTGAAATAAAGGTATTGGTTCCACTTATTAAAGCTATTGACAACAAATTAATAGCCATAACTGGGAATCGTGATTCTTTTTTAGGTCAACAAGCTGACTTCGTTTTAAATGCCTATGTTGAAAAAGAAGCCTGCCCAAACAATCTTGCTCCAACTACCAGCACTACTGCACAATTAGTAATCGGCGATGCTTTGGCAATGTGTCTTTTAGATCTTCGCGGGTTTTCTAGCAAGGATTTTGCTAAATTCCACCCAGGTGGTTCTTTAGGGAAAAAGTTATATTTAAGAGTAAGTAATCTTACATCTTTAAACGAAAAACCACAGGTAAGCCCCGATACCGATGTTAAAAAAGTGATTGTTGAAATTTCTGAAAAAATGCTTGGCGTTACAGCTGTGGTTGAAAATGATGAAATTGTAGGCATTATCACTGATGGCGATTTAAGACGCATGTTAACACGTACTGATAGTTTTGCAGGATTAACTGCAAAAGATATTATGAGCCACAACCCAAAAAAAATAGCCAACAATGCCATGGCCGTAGAGGCTATGGAAATGATGGACAAATACGGCATCACCCAGATTCTAGCAGAAGACAAAGGCAAATACAGTGGCGTTGTACATATTCATAACCTTACCAAAGAAGGTATAATTTAATGAAAAAGAAAGCTTCCCCCGAAAAAGAGATGTCCTTTTTGGACCATTTGGAAGAATTGCGCTGGCATTTAGTGCGCTCCACCATTGCAGTGGTAGGTTTGGCTGTAATAGCATTTATTTTTAAAAGATTTATTTTTGATGTCTTGATTTTTGGGCCCACAAAAACAGATTTTCCCACTTATGCCATGTTCTGCGAAATATCCCGCTTTTTGGGAATGGATACTTTCTGTTTTCAGGAAATGCCTTTTACGATTCAAAGTAGAACAATGGCCGGACAGTTTTCGGCACATATGTGGACGTCTATCTATGCTGGGATTATAGTTGCCTTCCCGTATATTCTTTATGAATTTTGGAAATTCATCAGCCCAGGATTGAAAGAAAACGAACGCAACTCAAGTAAAGGTTTTATTTTTATTGCTTCGATTCTTTTCTTTTTAGGGGTTTTGTTTGGGTATTATCTCATCACTCCCCTATCCATAAACTTTTTGGGGAGTTATCAAGTAAGTGAAGAAGTTAGAAACCAATTTGATCTGGAAAGTTATATTGGCTTAGTAAGAACATCGGTATTGGCTTGTGGTATTGTTTTTGAACTACCTATATTAATGTATATCCTCACAAAAATTGGTTTAATAACGCCCGAAATTCTTAAAAAATACAGAAAATTCGCTTTGATAATCGTCTTGGTACTTTCGGCAGTTATAACCCCGCCAGATATTGTTAGCCAAATTATAGTTGCTATCCCCATACTTATTCTTTATGAAGTGAGTATTTATATTTCAAAAATTGTAATCAGAAACCAATTGAGGGAGGAAAGAAAAATAAAGAGGCAAGAATAAATACAGAACTTATCTTCTGTCAATTTGGGCGCAGTCGAAAACTATCACTCGGATTTAAATAAGGTCTCGACTGCGCTCGACCGGACAATAGAGTTGATTTTTAAAACACTTATTTCGTTAAAAATTAAAAATATTTATGAAAAACAATATAGTTGAAGAATTCAATGCCTACCGTGAAAAGATGAACGAGAAAATGCTTGAAGACAATAACAAGATCATAAAGCGCATTTTCAATTTAGATACCAACGCCTATATGGAAGGCGTACTTCCGAAGAAAACTAAGGAGCTTTTAGGTTTAGGAAATTCCTTGGTGCTTCGCTGTGACGATTGCGTTCGCTATCATTTAGAAGAAAGCCATAAACTTGGTTTAACTAAAGAGGAAGTGGTTGAAGCTATGAGCATTTCACTATTAATTGGCGGAACTATTGTAATTCCTCATTTGCGCAGAGCTTTTGAATATTGGGAAGCCTTGGAGAAATAGTAGAAATTAGAAGACTGCCACGAATTCACTAATTATTGATATATTCGTGCCGCTACAAAAGAAAAAAAAGCATTCGTGAATTCGTGGCAAAAATTTAATCCACATAAATGAAACTAAAAGCCGAAAACTTAATGAAATCCTATAAAGGCCGAAAGGTTGTAAAGGGAATCACTGTGGAAGTAAATCAAGGTGAAATTGTTGGTTTGCTTGGACCTAATGGTGCGGGTAAAACCACTTCTTTTTATATGATTGTTGGATTGATAAAGCCGAACGGTGGCAATATTTTTTTGGAAGGCACAGAAATCACCAAGTACCCTATGTACAAACGTGCACAGAATGGGATTGGTTATTTGGCGCAGGAAGCTTCGGTTTTTAGAAAATTGAGCGTTGAAGATAATATTTTAAGTGTTTTACAGCTTACGAAGCTTTCTAAAAAAGAACAACGCGACAAAATGGAATTGCTTATCGAAGAATTCGGTTTAGGCCATATCCGTAAAAGCCGTGGTGATCTATTAAGCGGTGGTGAAAGACGTAGAACCGAGATTGCACGTGCGTTGGCAACCGACCCACATTTTATTTTGCTAGACGAACCTTTTGCTGGTGTTGATCCTGTTGCGGTTGAAGACATTCAGCGTATTGTGGCGCAGCTTAAAAATAAAAATATCGGCATTCTTATCACCGATCACAACGTACAAGAAACGCTGGCAATTACTGATAGAACCTATTTAATGTTTGAAGGAAGTATCCTAAAACACGGAGTTCCGGAAGAACTTGCTGCAGACGAAATGGTTCGTAAAGTATATCTTGGTCAGAATTTTGAACTTCGGAAGAAGAAGTTAGAGTTTTAGTCCTCCAACCCCCAAAGGGAATATCAAAATAATTTTTTTGTCACGAATTCACGAATGTTTTTATATAATTATTCGTGAATTCGTGGCTAATTTTTTTTCTGCTCCATCTTCCAAAACAGGGAAAGTAATATGTATAGCAGAATTATAAAAGGAATTGCCAGAAACTTCAGCAGTACTAAAAGTACAACGCAGAGTATTAAAAATACATAACGCACTGCATTGCTTTTAAAGTCCCACGTTTTAAATTTTAATGCGAAAAGTGGGATTTCGGCATTTAGCAATATGCAGCTAAGCAAAGTAAATCCTATCAAAAACCACTGATTTAAAATGATACTTTCCGCAAATTCAGAATATTGAAATTGTAAAATTAGTGGAAGGCTTAATATTAAAAGCGTATTAGCAGGAGTTGGTAGCCCAATAAAACCCGAAGTTTGTCTAGTATCCACATTAAATTTTGCCAAACGATAGGCCGAAGCAATTACAATCAGCAAACCAATTAAAGGTAAATAATTTTTAAAACTAATATTCCATCCATCCATAGAAAATGTTTCAGTAAGCGTTTGCATTTGATGAAAATAAGACAAATTAAACAATTGAAACATTACAACTCCTGGCGCTACTCCACTGGTAATAACATCTGCTAAAGAATCCAATTGCAACCCTACTTCGCTTTGTGCTTTCAGCAAACGGGCGGCAAGCCCATCAAAAAAGTCGAAGAAAATCCCGAGGAAAACAAAGAAGGATGCCGTAATCAAATCGCCCGAAACGGCGAATAAAACTGCTACACAGCCACAAAGAATATTTAGGGATGTTATTATGTTGGGTACTTGTTTTAGCATGTTATAAAAGATAAGGTCTCGACTGCGCTCGACCGGACAAAACTCCTGTCCTTATTAGGTGAATTATAAAATTTGTGTAAAAATAACAAAGTATTTCCGACCAAAGGCATACAAACACAATATGTGCATAAATTTAAAGTTTACTATTCTGTAAAATAGTGCCATATTTGTCCAAAATTTTAAGCTTGAAAGAGAAATTCTTACTCCTTTTACTCCTTGTTTCAGTTACACTGAGCGCACAGACCGTGCGAAAATATTCCAACGAATTTATGAATATTGGTGTTGATGCCGCTGCCTTCGGGATGAGCAATGCCGTGGTAGCTTCTTCTGGAGATGTTAATTCAGGGTATTGGAATCCGGCAGGATTGGTAAATCTTGAAGACAAACAAATTTCGTTGATGCACGCGTCTTATTTTGCAAATATTGCGAATTACGACTATGCAGCTTTCGCAATGCCGCTGGACGATAAAAGCGCCGTTGGACTTTCCATAATACGTTTTGGAGTGGACGATATTTTGAACACTACACAATTGATCGACGATGAAGGAAATATTTCATACGATCGCATCAGCAAATTTTCAACTGCAGATTATGGGGTTACATTTTCATATGCCCGCAGACTTCCTTTGGATGGTTTAAATTATGGTATTAACGCAAAGGTAATCCGACGAATTATTGGGGAATTTGCCTCTTCATGGGGTTTTGGTTTGGATGCTGCCATTCAATTTAGAAGTGACAAATGGATGTTCGGTATAATGGCAAGAGATATCACCACTACTTTCAACGCCTGGAGCATTGACAAGGAAAAGTTTGCTGAAATTCAAGGTGCTGTTGAAGGGCAAAACCAAGAATTGCCTGAAACTACTGAAATTACTATTCCGAAGTTGCAATTGGGGATGGCGCGCAAATTTGTTTATCACTATGACTTCTCGCTGTTAGCTGAAGTGGATTTAAACTTCCGTTTTGCTGAGACCAACGATGTTATTTCTACTTCTTTCGCAAGTATTACTCCTTCTTTGGGACTTGAATTTGGTTATATTGATATGGTTTACGTTCGTGGTGGTGTAGGCAATTTTCAAAACATCCAACAGCTGGACGGAAGTGATTCTGTAGGTTTTCAGCCTAATATTGGTGTAGGTTTCCGTTACAAGGGTATTCAAGTGGATTATGCATTGACAGATATTGGCGATCAGAGTGCTGCACTTTATTCCAATGTATTTTCTTTGAAACTGGATTGGGAAATTTTTAGATAAAGTCTATAATTTGACAACCCGAAACTATTAATATTGTGTCAAAAAACTACTTCCTTTTATTTCTGCTTTTAATCTGTGTTTCTGCAAAAGCACAATTTGTTCCTTTATCTGAAACTTCCGAAATAAGCATTATCACTATTGGTCCGGGAGCGGAGCTCTATGATAAATTTGGCCATAGCGCTTTTCGAATTCAAGATCCAGCAACGGGACAAGACGTAGTTTTCAATTATGGCGCATACGATTTCAACACGCCAAACTTCTATCTCAAGTTTGCCCAAGGGAAACTGTTATATGAAATTGACGCAGAATATTTCGATTCTTTCTTCCCGCGTTATGTAGCTCAAAACCGCTGGATGAAAGAGCAGACCTTAAACCTTACCCTTTCTGAAAAACAGGCTGTTTCCGATTATCTGTGGAACAATCTAAAACCCGAAAACAAAAAATATAAATACGATTTCTTTTTTGATAACTGCGCAACAAAAATGCGCGATGTAATTCAAAAAGTATTGGGCAATAAACTGGAGTTTAAGGATAGCCATATAAAAGAAGAACTTACTTTCAGGCAATTGATTCAGCAAAATCTAGTGTCAAATTCGTGGGGAAGTTTAGGAATAGATGTTGCCCTAGGCGCCGTAATAGATAGGAAAGCAAAGCCAATAGAATATCAATTTCTTCCAGAATATGTTTATGAAGGAGCTGCGAATGCAATTATAAAAAGAAATGGAGTTTCGGAAAGTTTAGTGAAACAAACAACTGCTCTTTTTGATAATTCACCCACTCCGAACAAAAGTAATTTCTTTTTGAGTCCTTTATTTGTATTGGGAATATTGGGATTATTAATACTTTTTGTTACTTATCGGGATTATAAAAGAAATTCGCGCAGCCGATATTTAGATTTATTTATTTTCTTTTTTACGGGGCTTGTTGGTGTATTTCTTTTATTGCTTTGGTTTGCAACAGACCATACAGCTACAGCTAATAATTACAATTTGTTATGGGCCTTTCCAATCTCTGTTGTATTGATTATTGCGATTTCAAAAAGAAAAGTCTCTCCTAAAATGAAACGATATGTTTTGCTTTTACTGCTTCTCTTAATTCTTTTAACAATCCATTGGACGACAGGCGTTCAGGTTTTTGCTATTGGATTGTTGCCGCTGTTGATTGCATTGGCGGTGCGGAATGTTTATTTACTTTATTTTATTGGAAGAAAAGAGTGATTTTTTGTTGATGGTTGATGGTTATACTTTTAGAATTAAATTTTAAATTAAAAAAATTTCCTCCATGTTCCACAAAATAATCAGGAATTTATTTTTGTAGGAAAAAAGGGGTGTTTTCTTACAATCTAATGACTTATCTATGGCTTATCTATGGCTTATCCGTGACCTATCTATGTAGTATTTGCGTATAGCTATTTTAGGACAAGACAGGTAGGATTTTTGGACTTAATCGTTTTAATAACGATACACACATAATTGATAATCTAAAACCAAATAATAGACATTTTTCTATTCTTTGGCTTTTTATTTTTTCCGAAATGACAAGAGTGTAATGTAAAATACTCAATTTTCAACTCTCAACTCTCAACTCTCAACTCTCAATACTCAATACTAAATACTTAACTGATTGCTAATTGAAGATTATCCCTATTGTCCTCTAAAGAAAACGATTGTACTCAATGTTTTTATAATGATTGTTACATCAAGGAAGAGACTTCGGTGCTTAATATAATATAAATCATATTGTACTTTTTCAAGGGAATCCTCGTCGCTAGAACCGTATTTGGCGTTTACCTGTGCCCAGCCAGTAAGTCCGGGCTTTACAAGGTGGCGTACTTCGTAAAAAGGAATTGTTTCCTTTAAACCCTCTACAAATTCGGGGCGTTCTGGGCGTGGGCCAATAACGCTCATTTCTCCTTTTATTACATTTATGAATTGTGGAATTTCATCAAAACGGGATCTTCTTAAGAATCTTCCGAATTTTGTGACACGTCTATCTTTGGCTTTTGCAAATTGGGCTCCGTGCTTTTCAGCATTAATTATCATACTTCGGAGTTTATAAATCTTAAAATGCTCTCCGTTTTTACCTACTCTTATTTGACTGTAGAACAAAGGACCTTGGTTAGCTAAAAGATTTCCGATGATAAAAAATGGGGACAGAATAAGTCCGAAAACAAGACCGATAATAGAAAAGAGCAAATCTAATATTCTGTTGAAAAAAAGGTAGAGCTTGTTTTGGTTACTTCGGCTAAACGGGAAATAGCGGTAAAAATCTTTTTCCACATGTTGTACAGGAATTCGGTATGTCAATTCTTCATAAACTTGTGTATACTCTCTAATGGGAATTCCATTTTCGAGGAGTTTTATCAATTGGTTATTGAGTTCAACAGTCATTCCTTCGGAAAGTGGTGTCCCCACTACAATTTCAGAAATAGCCATCTCTTCGGTCAACAAAGTAATATCGCGGATACTAATGGTATCTATTTCAAGATTATTTACAATAGTGCCGTCATTTGGCCCTGTATTAAAATAGCCAATTACACGATAGTTCGGATCAGACTTTTGAAGCGATTCAACAATTGCATCTACATCCTGCGAATGTGCTATTAGCAGTACGCGTTTATTAAAACGAGGTGCTGAAATTAGTATTATATAGGCATAGCGCCACGCTAACATAGCTACATTTATAGCCAGAAAAAAATAGACTATCTGCAAACGGTTAGAAGGCAACATAGGGGTGTAAAAGGGCGTCAACAGATAGAAAAGAACTGTGACTGAAGAGGTGATGATTACGTTTTTTACAACAACGTCAAACTTACTTGCTTTTTGAAGGTTATAAAGTTCAAAAATAGTTGCAAAAACAGTAAGATAAGTAGCCAGAACTATAGACCACACCCAGTGTTGCGAATTAATCTTGAAATAGTCAAAATTAAAGATATTTCCTACTAAATAGAGTAAAGACAATACGCATACAATATCCAAAATTCGAAGGAGGATTTTCCGCTCTGAAATATCAAAATGTATGTTGTTTTTAGATGCCATAGGTTAATTTTGGGACTATAAATTTAGCTAAATTTCAATTGTCTAAGAGTGCAATCCAACTATGTTTTACTATTTGCCAATCAAAACCTTCCATTTTTAAGCGGGCATTTTTTGCAAGCTCCTGCGCTTTTAAATTATTTGCGCAAAGGTATTCAATAGCATTTACAAAAGCTTCTGGATTATTTGGAGAAACTAATATTCCGTCAGTCTCATTTTCAATCATAAAAGGCAGTCCGCCAACGTCAGTTGAAACTACTGGCAATCCAAGAGCCATAGCTTCCATTACGCTTACTGGCATATTATCAAAATTGGTGGTGTTTATAAAAATATCGTAGTTTTTGGAAAGGGTAATCCACTCTTCTTTTTGCAACATTCCCGTGAAGATTATGGGCAGGTTTAACTCTATCGCCATTTTTTTACAGGTTTCCATGGAGCCGTCCTTATCGGGGCCAACCATACAAAGCGAAACATTCACATCTCTTTTCTTAAGCATTTTCACGATTTCCATGGCTAAAGCGGGATTGTAAATTTCTGAAAAGGAACGAACCCAAAGTAGTTTTGCCGATACAGAATTCTTTTGATGAAATGGGTAATTTACTATTTCTATGGTATTGGGGATATAAGTTATATTGTAAAAACCTGCTTCCTGAAATTGTTGCATCATATATTTTGATGGTGCCACATTAGTATAGGCTTTTCCAAAAAGTGTATTGCTAAAACTTTTGCTGTTTTTCAGTCGGTTTGGCAAGTTGCCTCCGTGCAATATTGGGATATAGGGTAATTTAAAAAACCTACATAGAAATCCAATTATAATTGCGTAATAAAAATTTTGAGTGCTATAGGTATCAATTAAAACAATGTCAACACGATTTCTTTTTTGAATAGTAGTAAGCGCCATATCAAGCAGGCGAAAGATTTTATTCTGTTTTGAAGATGCTGTTATAACAGAATATCCCTCCGCGTCCAGTTTTACTGATAAGGTGTCTATGGCGGCTGGAGATTTTCCGTGAACGGCCAGTTTATTTCCTATGTAAAGCAGGTTTTTTCTTGGGTGCATAATCTATATTCAACAAACATAAGGCATATATAAAAGCTGGAGCGGCTATCCGCATGGAAGTATGGACTATAGTAAGCCCCCAAAATAGAAGAAAAGGATAGAAAAATATATTTTTTCTTCCTTTCATTTTTGTAATAAGAGGTGAAAAAATAAGAACCAATAAGGCAAATATTCCAAACATACCGTGTTCTGATAGCATACGGGAAATTTCATTATGAGAAGCGGATTTTATTCCCATTTCTTCTCTGTATTCAAATTTACCTTGCCCAACGCCGATACCAAATAATGGATTTTCTTTAAAAGCATCAAGTTCCACTGCTAGTAATTCCACACGCCCTGTGGTAACATCATCTTTCTCCCTACCTAAGGCGTCTTCATTGGCATATCGATTTCCTATTAATCCGCCAGTTTGCAGAATGGTATAAGACCATATTAATAGTGCAACCCCAATAATTGCTAAGACTTTTACAGAAATTTTTGCTTTAGCCTTTAAACTTGTATTGAAGTATATTATTAAAAGAAAAGCCACGCAGATAATTACAGAGACCAAAACTCCGCCTCGAGAAAATGTAAGAAGTGCACGGTAGGCCATAACTACCATCAGAAACATCATTGTCCAGTGTACAAGAATGTTTTTATAGGGTATTAACAAACGGGAAAAAAGGATAAAAATACCCAGCCCCATTATTGTTGCAACCTGATTAGGGCCATAGCCACCTGATAAGGCCGAATTTGAAGCCGTTCCAGTTACTACATCCTGCACGTCAGGTGTATATAGCGTTATGTAAACCAGCATGCTGATTATAGGATAAACAATATAATCTAGGACCTTGAGAAAATCCTGGAACTGAATATTTCTATTATAACAAAATATGGCTGCAACGCTTAAACATAAAGGACCACTTAAATTAAAAAGCACTGTATTCCTAAAATTAGCATCAAAGGCAATAATATCTAAAGATATCAAAACGGCTGGTAAAAGGAGTAATATGTATACTATGTATGGAAAGGCATTTTTTTTAAATCCTAAAAAAAATATTCCCAATAGCATAAAGAAAATGATTGCATACTTACCAGTTTCATAAAAAATAAAAGCTTTGGTCATTCTTAGAAAAACCTCAACTCCAGTAATGTATGCAGTTGCAAGGAGCACATATTTTGCTCTATCCTTCGAAACGATAATTTTATAAATAAAATACACGAAAATACCCAACATGTACCAAAACATTAAGGATCGATTTGTATAGGCCAACAAACCAATCACAACATGAAAGATTATGGCTCTAAGGGGTTTAATATTTTGGAATATTGAAGGTGTAATCGTTATAAGTATTTTTAAGATTTTATAATTTCCTCTTGTATTTTATATCTGTATATAGCAAACGTAAACTTTGAAGCCACAAGATAGCAATAGGATGCCATTTTTGTTAGTTCATCTGTTTTTTTTGAAAAAGCTTCTTGCAGCAATTCCTGCAACCGTTGCTCATTAATAGGGTTTAAAAGAAATCCGTTATCATCGTTCACATACTGCCCAATGCTGGAAACATCAGATACAATTGGAATACAGCCATAATTCATAGCCTCTGCTATTACTTTTGGAAAGCCCTCGGAATCACTTGGCAACAAAATGAACTGCGATTTTTTATAAATCTCAAAAACCTGTGGGCGCTCTAAAAAGCCATGAAACACGGCTGATAGTTTTAATTTTTCACATTGCTTTTGATAGTAATCCATCTTTTCCCCATCTCCAATAAAATGAATAGTATTTACCTTTTCCAAAGAATTTAAATTTCCAAAAGCATCAATAATGCGCTGTACGCCTTTGGCATCTTCTAACCTACCAACAAAACAAAACGTAAAAGGTGATTCAAAGGATTTTTTTTGAGTTATTTGCTGGCCTTCTTCTCGTTCTATTTCAGTAAGACATGGATTTTCAAAAGTTAAACAATGGCTAGATTGCTCAGGCCAGCGACCATTGATGGTTACTTTTCGTTTTTGATTTTTCAACATCCAGCGTTGCAGTGCATAACCCAAAGGAGGGTTTTCCTGGTTCCAATTGCCTGCATATTTATACCACCCTTTTTTATTGCTGAAAAGCGTAAGATAAGGAATTAAAAAAATGCCTATTCCTGTGGGGGCCCTCAATTGGAAGACATCAACTTGTTTTAATACTTTTTTGGTTGTAGCTATTATTTTAGGAATATTCAAAACAACTTTTAGCTTTTCGTCTATATCCTTGCCGCCAACTGGTTTTAAAGGAATAAACTTTATGTTGGAAGACGTATAGGGCAAGGAGCTGAGCGGTGGCGAGCCGGGATGCAAAAAAGCGATGTGGTATATTTCGTCAAAATCCTGCGCCAAATGGTTGAGCTCACTGATTGTCGATCCCCAACCTACGATTGTACCATCGGGCTGTTTGTAGTGTTCGGTATGGGAGATGATGGCGAGTTTCATTGTTTTTGTGAGTCGTGAGTCTTGAATCGTTTATTTTAATAAATTATTATAATGCCATTTAGGCTTTTTTGATTTTTGTTATTCTTTTATCTCAAAACATTCAAATATAAACCTATCACTTTCTCCCAAGTAAAGTCATGTGACCATTTTTTTGCTCCTTTAGAATAGGTTTCATAATGGTTTAATATTTCTTCCAAGGCAGATTCAAATTGCTTCGGATCTTTATTGTTTATGAGCTTTCCTGAAGTTCCGTCTTTTATAGCATCTTCTATTCCGCAGCCTAAAGCACCAATTGCGGGAATTCCCAACGCGTTAGCCTCTAAAATAGCAATCCCAAATCCTTCAGCATCTCCTGTTTGGGTAGTTTCACTTAACATTACGAAGACGTCGGCTTGTTGGAGCAG
Organism: Flavobacteriales bacterium; assembly: GCA_038259585.1. GTDB lineage: Bacteria > Bacteroidota > Bacteroidia > Flavobacteriales > Flavobacteriaceae > Aequorivita. The sequence continues at coordinate 43,881 of JBBSOQ010000011.1, read as the reverse complement.
TTCTATTTTCTCTTCTTCTGAAACTTTTCCGAAGAAAACCACGGAATTTTCAACCCTTAAATCTAAAGCTAATTTTTCCAACTTTTCTTTATCAGTTGGGATGCCAACCATATGGTATTTAAGGTCGGGATATTTTTTTAAAAGAACCGGTAAGGCATTAATGACATTATGCTGCCCTTTTCGTTGGGTAAGGTTGCCCACGGTTATCAAGACTGGCACTGGCTCATTTTTATTGAGAGGGTTTGTAGTGATCTCCATTTCAAAACCATTGGGGACGACTACCGTACTATTTTTCAATGCGAGATGGGAAACCAAAGACTTTGTATAATTACTTACCGCAATGACTTTATGAAAGCGTTTTAATGACATATCCGTGAGCTTTCGAAGTATTTTATTAGGCAGCCGTACTTCACTTCCGTGAATGATTGCTATAAATTTCTTTTTAAAGAAAAAAGTGAGAAATGCGCCTACCCAAAGAGAGAACTTACCAGAGCATACTACAGTTTCAGATTTCCGAGTTAATGAAAAGGCAGTGTTGATGCGTTTTAAATAACTAAAAAGAATAATTTGCTTCCTTGGAATCCGAACCACTTCAAAAGAAAGCTTTTTGTCAAAAACCCTTTCTGCTTCCCCATTTAATGAACGGGTATCACAGAGTAATTTCACTTTAAACCCATTGGCTTGCAAACCTCTCGCTAAATTATAGGCGTGGTTTCCTATACCTCCTGGCTGGGGAGGGAATTCAGAGGCTAGTATTAGGGTTTTGGTCATTGTGGATTGTCGGTTGTCAGTTGTGGGTTGTCAGTTCTCGGTTCTCAGCTTTCTCCACCTACGCCGAAAAAGCTTCGGTGGACCAAGGTTGTGGGTTGTTTGTTGTTTTTTCTTATTGCTCTTTGTGACTCCTTTGTGTACTTTGTGTTTATCGAGTGGTGAATGTTCAATGTTCAAAACTAAAAAATTACAGATTGTAACAGACAACCGAGAACTGACAACTCACAACCAATCAATCATCGCTCCCTCTGTCAACTTCTTACTTGCCATTCGCCAAGATATAAACACCTGCAACACTACGAATGGAAACAAAAATAGCGAGATTAAAAGCCCCAAGACCATCATTTTTTTATTTTTCTTATAACGGTATGGTATTATGGATTGGGGAACTGTTTTTAAAATTGCTAAGAGGCTTCTTTTTGTTCCATAATATTTACGATACAGATAAAGCACACTCGGAATGGGTCGTGGTGCAAACAGCTTTTTTGGACGAAACGCATCCCAACTTCCCATTTCGCGAAGTCCGCCTGAGCCTACTTTTAAATGTATCCTACCCGCATGAGGGTTTGAAATATTTTTATAGCCATTCAAATAAGCCCGAAGTCCATATTCCCCATCGCCCATGCGCTGTTTTTCAAATTGTCTGTCAAAGAGACCAATTTCTCTAAAAACTTGCTTTCTCAATAATACATTACCCGTATCAATTTGGTCTGAAATTCTAAAAAAAGAATAATTCTGTGGCACCTCAGCGCCAACGGTAGATATGGAGACACCAGATGAAATATCGGCCTTAAAAAAATCGAGACATTTTAAATGATTGGTAATCCAATCTGCTTCTACACGGCTATCGTCATCAAAAAGTAGTATGTATTCCCCTTTTGAAATTTCAATGGCGTGGTTTCTCGCTAACCATAGCGCACGCTCCGATTGTTGAACTAGTTGAATATCCAAATTGAAAGCACTATAAAAATCTTCCTGAAAAGGGTTGGATTGATCTACAATAATGACCTCAAAATTTTGGTACTCCTGCTTTTCCAAGTCTTCCAGTACATCCTTTAAATATTCATAGCGGTTAAGTGTAGGGATGACAATACTCACAAATGGTTTTTCGGAAACAAGCTCCGATTCAAAAGTAGCCCAATTGCCGTAGTGAATAGGTTGTTTTATATAATCGCTTCTTTTTACATCGCTACTTTTTTTCCAAGAAGCAACTTCCCGAAAAGGATTTTTAAATGAAAATATGCGAAGCATTAAAACAAATAAAACCCAAATTGGATGGAAATACTTCCGCAGAAATCGATATTCGTCCACTATAGGCAACTTATCAAAAGTAGTATAGGTTTCGGCAGGACCTATATATCCTTTTTGAAGGGCTTGCCAAGACAAGTCATAGGCTGTTGACTTTTCACTTGAAAACTTAATTTCTGGACGCAATTGCGCTATAATTTCTTGTGGTAGCTTTTCGATTATTGGAAATACAGAGGTGCTGTCATTTCTAAATAATTGAAAATAATGCGTTGGTTGAAGGTATTTTAAAAATGTGAACAACATCATTACCAATTTTTGTCTTTTTCATAGCCAAGTGCGATTAATTCATCACCAGCTGTGTTTTTGAATATCCTCTTTTTTAAAAAGTTCCATTGGTGCCATTTCCCTGTAAATACATACTTTCCTTTATCTGCATCTGGTTTCCAATTCGGTTTAACCATGTTTTTTGTCTGGATTCCAAATGAACTACCAACTACAGGGGCATTTATACATTTATTTACAATTGATGGAGCTGAATTCAATTTATAAAAATTTAATAGGGCTTCAACTCCTTTTTCCGAATTATTAAGGTCTTCATATCTGAATTTTTTAATTTGGGGAGTTTCCTTTATTTCTAAATATTTTATAGCAGAATTTTTCCATCCCTTGGTGTAATTTAAAAAAGATCTTCCACTGTGAAAATTTATTCTTTTTTTCATCGCAATTGAAGTCGTGTGCCAACGACGTTTATCGTTTGCAGCTTTTATAGTGGAAATAACGGTATCTCTTCCATCACGGCACAACAATGCAATTTGACTCTCTGGAAAAGCCATGCGCCACAAATTTACATTACTTATAAAAGGGGATTTAATAAAAATGGTTTTGTCTTCAGATATATTGTATTTCTCAACCAATATTTTTACCCAAAGGGCTCCGTATTCTTTCATGAATTTCGGGAAATCTTCTCTACTTAAACCAGAACCAAAACTTTTGTCCACTATCGGGTCGAAGATTTGTTCTTTAATAGCAGCATCCCTAAATAGATTAAATTCACCTAGCGAAATATTAGGGGGAATACAAACAACATCTGGGTGCAAACTAAGTGTAACTCCAACAAAATTAGTTCCGCTCCTTACTTGTTGCCCTATAAGGATGATAATATTCATATTGAAAATTGATAATTTTAGTTTTTAAGAGTAGGATTATAATTCTCTGATAGTATCCTAAATAAAAATTCAGAAAAACCTTCCAAAGTCAACACATTCTTCCAAAGGTTTCGATTTGTCAGTTGTAAATCTATAAAATCCTCTGTTGATAATACAGTGTGAAAGTCTTTTACTTTTTTAGCGACATTATTTCGTTCCTTATATTCAACCCAAACTATGTGCTTTCTCCAATCAATCTGATCGTTGAAAGGGAGCGAACAATCAGTATTTATAAAAACGGGGATTCTACCCATTGCCAAAGCCTCATAAAATCGAACTGAAAAATTGCCCGCGCCTCGAACGCAAATCACATAATCTGAATCCCGCAAATTGTCATAAAATTCTAAAGTCGTGCTGTGAGTATCTTTATCGGTTGTGATTCCTGCCCTATACTTTTTTCTAAATATAAAGTTAGTGTTTACCGCTTCTGATTTTTGTAGGGTGTTTAATACTGAAGCTCTTAAAAAGGATGTGGAAATCAATTGCTGTGCTTCACTTTTAGATCTCGCCGTGTAGCTTTTTAAATTTCGCAAAGCTGTATAAAATATTTCTTTTACAGCATTTATAGAGGAAGCGTTTGCCTGCCCACAAAACCCGATAACGGGTTTTGGAAGGTAGGATCGTTCAAAAATTTTATCTGTATTATAATATTTTTGTAGCGGATCTGCTATAAAAGCTGGTAGTGAATACTCATTTTTCGTAAACTTTGATTTATAACCACTGGGGCGGATAATTATGAGATTGTTGAAGTAAGGAATCTTTACGCCAAAATCGCCCGCATTAAAAGCTATGACCTTTTTATTTAGCGCACTGCATTTTTTTACAAAATTGATAGAAATGCCTTCTTGTTTTGAACTGATATAGTAATTCCAGGCCATCGTTAATAACACAAAATCGGCATCTTCCAAAACCTCAGTAAATTCAAAATCCTTTTCAGAAACTCCATAAGAAGCAATGCGTTGCGCATCTGTAAAACCTTCTGTCTTTATAAATGGTTTTAACAGAGGAAAGAGTAGCCCGCGATGGTCTTTGCTATAATGCGATTTTGGGTAGTATAGTTTCAATGTTTCTTCTTCAATATTAGAATCCTTTGTTTCTTTTTAATCACAAAGTTCGCAAAGTTTTACACAAAGAAAACAGAGGAATTTCTTTGTGCGCTTTATGCCTCCTTGGCGTTCTCTGTGGTTAATGCTTTATACTATTGATTGATTAACCGAATTAAAATTTTTTGTTCCTGATTTTAATCTTTTCACTTTTTAATACACGTTTTGCAACAAATTCCAAATCCCTAACAAAAACTGTATTGAATTTATGTGTGTTGAAATTTTTCAATTCAATTAATTTACGTTGTTTAAAGTCGTATTCCACAGGCTTAAACCCTTTATTTAAAAGTATTTGAAACACTTTTTCATCTTCTATTCCATATTTTCTTCCTGAGCCATTAAGCTCTATAATCACTACTTTTAAATTGGGGGATTCAAGTAAGTGTGCTGCTCCTTGCAGTGCAAAATACTCATAGCCTTCCACATCTATTTTAAGGGCAAGAGGAGCATTTTTATTGACAATGGTGTCTATTGTAGAAACGGAAACCTGAACCGAATTTTTATAAGTATCGGCAACAATTCTATCCATAGTATTACGGTCTGTTGAAAAATTAAGCCGACCTTCTTTTTCAGCAACCCCCAAATTGTGCAATTCAATGAGACCTTCCAATTTGTTTAATTCAATATTTCTAAGTAATTGATTGTAAGTTGCAGGAACAGGCTCCACAGCTATACTTTTACATTTCTTTATGCCAGACAACAATAATGAATAATGTCCCAAATTAGCACCAACATCCAAGAAAACATCTCCTTCTTGTAAAAAATGAAGCAAGAATATAGACTCTTCAAATTCATAAACCCCGTAATAGATATTTCCTACCAAGCCTGCATCACCTTTGCGTGCATAGAACTTAAGCCCTCCTACCCAATCAACCGTTTGCTCTTTGATAAACCTATTCTTTACATTAAAAGCTATATATCTCCACAAAGCACCATAAGGATTCTCTTTGGTTAAAGGATGTCCTTTAAACTGTTTAAACCTTCGTATTATTTTTTTATGAATATTCATCTGTGGGTTACTTTGTTATTGACTCACTGCTGATCTCCTAAATTCTTCAAAGGGGACTTTTTGTTTTATAAAAATTAATAAACGCTCTCTGTTGCTTTTCAATATTGAACTCATTTTTTATTCTCTTTTGTGCGTTTTGTGTGATTATAAGTCTTTGTTCTTGCGGTAAACTTATAACACCCTTAATTTTATTCGCTAATTTTTCAGGAGAATATTTTGGCACCACCCACCCTGTTTCTACATCTAATACATTTTCAGACAAGCCCTCTGCATTACTTACTATACACAATTTGCCCATTGCTTGGGCCTCTAGTACTGCATTGCAAAAACCTTCTTGAATACTGTATTGCAGATATATTGTAGCGCTTTCCAATTGTTTCTTTACTTCGGCATGGGGCAATTTTCCCAAGAACACTACATTGTCTTTTAAACCCAGTTTATATGCTGCAAAAGCAATGCGCTCATAATCAATCCCCTCCCCTATAATTTTATAAGTGAAGTCCAATCCCTCTGATTTTAATATGGCCAATGCCTCCAAAGTTTCTACAAAGCCTTTTTTCCAATGCAGGCGGCCTGTAGTCATAAAGACTATATTCTCTGTTTTCTGAAAATCAGTGGGTGTAGATTGAAATAAGTTAACATCAATAGCCGGAGTAATTTTTTCGACGGCTATACTTTCAGGTAAGCCTTGTTTTTTGGCAAGGATTAATAAATCATTTGAGATGGTGTGTACTTTATCCAAATACTTCCAAAGAACTTTATAGCAGCCTGGATGTTTAATCGGATAAACAGCAATGTCAAAACCCCGAAAACTCACCGCCATTTTCGCCCCTATTGCTTTGGCAACAGTTTCACTGCCCAAGGCTTGGGTTGCAAAGCCAAAATGTAGCCAGTCTAGTTTAGCTTTTAATATATGCGCATTGAGATATAACTTTTTTAAAATCTGAAACATTCCAGTGCCCTCATTTCGCTCAAGTTGTATATAGCGAAGCACGACCGGAAAATGTGGTAACAAAAGCAAGAATTCCTTAAGAAAATAAAAAGTTTGCAAAAGTGGGTTGTGAGTTACTTTGGGGCTTTCAATAACTGGACATAACTCGAAGTCGGCTTTTTTTGATTGGCAGTATAAACGCACTTCCCTGCCATTCTCCTGCAACCCTTTTATCTTGGAATTGAAAAAGGTTTCAGAGTAGCTGGGGGTATTGGAAAGGACTATGCCTATTCGCATTTTAGTGGTTTTTTGAAAACAATTTTATGTATAAATCTTGATAGCTATTAACTTCGGTTTGCAATGTATGCTTCTCATATATATTCTGAATTCCTTTTTTACTCAAAGCTATTCTTCCGCTTTCATCCATATAATAGATTTTCAGAATTTTTTGAATAAGCTCGTTTGGATTTTCTAAACTAAAAATACCTGCTGCCTCCAATAAATATCTTGCCCCACCGCCAGAGTCTGAACTCAGAACTGGAACACCGCAAGCCATAGCTTCCAAAATAGAAACAGGCAGGCCTTCGTTTATTGAAGAAAGTATAAATAAATCTAAACTCCTCAAGACACTTGGAATATTTTTGTTTTCAATAAATCCGTGAAAATGTACTCGGTTTTCCAAGCCATTGTCTTCTATATAACGGTTAAGAATCGCTCTGTACTTTGGGTCTTCATTCCCGTATAAATGTAATATTATTTGCTCGGGGAGTTCGTTTAATATTTTAATAACAAACAGTTGATTTTTGTTTTCGCCTATATTTCCAATACAACCAGTATTAAAATTTTTATGATCCAATTTTTCCATTGGTTTAAAAACATCGGTATCAACTCCATGCGGGATAGAGGAAATCTTATTTTTAAAAATAGACGCCTTAAAAAACCTAGCTTTCATCTCGGGGTTGTCATAAACAATATGATTGGACAGCCAACTTTTTAATTGCCACTTTTTAGACCACGCATTGTTCTTTTTGGTATATATGTATTTAACACCAGCAAGCCTGCAGGCCAATGCTTCTTTATAGTTTGATTTATAGTCCCAGGAATGCAGTAATTCAATTTTATGAACCTTTAAAAATCTTCTGAAATTTAAAATATCTTTAAGCTTATCTCCTTTCCATTCAAACTGAAGTCTTTTTTTTTCTGAAATATCAGCCGGAACAGTTTCTGGAAATTTCTCAATGCAGATATAGGGATCAAAAACATTTGTATTGATCTTCCTAAATAAAGAAAGCAAAACATACTGGCTACCCGCGGTTTTGAAATTGGGGATGGTATATAAAATTTTTATCCTCCTATCCATTTCAACTGCTTTTATTCCATGTTGCCAAAGTAAGTAACATACTCAAGGGGTGTGAATATTTAACGGCATCCACAGTTTTAAAGTTGTTATAAAACTTCGCCAATAAAGGTTTAGAAATAAAGGGATGCAAGTTTTCTGAAAAAAGCCAATGCTGTAACTTTTCATCGTTTTCCATCCCTAAAAACTGCAGTTCCCAATTGCGCTGGATGTAAGGTTTGCCAATTTTATTTTTCAACTCCCTTTTTAATTTATTTCCTATTCGATATGGTAAATTATTTGGTGAAATATTCTTTTCAAAAGTATATAAATTATACGGCCTATGATTCTGCCAGGTTATTTTGGCTAAGTCAGGATTTTGTTGCTTTATATAGGCTATCTGTAACTTTCTATCTGCCAAATATTCCTCTGGAACTGTACAGATAAACTCACACATTCTATCGTCATAATAGGGCAAGTTTATAGGGTGCGCGGCCTCAAAAATGGAAAGATTTACCGAGGTCCATCGCGGCGCCCAATACAGGCTTTTAAAGGCGCGAAGTTTGGCACTTGGATTTTCTATAGCAATGCTATTGAGCAAGGCAGTAATTCTTTCACGCAAATAGCTTTCAAAATCGCCATCCAAATCCCATTCCTGCCAAAGGGCATTGGCGAGTTCCATTCCCCCTTTTTTGACAATTTTTTTTAAAAGCATTTCCAGAAGTTGCTCTTCCGTAGTTCCTTCTGGGGTTCCACGATCAAACAACACATCTCCCCAGTGACCCAATGAAAAGACACCTTCCATATTTCTTAATTCTTCAATAATTGCCATTTGGCGCGGATGGGTAAAATCTGAGTAACATTGGTTTATGGAAGCTAGCTCCTCTAATTTTGGCCAGAGATATCCTGATTCAATAGTATATTCCTTAAAGTCAAATCCACATACATTTGCAATTTTCTTCCCGATTTCACTTTCTGAAAAACCCCCTTTAAAGGAATAGCTATAAGCTGTAACGGGATTCTTCATTTTGGCAAGTGCCACTGCTTGGGTTCGGCTGTCTAACCCACCAGAAAGTGGTAGGATTATTTTTTTGCCTTGCAATTGTTCTGTAGTAATTTTTTCAAACAAAGAGGTGAACTCTTCCAGTGCCGTATCAAAACTAATATTCCTCGGACTGTAATGCCATTGAAACCACGGTTTGCTTTCAATTAAAAAGCCATTGTCGTCAATAGTATTTTCGGAAGCCGCGGGCAGTACCTTTTTATCCTTCCAATACGTATCGGTATCCAAAAAGAAACCCGTAGCAGTAAAAATGCAGATGGCTTTTTTGTCCATTTCGTGCCGGGCATTGGCCTTTGCGAATTGTTGATGGGTTGGTATTATTGGGGTTTTTATTGTGGGCACGGGTTGTTTTTTGTGTAGTGTGTAAAAGTAATTAAATATTTTGGTTGAAGGGATCAAAAAACTCCCCGGCAGCATAGCTGCCACCCCTCTTCTTTTCAAGAGGGGAGCCTTTGTTTAGTACTAAACAATTTAATTTGGTAAAATCTTGATTTTAGCAAGAAAGGCTTCTCCCTTTTCAAAAGGGAGATGTCCGCTAGCGGACAGAGGGTTTCTTGCCACTTATCACAAATTTCATTAAATTTAAACTACACTTTTCATACGTAACCACCATGAAAAAGCAAATCCATACCCTAAAACACCTAAAAACCTTCCGAAAGGAACTGCGGGAACGTATGACAGCTGCGGAAGCATTTTTATGGTCTAAACTCAAATCGCGACAGTTTGAAGGTAAGCGATTTACCCGCCAGCATAGCATAGAGAATTTTATTGTAGATTTTTACTGTGCCTCCGAAAAATTAATAATTGAACTTGACGGCCAAGTACATTTTAACCCAGAAGCACAAGAATACGATCAAGCAAGAACACAGCGGCTAAATGAATTGGGATTTACTGTTATACGGTTTGAAAATAAAATGGTATTTGATTTTCTGCCTTCGGTTCTGGCGGGGATTAAGGAGCATTTTAAGTCTTGAATGCAAATTGGGAAAGGCTCAACCAACTCCCCGGCAGCGTAGCTGCCACCCCTCTTCTTTCAAGAGGGGAGCTCTTAGTTTTGAACTATTAATATTATTCTGAGTAAAAATCTAGATTTTAGCAAAAATCAAAGGCTCCTCCCTTTTTTTTCAAAGGGAGGTGTCCCGCCTCCAGCGCGACGGAGGGTTTATTGCCCCCCTAAAACCTCAAAATACAAGCCCAACATCCCAACAACCATCTGCTCCTCGCCATGCTGCCCTTCCACTTTTTTCCTTGCAGCCAAACGAACCTCCTCAATCTTCTGTAAAGCTAAATTAGCAAAAGCCTCAACCGCTTTTGCCATTGCTTGCGGATCACGAGTAGGCACAAGCCAACCTTCTATAGTATCTGTAATTAATTCAGAAACGCCTCCACAATCAGTGCTAATTATAGGTAAACCAATAGCCATAGCCTCTACTACCACATTTGGAATACCCTCTTCTAGGCTTGGCATCAATAGCAGCGAAGCTTCCTGCATTATACCGAATACTTCTTTTTGTGGTTTTCGTTTTTCCAAGACTACATCATTCTGCAATCCAAGATCGGCCACTAAAAACTGTAATTCCTCATCACCAGCTCCTCCAATTATGGTATATTCGAAAGAAACGTTTCTATCTTTCAATATTTTACAAACCCGCAAGGCATAATCATAGCCCTTAATCCAATGTGCTCTGCCTATGGATAGCATTTTCAATGGTTTTGAAACCTTGTAGACTTCGGAAAAGGGTATTTCTTCTAAAGGCAAGCCTGTATAAACTACTTTGTCTATCTTTTTTGGCGAGCTCCAAATCTTGTCGCCATTAGCTACAATTGCTTTAGAAACAGAATGAAAACCTGCCATTTTAGGATACCATTTTTTTAGATATTCAAAATTTTCTTCATCAACAAAGGGGCGAACATTGTTATGAAACCCCCTTTGGCTCAGTATTACTGGAATTTCATGTTTTAAAAGCACTTCTTCAAACCAAGGGATTACAGAGGGCCATTGCAAATGGATTAGGTCTGGTGAAATATTTTTAAGGGATAAATTCAAGTTTTGCTGTTGCAATTCTTGGCGCTTCCCTTGTATTAATTTTCTAAGCGTAGGAAATAATAAATTGAATTTCTTCGACTGTAATAGTTTGCTCAAAGTAGTAACTGTAAACTTCAGCTTGCTTTGGTTGCTGCCCAAGGAAACATAAGATATTCCTGCTACTTGTTGCGCTATTTTTTCATTAAACCCAAGAATATATATCTGATGGTTTAAAACCAAACCTTTCGCCAAACGATTAATAAATGGCGTGGTTTTAAAACTGCCGTCGAAGATTATTATTTTTAAATCTTTTGGCATATACTTATTCAACTATTTTTTTATAGAACCCATTAATATCAGTCGTTACTTTCATCCACTCCAACTCCACCGCCTTATCTCTTGAAGATTTACCCATTTCAGCCAAGCCAGATTCGTCCATTAATAAAGCCACAGTGTTATCAATAAAACCATCAACATTTCCATTTTCAATCAAAACATTAGAGGTGTTTTTTAAATACCCTGCATTACCCCCAACATTACTTGTAATGATGGGAAGACCACACGCCATTGCTTCCAATAGGGAATTACAGGCCGTACTGTCCATCATAGGCAAATACAAAAGACTAGCCTTTTGGTAAAGTATTCGCAGTTGTTCGTCATTTACGTCTGATAGAATATCGATACAACTATGTGGTTCAATTTTGCTGCGATATGCTGGGTGAATAACTACATTAATTTGCAAATTTTCAATTGTTGTGGCGAGTCTCGGTACACTTTTATTGAAGGTATCGAAGTCGCGGAGATGCTGCCCCACAAATAGCAAAGTGTTCTTTTCTTTTATTGAAATATCAGGCACAAAAAACTGGGTATCTACGCCATGAGGTATATAGGCTACATTTTCTAATTGCAACCATTCCTTTAAAAAAGCTAGCTGATTTTCGCCTACCGCTATGGCAGCATCCAACTTTTGCAAGGCTTTTGGATTGGGGATAGTCTGTTTTAAAGTCTCAGGTGGTTTGTGAAAAGTAGCACAGAATTTTGTGTTGGGAAAGCTGCGTTTAAAAAAACTTAAATAACGGATATCCCTTTCCCCATTTAAAAAATGGACGAGGTTCTTTTGCCCTTTGTATTTTTTGAGTAATTGATATAGCTCCATCGCTTTTAATACACTCCCAACATTATAGTTCCCTAAATTCTGGGAATGAAAACCTGCTAAAATTTTTGCGATACGAAACGGAAACTTCGTATTCCCATAAACCACCTGGGCGTTTGTATAATCCATCAATCTACCATAGCCAGAATTATTGGCATGGTGTGGAGAGCGATGGTGGATTAGGAATACATTCAAAATTAGACAAGCGGTTTGTTTAAAATAAGTTCCAAGATACGTTTTGTATTTTGAACTGGATGTACGTGGGTTTCAAAATAAGTACGGGCGTTCTTTGAAAGATGGGTAGCCAGGGTTTCGTCTTCCAAAACCATCTTTATTTTTTCAACAAGTTCAGTATCGTTATGAAAATACAAGAGCTCTTTTCCCTCCGTTAATGGCACGGGAAGTTCTGTGGTGAGGGGTTCTGCAATAATTACTTTTCCCTGTGAAAGGTATTCTGCCATTTTCCAGGCAGGAGAGTTTGCCAAGCCACGCGTATAGATAACAATCTTTGCATTCTTTAAAGCATCCAAATATTCCTCGGGAGCTGTGGGGACGTTGGTTAGGGCATCACCATACTTTTTCTTCACAAGTTTTGAGGGTACAAAACCACCCATAAATATATCGTGGAAGTGTTGCCTTAGTAATTTTATTATATGGTACCGCTGCTGGTGGATTTGTTTTACATCTTCATCTTTTTCGTGAAGAAAACATCGGGTTTGAAACATAATGCTATTTTCAGAGGCTTGTTCAAAATTTTCAAAGCGGGAGATGTTCCTTGAGGTATTTATAAATTTCCAATGCTTTTTTTGGGCATTAAAGGTTTTAAAAATACGCTTAAAAAAATAACGGTCCTTTTTAAGATTAAGGCTCAAATTATTTAAAAATAGCCCCAGAAAAAACTTAGAAGCATCGCGCTTGTATTTCGAATGCGTGCCAAAGGTAATGCCCAATCTATGGATTTTGGCTTTTGAATTTGCCTGCAATGGATTTATAGAGCCGCTTTCAAAACTTCGCTTAAAGTAAAAATCGCAGGTATTCAATGCGACCTCTGAGAAATGCTCTGCAAAATCATATAGGTCGGTGGCAAAGCTTATTTTCTTCTTCGAAGAATTATCAATTAAAGTGTAAAAAGAGGTTTTGGGATGAGGGCGCGAGGTTTTTGTTATAATGCCATGATTGTTTACGGTCACTGTACCTTTATTCTTCTTAATATAAAGCTGCACCTCAACATGTATAAGCCCAATCTTTTCAAGCTCGAACAAGCCTGTTTGGATATAAGAGGAATGATTGAGTTCCTGTGGAGTGTGTATAATTACGGTACAGGTTGGCTTCATCCTACAAATTAACGAAAAACTTCATTGATGGAACTTCGAAAAGCAGCTTCCGTTTGGGCAAGACTCCATTTTTGTTCCACTAACAGTCTTGCATTTTTACTTAAATTAAAATCGAGTGCTTCGGACTGCAAACACTCCAACACCTTTTCTGCATACTTTTCTTTAGTAGTCAATATTCCATTAACACCATTTTCAACAATCTCATCGGGTCCCCCAGAACCTTTTAAAGCTATCACAGGAGTGCCGCACGCCATGGCTTCCACCATTACCATTCCAAAAGATTCGTGAGCGCTTGGCAACAAAAGCAAGTTGGCTTTTTGATAATAAGGTACTAATTGGCTTTGCTCCACGGAACCTACAAAATTAACTTGTTCGGTTATTTGCAATTGTACCACCAAGGCTTTGAGTTCAGAAAAATAAGGTTCATCGCTTACAGGCCCAACAACGGTTAAAGCAACTTTTTTACTTTGGTTTTTAATAAGCAAAGCCAGTGTTTCAAGGCAAAGTTCTATTTGTTTTAAGCGCGAAATGCGCCCGACAAAGAGCAATTCAATGCTGTTTGAAGCCTTCTCTTTGGGAATAAAAATGGAAGTATCTATCCCCAATGGCATTACACGAATATTTAGGTTTTCAAAAACCGTATTTAGCAACAATTGCTTTTTTTGAACTTCGGTATGTACAATGATATGGTGGGCATTTTTATAATATCTTGCCGCAGGCAAATCATCCGAAATATGAATACCTCCTATCATTGCTATATAAGGCTTTTGCTTTTTAACAAGCATATCCGCAAGTTTAAAACAATACGGACTACCGTGACCAGACATATTGATGATAGTAAGGTCTGGCGTGTTGAAAAAGGAATTCCAATAATGAAAAAGTGAGTATTGCTTTCGCCAGCCGTGTCGCTTTTTTAGAAGAGGTTTGGTTATGGGCCAAAAGCGTTTTTTTATACCGTTGATTTTTTTGGTAAAAGGGAAAACACTGCCCGTAAAATAATCTATAGCAACTTCATATCCGTCATCCTGCAATTTTAGCAATGCTTTTTCATGGGGTTTGCTATGCGAAAAAAAGAGGTCTTTTTCACTTAAGCCAATGGCTTTGGCAGAGAAGGGATGGAGAAGGGAAATGGTTTTCAAATCAAGCTAATCTTATGGGGTTTATAATTTTCTCCTTTTTATATTTTTCAATCTTTTTAATGATTTTTAACCTTATTGCCGAAGGTGATCGTAAGGTCACATTATCACTGTAATTTTTCAGAACAGAACTTTTAAGGATATGCTCCTCATAAATTTTAATGTCGTTCTTATTATTTTCTTCAGCTTTTAATTTTTGGGTTTCTGATAAATCTGAATATTTTAAATAGCCCTCATTGTGTTTTCTTTGATTTTTATATTGAATTTTTCCTATCAATTTTTTATCCAAAACATCTTGAAGATAATTCAATGATTTATTATAATTATCTGCATCGCCAACAAAATCGAAATTAACCAAAAACTCATTAGCAATAGCATATTCATTTATGCCAGCTATTTTTTTTGTCATAAAGTCGTTGTAAAACTCATTATTCAAAAAATCATCAATAGCGTTTACCCAACCAGTTTCTTTTAGGTGGTTAAATTGAGAAACATAACGTTCTATTGGATTTCGTAAAAAAGTAATTCTTTTTGATTTGGGTAAAAACTCAAGATAAGGCCTTACACTATGCCCCCCAATGCCTGAGGGACAATAACGTAGTATTTTTTTATACTGATCAATGGTTAAATCATTGCGTTTTTCATTTCCGCCATAGCTGTTTTTTGTAATGTGGAAGTAACGGGGATAGGTTAAAGATAATATCTCATTAAAAGAGGTCCCAGCACATTTTTCGATATGTGTAAATATAAACATATTATACAGCTTTTAATTTTCTCTCAATACGCTTTAAAAGCTTATAAAATTTCCTTTTTTTTATTCTCCTGTATTCTCTTCTATAGTATCCATCAAAAAAATTCTTAATTCCGTTGAATGCCTTGGTAAAAGCAGTGTGCGTATTATAATGCACCCCGTTGTAGCTTATATAAAACTGTTTGGGATCGTCTATATAATCTACTTCACTATACTTCATAGTCCGCTTCCAATTGATAAAATGCAAATACATAACCTCATTTATCGGTTTACCGTTTTTAAGTTCCAGAACCTTGCCTTCCTTCCATAGCCATTTGTCCAAACAATATTCTTGATGGGCTTTTCCATTAGTGTGGTTCATCAAATAATCTTCCCACCAAATTTTAAACTTAGCCTGTTTCTTTTCATTTTTTAAGTGAACTGTAAATGCTTCCTCATCAATACGCATCAATTTACTCAAGGATAACATTTCTTTAAATTCAGGTATTGATAAGTATATGGAATTTATTTCTGGATTATTTTTTAAGATGGTAAAATGACCCGCTACGGCTTCTTTTCTACTGGAAATAATATCGTAATTGCTCAGTATATCATCGGAAACATACGCTCTGATATTTCCCCAAATAATATCCACATCACAAAATCCCCAAAAATCATAGTCTGAAATATACTCTTGGAATATTTCACCATAGGCAGGCCTTACGTCACAGAGTTTCCGTGGAGATAAGGGAACATCCACACCTAGCACATCATTCATTTTGCTGTTAAGAGACTCTAAGCTAGCTGGAACAAAACGAACGTTCTCAGGATACGCATTAGGTATTACACAATCTGTTATAAACAACCAATTTATAGAAGGATTTTTTGCAATGGAAATTAAATGCGCGTCAAACCAAAGCGGCCACTTTCCTAGGTAAGGTATTATGAGGACAATGGACTTCATGCTTTAAAATTCATAATTAAATAATTGGATATCCTTGTTATATACCTTCCTCACTATTTCTTTTGTTTCTTCGTCATAATAGTCTCGGTAGTCCTTTTTTCGTTGAGAGATGTTTGTTTTTTTTAAAAGTCTTTTTATGTTTAATGTATCGGTAATAGTTTTAAAATCTTTATCTATATTCTCAAATCTACCAATAAAATCAACCGCAATATTGCCCTTTTTATCTTCCAAAAAAACATGTTGATGTTGAAAATGAAGGGAATTATTGATATTTTCCTCGCTAAGCCACTGTTTTACAAAATCTTTAAAATCTGTAAAAGCTAGTAAATTGGCTTCCGCCCAAATCTTGTCCTTTTCTGTTAATCCTCCTTTTTTTAAAAAAAAGAAAGTTGAAACTAAGCGATCCCAAGGATTTCTCACAAAAGTAAATTTATAGTATCTCTTAAAAGTATTTGGCGAGAAAATCTTTTGATAATCCACAATTTTACGGTGGCTTCCTCCCGTATTACCGAAAAGCGTGTAGCAAACAGAAAGCCCTGCATTCTTGGGGATATGTACAAAAATGCACTTGTAATAATCCAAAGCAGCTATTGACGATTGAAAAACCGGGTTTTCAATCTGGGAAATATCATAAACCTCAACGCTTCTTTTCCGCCTTTGGTAATCCCTCAAAATCATTTCAGCTTTATGGGGTAACAGCTTTACTATGAACTTTAAAATTCCCATTTAAAATCAATTTATGCCTTTGGGTTTAATTTGATCAAATCCTTTTCCAGTTATACTATTATATATTACAAAGAGTACAAACACTGCTGCTGATTTACGGTGTACTTTTCTAAAGAAATTGAAATGCTTTAAAATCATTTTGAAATTTCTGCGCCCGACTAGATTTTTATAAGTTTTTCTACCCTGTCTCTCTGCCTTGGCAACAATTTTCGGTTCGTTTTGATGTCTCTTTATTAATAATGTAGAAAGATATATCAAAGATTCCACTTGAGCGGAATTGCCTTTGAAGGTGTTTTTTGAAATGGAATCTTTGGATTCCATGTAATAACTAAGTGGCAAATCCACAAAACAATATTTCAGTTCTTGATCAAACAATCTCGTAAAAAACTCATACTCCTGGGCTTTGTGAAGGTTTTCATCATAACGAAGGCTGCCTATTACTAAACGTCGTACCATAACATCATTTGTTATTACTGGCTTTTTTCCCAAGATAAAATCAATGTAAAAATTAGCACTTTCAAAAACCTCTACTTTTGGAGCGTCCTTTAAAACTATTTTATTTTCCTTGCTATGTGTATCAACAACTACAGCTGCGTTTTGCGCAAGTGCATATCCTATTTTAATTTGTAGCTTCTCAATGTGCATTAAATCATCGCTATCAAACCATTGAATATATTCGCCTTTGCTTTTTTCAAACCCGTAATTTCTACAGGCATTAGCGCCTTTGGCTTTATTAGTTGGCCTAGAAAAGTATTGAAAACGAGAATCGTTTTTTGAGTATTCCGCTACAATTGTTTTGGTGTTATCGGTACTTCCGTCATCCACAATAATACATTCCCAATTTTGGTAGGTCTGTGCTAAAACAGAATCTAAGGTCTCCCCTATTAAATGGGCTCGGTTGTAGGTAGGAATAATTATGGAAACTAATGGCGTTTCAGAAGACACAGGGCTGTTTGTTTGGTTTCAAAAATAAGGAAAAGAATTGGGTTGTCGGTTCTCGGTTGTCAGTTGTCAGTTGTCAGTTATGGGTTATGGGTTGTTGGTTGTTGGTTGTTGGTTGTTGGTTGTTGGTTGTTGGTTCAAACTAATATTTCTATTCTGACAAAGTATTTTGTAAAACTTGAATATGCCGTTCCATACTAAAATTTGTCACAATATTCTTTTTACCTGCCTGTCCCAATTCTTTTGCGAGTGTTTCGTCATCCAACAATCCTATAATATTAATTGCCATCCCCTCAACATCGTGTTCTTCGCATAACAAACCAGTTTCCTCGTGGATTATTACGTCTGGTATTCCGGCATGCTTGGTTGATACTACGGGAATTCCTGCCACACTTGCCTCCAGAACAGCCAAAGGAGTGCCTTCCATATCGCCATTTTCAGCAGTTATGGAATGTTGAACAAAGCCTATAGATTCCGACAAAAGTTCTCGATACCTTACAGGAGTAATAACCCCCGGAAGTTCCACTTGCGCTTCTATACCAAGATGTTTAATCAAGTTTTTACAGCTATTTAGCAATGGGCCATCGCCAGCCATAATCAATTTTGCATCAGGATGATTTACAATGGCTTTTTTAAAGGCAAGAATGGTATAATATGGAGCTTTCTTATCCGTAAATCTACCAATACCAACAAACTGTTTTTTAGTAAACTTTGGTTGAACTTCTACGAATTCAGGTTGCGGCCCGTACACATTATAAACTAATTTCTCTCGGGTACATCCCATCTCTAAAAGCATGTGCTCCATTTTTCGGGAAACGGCAACCACTTTTGTGGCATATTGAAACACCTCTTTATAGTTATTGTGTTTTTTAACCACTTCTGTAACACTGGCGTCATAACCGTGAAAATGAACCACTAAAGGCAAGCCCGCCTTTTTAATGTAAGGGAGTATAAAGTGAGCATGGGTACCGTATTCAGCGAGAACTATATCAATTTTATTCTTGCGTAGCGAATTTAAAATAATGGTTTCTTGAATGAAACGGGAGGGTTTCTTTAAAAACCTTCTTTTCAAATTTAAAATTCTTCGTTCCAAAGGGCTTGACAAACTGGAAACCCCTTCCAACTGAATGTTTTTACGTCCGTAATAGTAAAAAACATTTCCCTTTAAATAGTTTTTATGCGCCTGAATAAAGGTCTCAGAATAGGGGTTTTGGCTGGGTGTAAAGATGGCAATGTTTAACACGGGCTACTTTTTCAATTTGAAGCTAAGGAATTTTAAAAGTAAAGAAAAATTATTGCTAAGGGGCAGGTGTAAACTATAAAAAGGCATAGCGAAAATTGCTTTGTAGCCATGAAGTTTAAACCATTTCCTTAACAAAACTTCCCTTTGTACTTTATTGTTAAGATTGTGCTTTTTAAAAACGTAGTATCTAATTTCACTCTCTTCCAGCAAACGTGTTTTTTTCTTATTTGCTGTGTTGTGTTTTCTGCTTATTGCACTGTGATTTCGAAAATAGTTTAGGGGCGCTGAAAGAAAAGCGATATCCGCTTTTTCACAAAGCTTTACCCAAAAAAACCAATCGCCACACATTTTCATCTGTAACAAACTGTCTGAAAAGAAAGTAGTATCTATTAAATTGCGTTTAAAAATAACTGCACTGGCATTTGGCACAACATTTTTAACCAATAAGTATTTCTCAATAAATTCAAGCCCAGAAATTTCAAAATCATCTCTCCAGATATTCGGTTTAAATTCTTTAGTATAATCAATTCTATGTAAGATTGTCTTACCGCTTTCATCCACATCTATGCTTTGTGAATAATAAATTCCCGTGCTATCCTTCTCATTTTGCAGTAGACTTTCTAAAAAAGTAAGCTCACAATAATCATCGCTTTCAGCAATCCATATATAATCACCTTTTGCTAGATCAATTCCTTTTTGCCATTGCTTAAAGGGACTTCCTGAATTTTGGGTATTGATAATTAACTGAGAAACTTTGGGGTGGACTTTATAGGATTCCAACAGCTCTTGGCTTCCATCTGTTGAGGCATCGTCCAAAAGGATAACTTCAAAATTTTGGTAGCTTTGATTGAAAACGGAGTCCAACCGTTGTATTAAAAACGGCTTGTGGTTGTAGTTAGGGATTATTACAGAAACAAATGGTTTTAACATAGCAGCTATTGATTATTCAAGGCACGCGCTGTTGCTTCAAGATAAGCCTTTCCATACTTAATACAGGGTTCCAAATGGTTCCCTTCCGCCCATTCATTCATTGCGTTTATAAAAACAAAATTCTCTTCCTTTGAAAAGGGTTTAAAAGCGGTTATTGTTTCTTTTAACCAGTTTTCATATAATTCTGGGCTACTGCCCAATGCCACAATTCCGTTTTCTCCTTTTCTCGGGGTATTGTCCCAAGCTGGGGTAACGCTTCGGTAAACTTTATAAGCTGGCATTACCCTGCTTAAGGCCTGTTCCACTCCCAATTTAAAATCTCTGAAATCTATTTTAGTCTCTTTTTTATTCGATTTTAGAAATCTATTCAATACGGAAGTACTCTTAACAGGGGTTTTTATTTTGTTCTTTATAACCGCATGGGGTGAAAATTCAACTGACGCATCAAAGCCTATACCCTCTGGACTTGTATGGTCGTTAAAACTCTCGGCAACCAATAAATAAAGTCCTTTATAACCAAATTCATCAGTAGCTATGGTACGCCATGATTTTAAGGTTTTCTTAATATCAGGGAATAGATTGTGCCTGTAAACCATAAAAACGGGTTTATCGTCTACACGAATATAGCGTTTATCTGAAAAAACCTTTTCACACAACCAGCGCATATGCGCAGCATCATCTTCATGGTTATAATCCTGTTTTATTAAAATTTCATTGTCTTTTCCATCCCATCGTCGGGTCCAGTTTTCATTGGCCCAACACAACATAAAGGGCATTTCTAAATCTTTTTGGTTTAGCATACCGTCTATAGGTTGGTCCAGAAGACGCTTCCCATTAAACCAATAATGATAGTAACAGAAACCATGAATACCGTGCTCCTTAGCAAGGTTGGCTTGATCCAATCTCGCTTTTGGCAAACGCATATCATAAAATCCTAAATCTGTGGGTAAATGAGGTTGATAGTGATTCTCAAATAAAGGGATTGCCTTGGTAACATTGGTCCACTCTGTAAAACCTTTTCCCCACCAGACATCATTTTCTGGTATGGGGTGGTATTGCGGTAAAACAAAGGCTATAGCTCTTACATCTTTCATAAAGCGGGCTTTTGGGCAACAATAATCTCTCGAAACTCTGCGCGTATGCCGTGGGCAAGATCATCATAATATATAATTTTACAATCCCCTCCTGTACATTGTTTAATAAAATCAACAATATCATACCCCCAATGCATGGTTACCGGCGATCCTTTTTTGCTTACTGGATTTCCATGCCACTCGGGCTCAAAGAGAAAAATAGGTTCCCCATCGGGGCCTTTTTTTGCCCATCGCTCCGTTTGATTAAACCGATTGATTAAGGGAACCGAAAATATATGCGCCCCTCCTGGCTTTAAGGTTCTATAGATTTCTTTAAAGGCTTTTTCAGGCTCGTAGATATGCTCCATAACGTCTGAAGTAACTACTAAGTCAAACGCTTCGTCCTCAAAAGTCTGTTGTTCTAGATCTTCACACCGAATGCCATTGACAAAAGAGCCTAATGTTGTATTGGGGAAATACTGAGTTTCTAAATAAACTTTTGCCTTTTTTCGCAACAAAACGGAATGGCCCCTGTCTCCTGGGGAAGATTCATGGATTTTTAACTGCTGCCAATTAGGAAACTCGTTTTTTATAGTTAGCATTAAAGCCCGTTCTCGTGGAATGGAGTTGCAATTACTACATCTAAAAAAATCTCTTAACCATTGATGGTTGGATTTAAAAGTAACTTCTTGCTCACAACAAGGACAAAAACCTTTTTGTTTGAAAAAGAAAGTCCCTATCCGCTTTTCATAAATTGCCTTGACCTTTTGATAGATATATTTTTTCAATTTATTTTTCAATGGTTTATTTTTTAATGGCTTGGTGCTTTTTGTATCTTCTTTACCCAATTTCTGTTTTTTCAAAACCAATTCATAGCGGTTAAAATTTGGAGTATTTAACATGGGATGCCATGCATCCATCTGGAAATACTGCATCACATTCTCTAGAAAGTCCTCCGAAAAAGCAAGGTCGCCTCCAAAAGATGAGAGTCCGCCAGCTACAAAATTGGATATCGTTAAATTTACAAATTCAAATGGCTTTTTTGCCCAAGAGCGCAAATTAAAATCCCAGTCGGCGGTAACGGTATAACGCTTCTCAAAATACCCTATCTCATCTTTAATAAAGCGTGTATTGTAAAAGATAGCCTGATGGCAGATATTTTTATTCAGCAGTTTCGGGAGATCGAAAGGGCCATCGTAAATTGCCCCATCTTCTGCCCAGCCTGTATTCCCAGCTATTTTTACATTGCCGTAAATTACTTTCGCATTTGAAACTAAAGTGTGTTGTTGGATTTGCCCAAGCACTTCCGAGTTGTAAAAACTATCGTCACTGCCCATAAAAAACAACCAGTTACCTTCAGCCAAATCTATCGCCTTATTCATGGCGTCATAAATTCCTTCGTCTTTTTCAGAAATAAATTTAAGGGAAGGAAGCTGCTTTTTAAAACGAGCTACCACGGCTTGCGTACCATCGGTAGAAAGGCTATCCATAACGATTACTTCATAAGAAGTAAAGTTTTGAAGCCGAATACTTTCTAGAGAAGTCGCCAGTTTATCGCCCGAATTATAGGTGGGGATTACAATTGAAAAAAATGGAGGTGCGGTATTCAAGTTTTAAGTGTTTTTAGAGCAAAGCTTTTTGATAGATTTCTTAGGTTTTCATATAATACAGTAAAGAATTTCTTCTTTTAACAATATAAGGCTTCATTACTCCACCCACTTTGGTGTTCCTAGCAACTTTACTTTGCAATTATTTCTAATCCTCTTTGAGGATGTCCACGGCAAATTACCAAGAATTTTCATAAGCTCTGAAATAATATAGAAGCTAATTTTCTTTGTTATAGAAATTTCTTTGAAATTTAATTCTAAGGAAGTTTCCGCTTCTTTTAAATATTTATTTTGGTCATTAGACAGCTGTCCTTCCCTTTTTCTGAAAGCTGCCAATTGCCTTTTACTGCAATACATGGTCTCAAAATTGAAAAAACGCATCCACAAATCGAAATCGGATGCTAGCTCATATTGCAGGCTAAGTTCTCCTCCCGCTTTATCCCATAACTTCCGAGACCAAAATGTAGATTCCTGTTGTATAAAAGAAAAATGGGCTCTGTGTTCTTTAAGATAAAAAAACCAAGGAGAAAAAACGGGTTCTCGCTGTAAAATCAATTCCCCTTTTTCATTAAATACGGAAGGCAATCCCTGCAACCATTGGACTTTTTTATTTTCTGTAAATTTCTTTGCTATGTAGTGTAGCGAGCCTTCCCATAAAACATCATCAGAATTAATCCAACACATAATAGCTCCAGATGATTGTAAAAACCCCTTATTGATAGCGTCATACATACCCTTATCGGGTTCACTAATCCAATAGTGTAATTGCTGCTGATATTTCTTTATAATGCCTACAGAAGTATCTGTACTTCCGCCATCGACAATTATATATTCCAAATTGGGGTACTTCTGCTCTATAACCGACAAAATAGTTCGCTCTAAAAATTCTCCTTGATTGTAATTAGGAGTTACTACGGTTATTTTTGGATATGTGGAGACAGTGTTCAATTTAAATCAATGGCTTTAAATTTATCCTATAAAAATATAGATGAAGCCTATATAGCATCGTAGGTATTGTTTAAAAATATGGGGCTCTTAGAAGGTATAAAAAACAAATCCATCTGCCAGAAAGCACGATCGTTTTTTCGCAACATGGGGTCAACTAATTCTACCGGGGAAAAGCCGAGCTTTTCCATATAAGCACACATTTCCCAAAACTTAAGACTATCTTTTGTTAACTGAAAATTATACACCTCTATAATGATTAACCCAGCGGCTTGAATCACTTCTTTTGCGCCTTCAAGGATGGGGATTTCATAGCCATGAGTATCCAATTTCAACAAATAAGGTCCTTGAAGTTTTCTTTTGTTAATCTCTTCATCCACAGGTATTACAGGAACCTCAATACAATTACCAGCTAGAGGCGCATCGGATGCCAGGCCCCCAAACAAATTATTATGGTCAAAATAAATTTTTCCCGCTGCTCTTCCTGCAGCAGCCAGTACAAAATCGAGTTTAGGATTTCGCTCCTTACAGGCTTTAAGACCTTCCAAGTGACCTTGCTGGGCTTCTACTAATAAATAGTTTGCATCGGGGTAAAACTTCATTAGGCGTTCAGACCAGCGACCGTCTGAGGCTCCTACATCAATTACTGTAGCTATATTTAATCCTCTAGACAGACAACGCTTAAAACCTTCTTCCATAGAAAATTTATTCTTTGGGATATGAATCGTTTTCTGGTCTATTTTTTTTATCTGATATCCGCTTTTACGAAGCAAATTTTTTACAATCTTCTTAATCATAGCTACTTAAATCTTAATTCATAAAGATGCTTTTTCAAAAGCCAAATAATACTTCTTCTCTTTTTTGATTCAGCTGCTACATCGCCTAAATGCATAAAGTAGTTAAAAGCGGTTGTATTCTTGATTGCTTTATTCTGAAAGCCATTATACTCCTTTTGAATATCTGTACCAAGATAATTTGCGTATCCGTTTAGAAAATCTTTAAAATCTTTATTTATCCCCTTCTCATCTGTCCTTGCCTTCACAGTCTTATAATTAACATCGGCATTTTGAAAAGGATCTCCATAGCCCCCTTTGTATTTATCATTCTTCTGAGTATCTAAAACAGAAGCGTCATAGGGTATGCCAATCCAGTTGTATAGTTTTTGTACTTCATTCGGGGTATCGTTAATGAGGTCTTCATAAGAAAGATTATACACGTTCTTATTATCCTTATTCGCTATTGAAAACGAACGCAACTTTTCTGGACCTTGCAGTAAATCTCTTCTAAACATGTTTAATTCTTTAAAAGAAGTAAACCCCCACGTTTTTATCATAGATTTTGCAACATCAATGGGGTTTCTATGCAATACAATAACTTTACTCCCTGGAAATAGGGTCGTTATTTCAGATGCAATTTCCCAATATCGGGGCGTCTTATCTACTACAAACTGGTATCCCTCAAACATGGGACTATACAATTTCAATAGAAAATCATGAAATGCTTCCCTGAAATTAAAATTGGGATACTTGCCTAAGTATTCTTTAAAAGCTCCTACTGCCAGAGTATTATCAAATTTTGATTGCACCAATGCTGGCTTTATCTGATTCGCAAAATTAAGCAGCATCCAAGACTCACTACAAGTATTAACTTCAGCATTGTTAGACAGCAAATTCTGTAGATAGGTGGAACCACTACGGGGCTGGGAAATGATGAATATGAGTTGTTCTTCTTTCAAACTATATTTTGTCAATTAACCGTTTCAATCTTCTCTTAATTTTCAATTTCAAAGTATTGTTCGTTGTAGTTTTATTATCCTTAAAATGTGATAAATATTTATCAATACTACTATTTATTTTCTCCTGTTCTTTTGGATTAAAATTGAGTATTAATTTTTTGTGCTTTTCATGTATATAGCTCAAACAACTTAAATGAATAGCCTTTTCCTTATTAGAAAGCCCTTTGCCATGCAAGCGATATATACTGAGTGCTTTCATTGAAAAAGCTGTATTTGCTTTTGTTGCTAATCTGATTCGATATTCAAAATCTTCATATATGTCTACTTTCTCATCATACCCTCCAATATCATTCAATAATTCTTTTGTAATCATTTCATAACGAAATAACGCATTGCGAGGAAAGTCCCTACTTAAAACTTCCTTTAATATATTATTGTTTTGAGGTAATTTAGAAATATCTGAACACCATACCCTTTTTATTAAATCGATTTGGTCTTCAGAAATGTAGAAGTTTGTATAGACTAAGTCAGCATTTGTTTGTTGAATTAGCTCGTGTTGAGTTTTTAATTTATCAGGCAAGTAAACATCGTCACCATCTAACCATGTAATTAAGTCGCCTTTAACAAGAGAAAGTGCAATATTTCTTGATTTTGTAATCCCTTTATTTTCTTTATTAAAATGTGAAAGTATTTTTGGGTCCCTTAAACTATATTCTTCAATTAAATCTTGTGAACCATCGGTGGATGCATCATCAATAATTACTATTTCATAAGGCTGAAGGGTTTGAGCCAATACACTGTCAATAGCCTCCTTTAGAAATGCTTTTTGATTATATGATGTTATGTAAACTGAAATTTTCATTAGGCTAATACTCTTTTAGGAGGCTTATTAAAACGATACTTATTGCTGTAATTAATAAATAAACCCCTTGCTATTACTTTTTCTAGTATGCTTGGTTCTTTAATAAAACAATAGTTCGGGTTTACATAGGTATTCTTTCTGAAAAGATATTTTAAAAATAATGCTTCCTTAAAGCTTAAAATGTTTGATGTTTTTTTCTTTAATGTATCTTCAGGATTTGCATTGTACTGTTCTGAAGTATACCATATTTGATTTTGTGTCATAGTCTTTTCACCCGGATGCTTAAAATTGTTGAAACTTAAAAGCCTTTCATCCCAAGGTAATCCTATAAATGAGCAAAGTTCTTTTGAATGCTTCTCTAAATCAATTATTAATAACTCGTATTTTATAGTAATAACGTTGTTGGGGTGTTTTTTCTCAAGACGTTGCATTAATCCATAAACATACTCCATATAAGCCGCTGCAACAAAAACATTCGTCGTGAAATCTGGAGGTACAACTCCTGCTTTTTTCGCTCTTTTAGCCACATTTTTCATCGAATTAAATGTTGCTATTGGATTGCGGAGAACCATTATAAACTTTGCATCAGGAAATAATTCCAGTAATTCTTCAAAGTACAATATATTCCAAGGTGTTTTTTCGCTTATGTATGCTACTGATTCGCTCAGGCTTAAAGGAGTAATTAATGTGTTTATCATCTTCCTTATAGCATCATCAATTTGTTCATGATTTGTATAAGCTTCAATCCTACCTTGTTTGAGCGAATTCTGCAACTTATTACGCAAATCTATTATGTTTGGTATTCTATCAAATTCTGGACCGCCATACACCAATGGATGTGTATCTAAAACATTCTGCACAAGTGTAGTACCTGAACGTGGAAGACCAGCAACAAATATTTTGTTAACCATTAGTTTTTAACCATTTAATTACTTTCTGTATCGAATTAGTGTTTTGCTCTGTCTTACTTATTTCAATGTCATTATTTAATTCTTGATTTAGCATTAACCAATGTTTCTTAATTACCGCATTATTTATAATTTCCGGCTTTTTATTTAATAAAAGCTTGTATACTTTGTAAGCCTCATTGCAATTATGCAAATAGTAGTCATTTAGGTTTTTATTCAACCAAACTTTGTCTTCACCTATATGAAAAGTAAGATGCTCTTTTTTAAAAAAAGCCAAATTATCTGCAAAAGTTATCAAATTTGCCAAAAGCGTTATTCCAACCTTACTAACACCAATTGCGACATTATTCAACTCCATCTTTTCGTGTAGGATTAATTTAAAAACAAAACAATCATACCCTGGGTGAGCTTCTCCATAATCTGCATAAGCCTCTTCAAGTGTTTTAAGTGTATAATTTTCAGAAACAGTTCTACGATTAATCACAAAAGCATCGTATCCTTCTTGAATTTTCTGGTATATAAAAGAATAAAAATGTGGTTGCACTGCAATATCTACATTAGTATAAACAATATAGTCTGCTTTGGGGTCGTATTCCACAGCGCGTTGTAAAATATCTTGTAGTAAAGGAAGTTTTCTTTTTTTTTCAAACGCACCAAAATCTAATACTGACCTCTCAAGATCTTTAGTTTTAGAAAAAAATTCAGGAATTATACTATGGTCTTCTGGATATTGTGTGGTGATTAAATTAACTTCAATTTCATTAACCGCAAATAGCTTTGCCCTTCGCATAGTTTCAAAAGTAACAGGCTGGGCAACAAACAAATCTGAAGCTTCAGTAACACTAACTGGATTAATTATGTGAGTAAGTCTAAGCATTTCGATTAAAAAATTCCAAAGTGGCGTTTAAATTTTAATGTCTCATCAGATTCTATAAACCGCGGTGGCGTAGAATCTATAACATACGCACTACCCTTTGGATGCTTTTGTTTGGCTTTAGTATAGTTCTCAAAATCTAAACTTCTTAGATTTCTTTTTAATAGATATTTCTTTTTTATAAAAAATAAGTTTTGATAGTTGTTCCCAACATACATATACTCAGCGTTTTCTTTAAAAAAGTTTAATATCTGAGCTTTATAATTGTCGTCATTAGCCTCTATGATGAAAAGTTTTACATTAAAACACTTTAAGTCTAATCCTTTTAATACTTCCAATTCAAAGCCTTCTACATCAATAGAAAGAACATCTATAGTTTCAATATTTAGCTTCCCAAATAAAGAAGTCAATGTTGTGGCGGAAACTTTTATTTTATCAGGCTCCTTGTATTCTAGTCCCCTATTCTCATAACGTTTTTTTACATCATCTGCATCGTAGTTACATCCAGAGAGCACTCCAATTTCTTCAGCGTAGAAGTCTATCTCTAATATGTTTTCATCACCAACCACAGCATTATTAATGTTTATAGCAGTTGGCCTATTCATTTCAAGATACTTAAATATCGTAGGATTGGGTTCAATACATACTGACTTCCATCCTAGTTGTTCAAAAGCAAAACTATTGCTTAAATGAACTCCATCAAAAGCCCCCACTTCTGCCACAGTACCTGAAGTAGGTTTATTCAATAATTGCCAAGCTATATAATCATCCGCATGTTGACTATTTGAAATAAATTTATTCATTATAATGAATTTGAATGATTTTTATTGAAATGCACACATTTATGAATTTCAAATTTTGTTATAATTGCTTACGAGGGTCTTTACAAGGACAACAGCAAGATTTTAATTGTCAAGTTTTCGGTATCGCACAGACCTCAAAAATATAAATTATTTTATGTTAAAAAACTAAGCTTTCATTTTATATATATATTGTTGTTAGTTTGTGCTTCCTTTATTTTATCAAAACAATAATTCGTGAAAAGTTCTGCTCCAACATCATTAAAATGTATTCCATCCACAAAAAGTGAATCATTCCATATAGCCTTACTAGAATCTACAAAATAGTGCTTATCATTAAGAATGATATCTATACGGTTAATGTGATTATTATAAATATTCATTTCGTTAGTGCTAAATTCTGAATATAGCCCTTCTCTGTAGGGTGATTGAAAAAAATACAATTTTAAATTATTCTCACTACAGAATTTTGAAATACTATCTAGATAGACATATTCAATTTCAGTAATTTTCTTATCAAAATGATTATCTATCCATCTTTGATCCTTAATGTTAAAACCTTCATTTTTAAACTTAACCATACCAGACTTGTCATATCCCAAATATTCATAATCGTTTTGGCAATTTCTTACATACTTTGCATATTTAAGGTTTTCCGAATAATAACTTAAGTTAAAATTTTTCAAAAACGAGTATGTAGTCCCTAAATTATTCTTTGTTAAGTAGTACTTAATGTAATCTGGGTCTATTCGTTTATTCCCTTTCTGGAAATCAACTACATTACTTACAATTATTATTTTGTCAATGGGGTATGTGCTGTATAATAATTTCAAGAAGTTGAAATTATCTTGCATTTTCATTCCCCAAGAAGCGGTATTTAAGTATTTATTAGTTTGGAATTCTGCTAAAACAACTTCCGAGTCTAGATTGTTTTGTGTCATTGAAGAACCAATAGAAATGATTTCTGGGTTTATTGATTGCTTTTTTAAGAATAGAATTTTTTCATTAAAAGAATAGCTATCACTAAAATTCAAAGCAGGTGTATTTTCAACTCCCACTAAACCTATAATAATTAAAGTAAGTAAACTAGAAAGTGTTACAAAAAAAGACAGAAACTTGAAGATCTTTTCAATAAATTGTTTCATACTTAAAATTGAAAATATATAAATTGTTGTTCTTTACCGCCAAACCAAAATATTGCAACTATAATTACATAATACATTAAGTATCTTAACGGCCATTTCCATTTTATTCCTAATTGTTCAATGGCGTATTGACTTTCTCTTCCAAGCCATTCTATAATTAGAAATATAAATAATAGAATGAATATTGGCATGACGAGATTATCTTTCTCAAATAAAGGAAATGTGAATAGTGAACTTGAAAAAATTTCTGAAATGTAGTTAAATGCGTGATTAATATTATTCGCTCTAAAAAATATCCAAGCAATAACTGTTAATCCAAAAGTTAATAGTATTGATAAAAACTCTTTAATACTCGGCAAATATTTTCCTTGAGCCACAATATCTAAATTGTTCTTGTTATTATTAGTTAGAAAAATTGGTAAAAAGTATAGCGCATTCAGAGCACCCCAAACTATAAATGTCCAATTTGCCCCATGCCAAAACCCACTTACAAGGAAAATAATAAAAACGTTTTTAATTCTATTCCAAGTTTTACCATGACTTCCGCCTAAAGGAATATAAAGGTAATCTCTAAACCAAGTAGAAAGTGATATGTGCCAACGTCTCCAAAATTCTGCAATGTCTCTTGAAAAGTAAGGAAATGCAAAATTTTGCTTCAATTTAAAACCAAACAAACGAGATGTACCAATAGCAATATCGCTATAGCCCGAAAAATCACCATAAATTTGAAACGTAAAAAAAATAGCCCCTAAAACTAAAGTGCTACCTGAATACTCAGATGAATTATTAAAGATGATATTGGCGTATTGGGCACAATTATCAGCAATAACTATCTTCTTAAATAAACCCCAAAGTATTTGTCTCATTCCATCACCAGCTTCTGAGTATTCAAAACGTCGTTTTTTATAGAATTGAGGTAATAAATTGGTTGCTCGCTCAATAGGCCCAGCAACTAATTGTGGAAAGAAACTCACGAATGCAGAGAAAGCGATAAAGTTTTTAGTTGGTTCAAGTTTTTGTTTATAAACATCAATCGAATAGCTTAATGTTTGAAATGTATAAAAACTAATTCCAACGGGTAAAATAATGTTTAGTGAATTAGCATTTATATCCGTGCCGAAAAATGAAAAAGCTGTTACAAAGTTATCGAGAAAGAAATTATAATATTTGAAAAACCCAAGAAGTCCGAGATTCACTATAATACTTACCCAAAGTAGTATTTTCCTCTTAATTGGATTTTCTTGTTTAGATAAACCAATTCCAATAGAATAATCTATTATAGTACTGAAAAGTATCAATGACAAAAATCGCCAATCCCACCAACCATAAAAAATATAACTTGCTACAACTATCAGTAGATTTTGTAGTTTCAAGTTTTTGTTAAAGACAAACCAATATAGAATAAAAACAACAGGTAAGAATATTGCAAAATCTATGGAATTAAATAGCATTCTTTTATTCTTATTGTTTAATATTTAAGCATCTTTTTAGTATGACATATAAGGTTTTGAACAAATATTAATTTTAATGGCGTTTATTTTAGGTGTTTGAATTTGTTTTGATGAAAATAGCATCAACTTGGCGCAATTGACCTTCTTTGGTTAAGGAATAATTGTAAAAGTTAAAAAGTTCAAAGCCAAATGACCGAATTAGTTTAACTGTTTCTTCAAAAGGTATTTGTCCCTCATAGGTAGGTAGCATAATGATTTCGGTATATATCATATTAACAATCCCCTTTTCAAAGGTATTTTTTGCACCATTCAAAACCATAAATTCTGCCCCTTGAACATCCATCTTAAGTATATCTATTTTCTCTATAGCATGTGCTGCAACAAAATTATCTAATGTTGTCATTTCAACTTCAACCGTAGCTATGGTTTCCAATAAACCTTCACTCCATACATTCTTTCTGGACTTATCTGTTTTAAATATAGAATTAGTTGGTGCTGAAGTATTCGTTTGAAATTTTGAAATCCCTTCCATCTCACTTAAACCTTTATTAATACTCGTAATATTTTTAAAGGATGCTGTGTTTCTTTCTAATGTGGAAAAAGAATCAGGAAATGGTTCAAAGCAAAATATCTTGCTTTTTGGAAAAAGCTTATTGTATTTTAATGCAATACCTCCAACATAAGCCCCAACATCAAATATTGTAAGTTCACTATTAGAGTCTTTAATTAGATGCTTTTGCATTTTATAGGCATCTGTATTACTATCAGTATTGATATTAGTATTAGTATTACTACTAGAAATTTTAGTGGAAGTTCTAGAAATTTTATAACCAAATTTGGCTAAATTTTTATTTATAAATTTTTTCATTTTTGCTTTTTTATAATCCCTACAACCAAAAGGATTCTTTAACAAACTGTCAAGATAAATTAAGAACCAATCTTTAAATCAATGTTTCTCTTACTATTTACTATTTTGAACGGTTTCAAAACTAGTCTCTAAAAGAAAAGATGGCCAAATTTCTCTTTCACTAACAACTTGAAAATTCAATGCGTTATTAATTCTTAGTAAAGGTGTTTTATTATCTATTGTGATAGCAGTAAAATTGATAGAATAAGTACCCTTAGACATTTGAATTTTATGATGAATTATTTTACATTTAATCCTGCCGTTTTCAATTTTCAAATCTATGGTTTTATTGTTTGGCTCAAGGAGTGCCACGGCTCTCTGTTCTTTGTCCGAAATTGTTAAATAAAACTCTGGTATTTCCTGCAATTCTTCGGCTTTAAGCTCTATATATAATGTAAAATCATCCCCCCATTGAATTTGTGGAATTCCATTCAATTCACTTCTTGTATTTAATAGTTCTATTTTATAGAGTGAAACAGACCCATCACTATATATTATATTCTGTTCAACATTAGCAAAACGATTATAATATAAATCAATCGCCTTCCCTACATTGTCCCCCTGAAAAATAGCACTTCCCTTATCCATCAATATTATCTGGTTGCAAATCCGGCTAATCATAGGCATACCATGTGATACAAATACAATAGCTGTTTTGGGTAAAATAGTATCTATCGTTTTAAAACATTTCAAAACAAAACCTAGGTCACCTACTGCCAAAACCTCATCAACAATCAACACATCTGGCTCCATCTGTGCTGCCACGGCAAAGCCCAGTCGTACCTTCATCCCACTGCTGTAATTTTGGACGGGCATATCTATAAACTCGCGTATTTCGGCAAAGTCTATTATTTCTTCTACTTTACTGTCTATCTCTTTTCGGGTAAAGCCGAGAATAGCACCATTATTATAGATATTCTCCCTGCCGCTAAGAATAGGATTGAAACCTGCGCCTAACTCTATTAATGCCCCTACACGCCCTTTAATGGTCACTTTTCCAGCATCGGGATTTATAAGGCCGTTTAGTATTTTTAAAAGCGTGGATTTCCCAGCACCGTTATGGCCTATCAGTCCCAAACACTCGCCACGGCGCAGTTCAAAACTAATGTCTTTCACCGCCCAAAACTCCTTGGGCCGAAGTTCGCGATCATTGCGGTTGCCGCTCAAGCCAGAAGCCAAATCCTTCACCCCATACCACAGACTGGTTTTAAGGTCTTTACAGAACTTTTTGGAGAGGTTTTCGACTTTTACTAAAACTTGGTTGTCAGTTGTCAGTTTTCGGTTGTGGGTTGTCGGTTCTCGGTTGTCAGTTATATGTTGTCGGTTCTGGGGTTTCACGGTTTTCTGTTGTGGGTTGTCGGTTTTCTGTTTTCTGTTGTCTGTTTTCTGTTTTCTGTTGTCTGTTTTCTGTTGTCTGTTGTCGGTTCTCGGTTCTCGGTTCTCTGTTTTCGGTTGTCGGTTGTCTCGACTACTTTAAAAAAGCTTAAACCTACGCTAAAGCTTCAATATACAGGTCGGTGGTCAAGTGTTGTCTGTTTCGGTTTTGGTTTTAGTTGTCTTTTGTTTGACTCTCAAGCTTTCATTTTCATTTTCCCCCTTTGGGGGCCAGGGGGAATGTCTGTTATCCGTTCAGTTCCGTTATTGTTTATCGACTTTTAACTCACAACCCACAACTGACAACTCACAACCGTTATGTTTTCCAATTTTTTTCTACATATTGAATAAATGTATAAATCTTTGCACCTAAACCATCATATTTTTGAATTAGGTCAGGTACTTCTGGGATATCATATAACTCTTGAATTGTTTCCAGCTGCCCCTTGCATTCCAATAAGGAAGCGTGGGAATAGGTCAAGAATTTTATAAAGTCTTGTTTGTAATTTCTTCTTCCGTACCCTTCAATAATATTATCCTTTACACTCTTTGAAGATCTTCTAACTTGACTTCCTTGTTCACAAAGCTCAAATTTTGGCATCTTCAACGAAACGTGGTGTACTTCGATGGAGAGTTGAAAAGCCAAATTATAAATATCTAAATCTTTATAACTTTTCATCTTATATATATTCGGTTGTCTGTTGTCGGTTCTCTGTTGTCTGTTGTCGGTTCTCTGTTGTCTGTTGTCGGTTCTCGGTTGTCTGTTGTCGGTTCTCTGTTGTCTGTTCTCGGTTGTCGGTTGTCTCGACTACTTTAAAAAAGCTTAAACCTACGCTAAAGCTTCAATATACAGGTCGGTGGACAAGTGTTGTCTGTTTCGGTTTTGGTTTTAGTTGTCTTTTGTTTGACTCTCTAGCTTTCATTTCCCCCCTTTGGGGGCCAGGGGACTGTCCGTTATCGGTTCAGTTCCGTTATTGATTACTCACAACCCACAACTGACAACCCACAACTGACAACTGATAACCGACAACTGATAACCGACAACTGATTACGCGCTCATCCGTTCCACCAAAATAGGAATCGAAATTCGATAGAACAACAAAGCAATAAAAAACAGCGGTACACTGCAAGCGATTACTATTAAAAAATAGGTTAAATACATTGGGGGCATGCCTACGGCTAAGTCGCGGGCGGTTAGTATGATTGGAGTAAAGGGATTCCACTCCATTATTGTTTTCATAATTCCGCTTTTGGGAATTGCATATACTACTGGGGTTACATACATTAAAAAGCCCAACGCAAAACCTATAAACCTGCCTATGTCTTTATAGAGCATCCCTAAAGGAGTAATAAACAATCCTAGGGTAGTTCCAAATAATACTCCTCCTAAAATAGCCACTGGAAATAGCAGCAAACTCCAATGAAAACCTACTCCGTAAACAAAGATAAAAACAACCAACAACAATACTTTTATGGAACTGTTGAACATGAGTTTATACACCCCAGCAACTATAAGAGCTT
The DNA here is from genome assembly GCA_038259585.1 of Flavobacteriales bacterium. Lineage (GTDB taxonomy): Bacteria > Bacteroidota > Bacteroidia > Flavobacteriales > Flavobacteriaceae > Aequorivita. The sequence goes on along the minus strand of JBBSOQ010000011.1, from coordinate 8,829 downwards.
CTTTTGGAAAATTGATTTTAGACAAAATAGACTTTGCGCCATTGGTCGAGTTCATGGGCGAGTTGATGGACTCTTTGATAATAGACCACAATAAAGTACCTGAAAAGGCATATACTGGATACGGGATACCAGTGTCAGTAACCTGAATGGTTCCTGAATTATTGAGAAAAATCCAAACAAAAGCGGTAGTAAGCGGCGTGACAAAGGCCCAAATAATGCCGAGATAACTTTGGCGATACTGCGCCTGTATATCTCTTTTAGCTAGTTGGAATGACAAAAAGCGCGAGCTAATAATGTCTGTCAGGCTCTCTTTCAGCATCTTGCCTATACGGAAATTGTTTTCTTTTTGATAGACTTTGGTTTCCATTTCCATGGTTTGGGGGAGGCTTGTTTTTATTGGGGGCTAAGATAACAATTTTGATTTGAAGATTGCTGATTTGTTGATGGTTGTCAGTTGTTGGTTGTTGGTTGCGCACTTCGACTGCGCTCAGTGTGACAGTTGTTGGTTCTCAGTTGTCGGTTGTGGGTTGTCAGGCTGATATTGCTTGCGGTGGTCGAGTGAATTTGAAGGAGCGGTAGCGGATTCAAATTTGTATCGAGACTGGAGATTCGGTTTTCGGTTGTGGGTTGTCTGGCTGATCTTGTTTGCGGTAGTCGAGTGAATTTGAAGAAGCGAAGCAACTTCAAATTTGTATCGAGACTGGGTTTGTAGTTCCATCAGTTGAATGCTTCGCGATAGGTTCGCCGCGGCCAACACTCGAACTTACAAGAAGATATATTCTTTATTCCACGAGGTAGGTAAACTCAATATTACAGGGTAATCCGATGCCTACGTATGCTCTTCCATCTCCAGAGTTACCTCCATTTACAAAATTATTTGCAACAAATAGATCTATTTCAAACCGGTACGTAAAAGGCACACCTGCTATTAAATCTACATATACAATTAAGGAGGAATCATGCCTAAATTGTTCAAAATAGGTTCCGCCGGCAATATCATTATTGTGAACAGAGTATGCGTGTGTGTAAATTACATATTGATCTGGGCCCAATGTTATTCTAAAATAACCTTCTTCTGTAGCCATGGAGGTAGCATAACCTGGTTCTGGCACAATTTTACCCGCCCCAAAATTAACATTTGCTTTAATTCTGTAGGTTCCTGAATACTTTGGCGTAAATGATGAACCTGCTCCTAAACCTATTACATCCACATAGTCTGCGCCGGGACTAGTACTGCCTGTAGCAACTCTTTGTCCTAAACCTGATTGCTGTGCAATTTCTGAATCTTCCCTAATATACTGTGTGGTCCATTTGCTTCCGTTCCAGGCATAAAGCCCTGGAAATACATCATGAGTACCTGTGGTGGTGGTATTTGTATTATACACCACAGTTCCAGGAACTAAACTGCCACTGCCGTCTGGGTTTTGAACAGGCGCCTCAATTTCTGTTGAGGTTAAAGCAAAACGTGGGTATACAATTCCTGCTGTACTATTTTGCATATCTACTAATCCTTTGGGAGTAGTTGTAGGTATTCCATTGCTAATAGACACTTGTGCTAAGCTTGACATTGCAAGTGAGAAGAACAGTGCAAAGAATATATTTTTGTGAAGGTTAGTTTTTTTCATGATCTAGGTACTTTTAAATAGGTAAAAACAACGTTAAAATTATTCTCCTATGTATGTAAACTCTATTTGGCAGTTTATTTCATTTCCAACATATCCACGGCCAACACCTGTAGGTGCACCCGGTGGGCCTGAAAGTTCACTTACTACTACATTATCTATAGATGCGTACTGGCCTCTAGCTGTGTTAATATACTCAAAGCGAAGGGTATGGGCGTTACCTGCAACCAGGGGAATAGAACTATTATAAGAACCGTCGAAACTTGAACCATTTAGCAAAACTAAATCTGTGCCTCCTACCCGTATATTAAGCACTTCGTCCCAGAGGTAAACTCTAAATGAATCACCAGCCCCACTTCTGTCTTGATGTTTATATGCAAAGCTTATATTTACTCTATTTATAGACGGTGTAAAAGCCATTCTGGCAGTAGCATTTTGTGTGCAAGTTGTAATATTACCAGCATTGATATTAAGTGTCTTACCTGCACAGGCTGTACATCGGGTTGTTGCATTAGTAGTGGCTACCCATCCTTGAGTTGGACATTCCGGATCTGGAGTGAAAGTTTGAACCACTGTATAAGCACCTTCAAAATTTTCATTAATCAAATTTGCTGCGGTTGGTGGGTTATATGTAGAACCATTGCCAAGAAAGCCATGGGAATCATAGGCATCGAAACACAATGAAAAAGGATAGGTAGTTCCTGCAATAAGGGTTACATAATTAGTTTCATAGGATTCTTTCCAAATGCCTTCAAAATAAGTTCCAGAACCTATATAACTTGAAAAGGCCGAAAATGCAGTAGTATCAAAAGAATAAGGGGTTCCATTAAATAATAATCTAAAAAGACCCTTAGCTTGGCTTACAAAAATACTGTTGTTAGTTTCGGTTCTACCTCCTGCAAAGTTAGCTCTTACTTCAATTCTATACAGACCTGAATATTTTGCAGTAAATGTTTTTGTATCACTAATACCCAATCCTGGAATATCTTGATAACCACCCACAAAGTTCGATTCTGTTCTAAGCACAGCGGTTTGATTGTGCAATTCAGATTGTCTTTTTTTATAATGAACAACCCATTCAGAACCATTCCAAACATAAATACCTGGATAGATATCTGTAATAAGGCCAGTGTTAGATGTATTGGTGTTGTAAACAACTGTTCCAGCTACAATGGGACCTCCCTGAGGGTTAACTACGGGAGCTGAAACATTCGTTGCAGTTAAAGCAACATTCGGGTAAACTACACCCAGCGATGCACTGTTAAAGTCTATAATTCCTTTGGGGTCTGTTGTATTAATACCAACTTGAGCAAAAGAAATACTCGATATGAATACTATTGCAACTAAAATAAAAATATAAGATAGAGTACTTTTTGTCATGATTATAAGTGTTATTCAGTTGATTTTTAATCTAGAAAAACAAATTCAACGGTACAAGGAATATCACCACCTAACCATCCCATACCCGTGCCAGAGTCCCCGTTACTAACGAATCCGCCTGCAACAGTTTGATCAAACCTTAAACCAAAATTATAGGGTGTATTTGCAACAAGATCTTTGTAAATTACCACAGTAGATTGTTCCCAAATATCGTAATATTGAGTACCTCCACCATGTCTGCCAGACCAAGTATGTGCTGGAAATAATTCATCTACGCCATCAAATGTTAATTTGAAAATTCCAGACATTACAGCAACGTCGGTACCAAAACCTGAATCGGTAACGTAACCTCCGCCCCAATTTACACTTACTTCAATTTTGTAAGTACCCGTATATGCAGGTGTGAAAATTTGACTTACCAAACCGGAAATGTTTTGATAACCACCCGCAGTAACGGTTCTTAAAGCTCCTCCACTGTTATCTTGTTTAAAAATTTCTGCGTTTTTCTTCGGGAATTCGTTAATCCAGTCTATACCATCCCACATATATATACCAGGATAAACACTCTCACGGCCAAAATTTGTGGTGGAGGTGTTATATACTACCGTTCCAATAGCAGGATTTCCTCCCTGTGGGTTTAATACAGGGGTAGCTAAATCTGTTCGTGAGAGGGCAACTCTTGGTAATACAAGACCGTATTTATTGGTGCCTGAATCGTCATTTAAATCGAGTACACCTTTGGGAGTTACTGTACCAATACCCACTTGGGCAAAGCATGTTGAAACGGCAAAAACCGTAACAACACAAGTTATAAGTACTTTAGATAAGTAGTTTAGTACCATAGTTTGGGGCTTTTGGTTGCTATAATTATGGAGCAATAATACAGCTTTTATCGATATAATGCAAATTTTAACTTTAAACGTGCATATATTTAATAATAATCTTAATAAATGTTAACTTTTTGCATAATTCTCAGTAAAAATGTAGGAAATTACTTTCTGATGTTTAGTCTTTAATGGAAGAGTAGTTTTTAAAAGCTTTTGAGATTAAGAACCTACAAATAAGAAATTATAAACTAGATTGAATGGAATCTGGATTGGATGCGTTGTGATGTATTTAACGCCAATTTCTATTTCGTACTTCTTATTCATCTGTCCTGCTTTGAGGCTGGGGGTGGATTTTATTAGCTACAGCCGTTCTCGATATATTTTTTTACTCCGCTATTGCCCCAAGAGAAAATACTCGAACTGACAGTTATTGTTCTGCTGTTAAGTCAAATGAATACGTAAAGGGCAACAACCATTTTAAAAAATAGCCGCTGTCAGGTCGAGTGGATTTGAAGGAGCGGTAGCGGATTCAAATTTGTATCGAGACCCTTTTTATTTTAAAAACTTCTTTTTAGCAAGATTAGGAAGTAAATCATACTCCTCATTTATCAACGCTTCTTTTTTTACGCGAGACCATTTTTTGATTTGTTTCTCAGTGGCAATAGCCATTGTTATTTCAGAAAAAGTGCAATAAAACGCAAGTTTCACTGGTAATTTGGTAGCGGTATAACTGTTCAAATATTTTTTGTGCTGGTGGTCCTCCAATCGCTGCGTCAAATTGGAGGTAACACCAGTGTAGTAGGAACCATCCGCACAGGAAAGAATATATACATAGTAAGTTTTCATACATACAATTAAAGAAAATAATAAAAATTAAGTGCAAAACCGTAAAGCCGTTCTCGATACATTTTTCCTTTCCGCTATCGCTCCAAGGAAAAACACTCGAACTGACATCTGTAGTCTGCCGTTGGGCCTAGTGAATTTGAAACAACGGTAGCGATTTCAAAGTTATATCTCCTGTCAGGTCTAGTAAATTTGAGAGTGGCGATAGCCAATCTCAAATTTGTATCGAGACCCTCATCGCTACATAAGTCAGAAAACTAAAAAGAATCGCTATTATTAATCTATAATGGTTAAATATCTATTATGATAAGTATCAGATGAAGCGTTATTAATTATTGTACCACTATTATTTCTCCACCATTGAACTTTAATAGTAGTTTGGGTGCCTGGCGTTACTGAAACTGGAAAAGAAGGAAGGGTGACATGAAAGTCTATATCTAGAGGTAATGGTCCTGTTTTTACATAAGAATTCAGAACTGGCACCCCATCTTTTAACAGGCGGAAATACCCCTCTGCCACATTAATATTAGAGGTATTGGAACCTCCAAAAACTTTGTAAGTTACATACACCGTTGAATTTTGAGGAGAAAAAGTAATACTTAAACCATTCATATCCTGCCAAGCGGCAGTACTATAATTAATATTGGTAGAGTACCAACAGCATATTGATTATTATTCTTTGAGGTTTTAACATAGGCCGCAACGGTCCATCTTCCTAAAGATTTATTATACTGCAACGTTACAGATGAATTTTTACCCGGCAGTATCAGATTTGTTTCAGAGGGACAAACTATTTTTAACCCGCCAGTATTATTATTAATAATGGTCATCAGTTGGTCTGTGGTATTTACCAATCTCACTATCTGTCCATCTGCTAATGCCCCTACGCAGCTAATCCCATCAATTGAAAAAGAGGCTGTAGGACTGTTAATAGCATATTGGGAATAAGGAGTTAAACCCAAATCAATATCTGTATTAACTCCGTTTACTAAGGATAGCGCAATAGGACTTTCCCTTAAGGAAAGGGCACCGTTTACATCCAAAACTGTTGTGGGATCTGTTGTATTTATCCCAACCTGCGCAAAACCATTAAAGGAAAAAAGGAAAAATAGGCAGAAAGCATAAAGTATTCCAAGCCTAAAAGTAGCAGTACTTCTCATAAAATTTAGTTTTTAGGGGAGATTATAGTACACTGACTTGGAGCTGATTAATATTAGTGAAAAAAAAGATGATACGCAAAATAAACAACTGGTTTTTAGTTGCTTAAAAAAGCAATCTATTAAATTTTCAGTGATAGGTAGTAAAGCTGAAAACCGAGCCGTTCTTTAAGATTTTTATATAATAAAAAACCCTGCGAAGCTTTTGGCTTGCAGGATTTTGATATTAATTAAAGTAAAAACTTATTTATTTTCTGCTGCACCAAGAGTAATGGTCTCAGAAGGTGCCACAGGAACATTAGTTTGAGATGTTATAGTACTTTTATACGTCATCGCATCTTGAGAATCATTTGGAACTGCTTGAATGGCAGAAGCTTTAGGTGAAACTAACTGTGGTGAATTAACTGTCAAATTATTAATAGCTCCAGCGCTACTTTTAACTACTTCATTTTCTATAATTTCTAATGCTTTTGGAGCTAGAGGAAAACGCTGTCCGTTGTAGGAAGTTTTCGCAACTCCTTTATCATTATATATTACCTCGTCTGCACGTGTTGCAACAATTGACCAAGAGAAAGGAACATTGGATTTTCCACCTTGAAGCTCTTTTACTGTAAAAGAATTGGCAGATTTACTAGTTACATAAACCCCATTGCAATCTCCTTCCAACTGAACAAATACCTTCATTGGATGACTATCATCTACACGAATGTTTTTGCTAAGGTTTGGATCTAATTGTATTATGACACTACCGTTAGTAAGTTTTCCTATACCGTAATCCTGAAATAATATTTCTGGTGCTTCGGGAGCAAACATCGTAATTGGAGTTTCATTTACATCCTTTACAATCGTACTTACAGTTCCAGTACCTATAATTTTATATGCAATATCTGCATTATTTCCTCCTCCTGCTGGATCAGCCCATGCGCCTACGTATGCAAAACCTCCTTCAGCATTTGCAAAATAACCTCCAGCTTTACCTATAATAAGATTTGGAAGACTTGATGTGTTAGAAGCATAACCAAAAACCCCAATATCATTACCCTTTGCAGAAATACCCGAACCAGTTGTTAATGATATTGAACCAGTTGATCCATTTCCAGTAGCTATAAGCCCTGTTCCATTTACATCATTTGTGAAAGCCGCAGCACCGCTTAAATTTCCATATAATAAAGCACCTGTATTTTGATAACCTATAGGAAGTAAATTTTGGCCAATTGCAATTAATCCAGTTCTAAATAAACCAGATGAGGTAGTATTCCAAGCAACTGCGCCATATCCACCATCTGCTCCAGATTCGAGTATAGCTCCATTACCTCCAAACCCTCGCACCCCTACACTTGATGAATTACCGAATACACCGTTTCCAATCCCAGTACTTATTCCATATACACCCGTTCCTGTACCATTAATTTCTCCTCTAACCCCAACACCAGTTAAAACATTACGGCCGTAAACACCATTACCTGTACCATCATTATAACCTTCAACCCCATTACCATTTACAGTATTTCTGCCGTAAACGCCACTTCCTGTACCTCCGCTATTAATACCATAAACACCATTTCCTATAGTTACAGCAGTACCATAAACACCTGTTCCTCCACCTTGGCTACGACCATAAACGCCATACCCTACTGCATCATTATCCCCATAAACACCTCTACCATTTACCGTATTGCGACCGTAAACACCACTACCTGCATTATTATTGTTGTAACCATTAACACCATACCCTGTTCCAAAATTGCGTCCGGAAACGCCACTTCCATTACCATCATTATCGCCTTGAACCCCAATACCATTATTATAATTGCGACCGTAAATAGCAATACCATTTCCTGGAACGTAACCGTTAATTGCATTCTCGCCTGTTTCTCCCGTTACCGTAAATCGATTTCCTACAGTAGGTGCACCCGTATTATTTATTGTTATTTGACCATTGGCTAGTAAACGCATTCTTTGGGTTGCTTGTGTTGAAAAAATTAGAGCTTGCGCATCTGTAGTTCCCAAATAATTTTGTCCAGCCCCTACTCCGGGAACTGTTGAAGCATTTCCATTAAGCTTCCAGTCAGTACTTTCATCATTTACAGCAGCAAGACGAACCCATTTTGAGCCATCATTATAATAATAACCAGGAGTAACATTATTTGGCGCCACCCCTGCCGTTGCAATATTATAAACGACCATCCCAGCAACATTGCCCGTCATGGGCGCAAAGCTATTGGTACCCGCTAGGTTCATACGTGGCAATAGTAAACCACCAGGTGTTGTGGAGGCATCTATATCAAGAAGGGCATTTGGATTTGGATTTGTTGTTCCAATTCCCACTTGTGCAGAAACTTGAAACGAAAAAATTGTAAATAGGCAACAAAAAGCAAAAGCTTTCAATTGAGGAGCGTAATTATCTTTCATAAAAAATGTTTTTAAATTAAAACGAATTTGTTATGATAAGGGGCGTAACAATAATATACAACCTGTATAAAAAATGCAAGTTTTATAAGCTATAGTTAGCGCTACGGGAGTTTTGTTGCGAAATGTTTAAAATATCCGTTAAGATGTTTTTTATTTTCGATAATGAGATTATTTATGTAAGAATTTATGTAGTCGGCAGAGAGCCAATAAGATCGATTTAAAAACTTTAACATTTAGAAATTATAGATATCACTGAAATTTCTTCCGGAACGGGCTTTTTATCGAAGTAAAATGATTTTAAAAGGGTTGTGGGTTGTGTGCTTCGACAAGCTCAGCATGACAGGTTGTGGGTTGTGGGTTGTGGGTTGTGGGTTGTGGGTTGTGGGTTGTGGGTAAATTTAAAAAAAATAGAAAATATACAACTGAGAACCGACAACTGAGAACCGACAACTGATTAAGCCTAAAATAGGTTGCCTTTTTTCACAATTAAATTTAACATGAAAAAAGAGATTTTAAAACGTACTTTCGATTTGTCCTTAAAATTGGATCTGGTGAGGCAGATTGAGCGTGGAGAATTACGGGTTTTGG
>JBBSOQ010000010.1:0-102513 GCA_038259585.1 Flavobacteriales bacterium | reverse complement strand
CCGGACGAAACTGAAATTTACACGCACCGTAGCGGCCGTACAGGTCGTGCTGGGAAAACTGGGATTTCAATGGTTATCGTTTCAAAAAGTGAAGTGCGAAAAATTCACACTATTGAAAAGATGATCCAAAAGAAATTCATTTCAAAGGAAATTCCTTCTGGAATGGAAATCTGTGAAGTACAGATGTTTCACTTGGCAAACAATATTAAAGACACTACAATAAATCCAGAGATTAACGCCTATCTTCCGAATATAAACGAAGTATTGGCAGATTTTTCGAAAGAAGAGCTTATTCAAAAGGTATTTTCGGTAGAGTTTACGCGTTTCTTAAATTATTATAAAAATAGTAAAGACCTTAATATTTCTGGAGGTGGCGAACGCAATTTTGAAGAAGAAAATAAAGACAGTACGCGTTATTTCGTAAACATAGGAAATAAAGACGATTTCGATTGGATGAGCTTGAAGGATTTCCTTCGCGACCTGCTTCAATTAGGAAAAGATGATATCTACAAAGTTGACGTAAAAGACAGTTTCTCTTTCTTTAACACCGATACAACACACCAAGAATTGGTAATGGGAATCTTTAAAGATTTCAAATTAGACGGACGTCAAATCAATATTGAAATTTCTAAAGACACGGGTCGCAGCAAAGGAAGAAGCAGCGGAGGTGGCGGCGGACGTGATCGCGACCGTGGAAAAAGAAGAGGTGATAGAAATGACCGTGGAGATAGAGGAGACAGAGGGGGAGACCGCGGAGATCGTGGTGAACGCAAAGGCAGTTTTAAAAAACGCAGCGGTGGTTCTGGTGGCAGTTCAAGCAGTTCTGATAAACCAGCTTTCAAAGGCAAAAGCCGCAGAACTAGCGAACGTCCAGACACAAAAGGAACAGGCGGAAGACGAAGAAGAAAGGAATAACTTTTTCATTAAAGCGAAAATTGTTTAAAGAAATTGAATACTCCCTTTAAACTTTAGTATCACTTTAACGTCTATATAATTATATTTACGGGCCTTTAGTAAAGAGGCCCGTATTTTTTTAGGCTTATGCAAACCTTTAACTTTCTTCAAGAACTTATACTGGAAAACGACGCAGTGCAACTCAATCCATTGCACAATCAGGATATTGATAAACTTGTAGGTTTTTCCGAACAACAGCCCGAGCTTTGGAAATATTCACTTCAGCCAGGCAATGGTCTGGAAAATTTAAAAGCATATATTGATTTCGCATTAAAGGGAAGAAAAGAAGAAACTTCATACCCCTTTATTGTTTTTGACAAACGAACTCAACAAATTGCTGGAAGCACTCGTTTCTATGATTTTCAGAAAAACCACAACACTGTACAATTAGGCTACACTTGGTACGGCAAAGAATTTCAGGGTACGGGAATCAATAAGCAGTGTAAACTTTTAATGCTTGAATTCGCTTTTGAAAAGTTGAATTTGGATCGTGTTGAATTTAGAGCAGATGCCAACAACCAAAGAAGCATTGCCGCAATGAAAAGCATCGGTTGTACAGTTGAAGGAATATTGCGAAGTAATTGTGCCGCACCGAACGGCAGACGCGACAGTATCGTTTTAAGCATTTTAAAAAATGAATGGTTCGGCGGCGTAAAAGAAACATTGAAATCTAAAATTGAAAAAGAAAAGAACATTTCGCCTCAGTGAAATTTTCCGTATATTAAAACCTGTATGAAATGTCCCCATACTATTTATAAATCGATAAGTATAAATACTCAAGGCATTACATCTTCCTATTTCTCAAATATTATATATAGATGAAAAAGATTATCCTACTTATTGCTCTACTATTTATCGCCGTAAACTCCTTTGCCCAGGATGAAAACATCATAAAGGGAACCTTGATGAATGATGCAGACGATAAATTATTAGAAAACGTAAACATTGTAAACTTAAATCAAGTAAAAGGAACTACCACCAATGAAAAAGGGGAGTTCACAATAAAAGCAGCGGTAAATGATACGCTGTTTTTTTCGTATTTGGGTTTTAAATCTATACGTGTTCGCGTGACCAATGACTGGCTTAGTTTTGGCGATATAAAAGTGAAAATGACAGAGTTGGGAATAGCTTTGGAAGAAGTGGTAATAAAACCAGTTCAACTTACAGGGTATGTGGAAATTGATGCGAAACTTATACCTATTTATGATAATTACCGATATAGAATTTCAGGCCTAAGCACAGGTTATGAAGGCGGAAGCAATCAGCCTGGCGCCGTAAGTAAAGTTTTAAGTTCCATTTTCAACCCTGCGGATTTTCTTTATAATGTCTTCGGAAAGCGCCCGAGACAGATGAAAAAACTTCGCCAAATGAAGGAGGATGACGAAATACGAAACCTTCTGCAAAGCAAGTTCGACCGCGAAACATTAATGGCCGTACTCCAATTGGAACGCGCTGATATAGATGAAATCCTCAATAAATGCAGCTATTCCAAAGACTTTATCCGCACTGCAAATGATCTGCAGATTCTTGATGCCATTAGTGGTTGTTATGAGGAATACAAAATTTTGAATAGGGAGAAGTAAGAACATTTCTACTTTTTTTAACAACAATCAATTTCATTAAAAGTATTTTTAGTGAAAATTGATTCCATGAACCAAATCGTCACCGCCCAACGCAACTTCTTCAACACCCACGCCACAAAAAACCTTCACTTTAGAAAAGCACAATTAAAAATCCTTCAAAATGCCTTACAACAAAACGAGGCTTTGCTGCACGAGGCTATATATAAAGACTTCAAAAAATCTGAGTATGATAATTACAGCACCGAACTTTCCCTACTTTACAAAGACATAAAAGAAGCCAGAAGCAATATTTTTCAATGGGCGCGCACGAAACCAGTTTCCACGGGAATACTCAATTTTCCTGCTTCCAGCTATATAATTTCAGAGCCATTGGGAGTTTGTTTGGTTATTGGCGCGTGGAACTATCCCTACCAACTTTCGTTCGCTCCCGTAATTGCAGCAATAGCAGCTGGAAATACGGTTTTATTGAAGCCGAGCGAACTGCCAAAAAATACCGCCGCAGCAATAGCGAAAATTGTAAAAGAAAATTTCGACCCAGCATTTTTCACCGTTGTTGAAGGTGGAGTAGAAGAGACCCAAGAATTGTTAAAGCAGAAATTCGACAAAATATTTTTCACAGGAAGTACAAAAGTTGGAAAGATAGTTTACAAAGCCGCCGCTGAAAACCTAACTCCAGTAACCTTAGAACTAGGAGGAAAAAGTCCCGCGATAGTCACTGAAAGTTGCAACTTAAAAATTTCTGTAAAGCGAATCGTTTGGGGTAAATTCCTCAACGCCGGCCAAACTTGTATAGCACCAGATTATGTGCTTGTTCATAAAAGCATCGAACAGAAATTCCTCGAACATATTAAAGAGGAAATCATAAATCAGCATTTCGCTTATGAAAATGATAATTATTTACAAATAATAAATATTAATAATTTTGAGCGCCTCACCAAAATGCTTAACCCCGAAAAAATATATTATGGTGGCGAAACAAATTCCGAAACACGCTACATTCAGCCCACTATAATGCAGAACGTGACGATGAAAGATGCCGTTATGCAAGAAGAAATTTTTGGACCCATCCTTCCTGTAATTTCGTATGAAACTATCGAAGAAGCCATTGCAAAAGTAAACAGTCTCCCAAAACCCTTATCCTGCTATCTCTTCACAAAAAGTAGTTCCATCAAGAAGAAAGTTTTAAAGGAAATCTCCTTCGGTGGCGGTGCAATTAATGAAACGGTAATGCACATTAGCAATTCAAACCTGCCGTTTGGCGGCGTGGGCAATAGTGGAATAGGAAGCTATCACGGTGAAGCAGGTTTTAAAACTTTTACACATTATAAAAGTGTGATGGATAAGCCTACTTGGCTCGATCCTTCTATTCGTTATTATCCGCACACACCGTTTCGATTGAAATTGATGCGGTGGTTTTTGAAATTTTAATAATAAGAGTCATTTATTCTGTGAAAGTAATTTCCTTATAATTTTCACTAACTTACTCGCCCAACACCTAAATTACCACCAATGAAAAAATATTACATTCTCCTTTTCATCCTAACTTCCCAATTCACCTTTGCCCAAATACGTTTTCAAAATACCCCTGAAGGAGCAATTTATCCCGAAAGCAAAGTGGTTGAAAATATCACTGCAAACATTGCTTACCAAGGATACGACGAAACCCAAGCCTATTTTGGGGAAGGCGAATATGAAATCTATTTAGATAATGTAGATGGCGTTTTAGACAAACCCATCATTGTCCTTGACGGTTTTGACCCAGGAGATTCTCGAGGCATTCCCGGTCTATATGCTAGCTTAAGTTTTGACGGACAAAACATGGCAGACATTCTCCGTAATGAAGGTTTTGATATTGTAATTCTCAATGCCCCACTCTACACAACGAGCGGAAAAGATATAGATGGGGGTGGAGATTATATTCAACGCAATGCCATGGTTTTGATAGCTTTAATACAGCAATTAAATACTGACAAAGTTGGCAATAACGAACTTGTAGTGCTCGGCCCAAGTATGGGCGGGCTCATTGCGCGCTACGCACTTTCATATATGGAAGACAATAGCCTAGACGCACAAACAAGATTATACATTTCTTTTGATTCGCCACATAGAGGCGCAAACATTCCCATCAGTCTTCAATATTTAATAAATTATTTTGCAGATCAAGTGGGTGATGCAACGGCACAACAGGTTGTTGACCAATTGTTGAATTCCCCCGCAGCTAAAGAGATGCTTGTTGATCATTTACTGGGCCACCTGCTTGCAGGATCAACTTATGAGCAGGATCCAACAAAAGTATTGTCCTTGGGTGCTCCCGGTTTCAGAAATGAATTTCAGGCAGAACTAGACGCGCTAGGCTTTCCAAACAATGTTAGAAACGTAACAATGATAAACGGTAGCGGAAACGGAACAACTACAGGCAGCCCCGGGATTACGGTTATTGATACCAACTTGACCATTGATGCAACTACAGATGTAGATGTTGCGCTAAAATTTACTCCAGCCGCAAATCAAACCAACACTGTTACAGATGTTACGGTCAACTTTTTTGGTTTTCCTATTAGCACTTTTCAAACAACATCGCAGTCACCCAGCAGTAGCGATGGTGTAGATAGTGCTCCGGGAGGAACAGGCAGTATAAGCGACGCCCTTGGCGATGGTGGTGGAAACCAAGTATTGATAGATTTTATAAACGCACTGCAGCAAGATTTATATTCTTTTATTCCAACGATGAGTTCTTTGGCAATAGACAATCCAGACTGGTTTGCAACGCCAGATTTGAATGATTCTCCTTTCGTGAATTTCTATATTCCCAATGAAAATGAGCCACACGTTACTGTTACTGCGGCAAGCGCACAGTTTGCTTTAGATGAAATAAGGGATGGGGTTTTAGCTGTAGGTGAAAATCAGTTTTTCAATCAGTTTATTCTGGCTCAAAACCCAGTTCAAAAAACGATCAATATTTCAATTTCAAACAATACACAAGCACAAAATGTTACAACTACAGTTTTTAGCATAACAGGAGAAAAGCTGATGCAAAAAACTTGGGTAGCCCCAAGCCAGAAATTAATTTGGAATCACAATTTGTCAAGAGGAATTTATCTGTTGAATTTAAACAGTGGTTCTTCGGTACAAACCATAAAAATGATTGTAGAGTAGAGTGGGTATAAGTATGAATAAATATATAATTGCCGTTGCTATTGGTTTAGGTATTTTGTCCTGCACATCAAAAAAAGAAAACATAATTGCAATAGATGTACTGTTAATCCCTTCGGAAGAAATGTATGCACAGTCGCTTCAATTAAATGCGCTTATAAATCAAAACAATTCCGAAACCATCAAGCTTGATGAAAACCACATTCCACACATAACGCTTTTGCAATGTTTCATAAAAGAGGAAGATTTGCCAGATGTTTATAATGCAATAGAAGTTGAAAATATATTTGAAGGATTTTTCGAAACAATTAAAAACGATTCCTTAAAGGCAGAAAGTCTTTTCTACTACAAAGACAAAGCAGAAAGTTTCTCAATGATTGCTGTAGAAAAGAGCAAATTTTTAATGAAACTTCACGAAAAAATCATCGAAGTTGTAAAACCTTACACTGTGAAAAACGGTTCGCAAATTTCCTTTATACAAAATCCAGACGAAACCCCAATCAGTGAATCAACAGTAAACTATGTTCCCGAATTTGTGGAAAAACATAGTTATGAAAATTTTGATCCGCACATAAGTCTTGGTGTAGCAGAAACCACACTCTTAGATAGTTTAGCACAAAATGTTTTCAAACCAATTCAATTTATAGCTGCATCACTTAGCATTTATCAATTGGGCGATCACGGTACAGCACAAAAATTACTTTGGCAATCAAACTAGACCAAAAAAAAGCACCTTTTAAAGGTGCTTTTTTAGTATGTAAATTCAAGTTGAAGGTTTATATTTTCTCCAATGCTGCTTTAATATAAGTATCACCCTCCAAAATTTCGAAAGTTTTATTCTTTGCAACATTAGCATCCAAAGAACCAACTAGAGTTTCCGCAACATCACGGCGTGAAATTTCACCCCTTTTATTGAGTTTGTTGTCTAAATTAATTTTTCCTTTCCCAGCTTCATTGGTCAAAGAACCTGGGCGGACTATAGAATATTCAATGCCCAATTGCTTTAAATATTCATCGGCATTGTGTTTGGCTTTTAAATATTCTTTTAGTTCTTCTGCTTTTTCAGGCTTGTCTGCACCCATAGAACTGAGCATTACAAATTTCTTTACACCATTATTTTTTGAGGCATCCATCAGTTTCTTAGCGCCATCTTGATCAATCTCCAAAACTTTTTTTCCTCCTGAACCAGCTGCGAAAATCACTCGGTCAATGCCTTTTGTTGTTTCACTTACATCATTTTCAAGATCTGCAAGAATGGTTTCTACGCCTTCATTTTTAAAATATGAAACTTGTTCTTCTTTCCGAACCATAGCAATAGGTTCGTATTTATCAGATTGTTTTAATATTGAAATTATCTTTTTTCCCGTGGTGCCGTTTGCACCTGCTACTAGTATTTTTTCCATAATTTTCAATATAACACTTGAATTCATTTGATTTAAATGTTTTCACATTCTTTAACCCTTCAAATGGCATATTTTATAGCTTCGTTAACTTTCGTGATTTTATTTATGAATTACTTTATTGCCGCTAATTCTTTCCAACAAATTATTCATTCCTAATTTTACTGCTTATCTTTACAATCAAACAAATTATTCCATGGATTATACTGCAAAAATGCTTCGCGACGACGCACTAAAAGGAAAAACAATAGTAGTAACTGGCGGTGGAAGCGGTCTTGGTAAAGCAATGACAACTTATTTTCTAGAATTGGGTGCCAATGTAGTTATTACTTCCCGGAACATAGAAAAATTACAAACTGTTAAAGAAGAACTTGAAGCAGCAACTGGCGGAAAAGTATTACCAGTGCAGTGTGACGTCCGGAATTATGATGAAGTTGAAGCCATGGTTGCAGCTTCAGTAAAAGAATTTGGTAGCGTAGATGTATTGTTGAATAATGCTGCAGGCAATTTCATTTCTCCCACAGAAAGACTTTCTGCAAATGCTTTTGATACTATAATTGACATTGTTTTAAAAGGAACAAAAAACTGCACGCTAGCTTTCGGGAAATATTGGATTGAGAAAAAGGAAACTGATAAAACCGTTTTAAATATTGTTACAACGTATGCTTTCACAGGTTCTGCATATGTTGTTCCAAGCGCCACAGCAAAAGCTGGCGTATTGGCAATGACGCGTTCTTTGGCAGTGGAGTGGGCAAAATACGGAATTCGTTTTAACGCGATTGCTCCGGGACCATTTCCAACTAAAGGGGCTTGGGACAGATTACTTCCGGGCGATTTAAAGGAAAAATTCGATCCAGCTAAAAAAGTTCCTGTTAAACGTGTTGGCCAACATCAAGAATTGGCAAATCTTGCAGCTTACTTAGTTTCAGATTTTTCAGCCTACATAAACGGAGAAATAGTTGTGATAGATGGAGGCGAATGGCTAAAAGGTGCTGGACAAATGAACCTTCTAGAAGAAGTTCCCCAAGAAATGTGGGATATGCTGGAAGCAATGATCCGTGACAAGAAAAGTAAATAAAAAATGTTTTAAGCTATATAAGATAGGCTTTAAGGAAAATAAGTAAAAGCTTATAGCCTAAAGCTTACCGGCTAGAGCCAATGTTCACTTCCTGTTAACAAAATGATTTTCTATCCACATAATTAATCGTACTTTTAACTGCTAAAATTTCAAGCAAATTAATGGGTAAAATTATTGCAATTGCAAACCAAAAAGGAGGCGTGGGCAAGACCACGACCTCAGTAAATTTAGCGGCCTCATTGGGCGTTTTGGAAAAAAAGGTTTTACTTATTGATGCAGATCCGCAAGCCAATGCAACTTCAGGGTTGGGAATTGATGTTGAAAGTGTTGAAGTTGGAACCTATCAATTGCTTGAGCACAGCGCCACGGCAAAGGAAGCTATTGTTTCCACAAAATCTCCCAATCTAGATTTAATACCTTCCCACATCGATTTGGTAGCGATCGAAATCGAATTGGTTGATGTAGAAAACCGTGAATATATGCTGAAAAAAGCTATTGAAAGCTTAAAAGCAGATTACGATTATATTCTCATAGATTGCGCGCCATCATTGGGTTTACTGACGTTAAATGCCCTTACTGCAGCAGATTCAGTACTCATCCCAATTCAATGTGAATACTTCGCTTTGGAAGGACTTGGAAAACTATTAAATACTATCAAAAGCGTTCAAAAAATACACAACGAAAATCTTGATATTGAAGGATTGTTACTGACAATGTATGATCAGCGTTTACGACTTTCAAACCAAGTAGTTGATGAGGTGAAAAAGCATTTTAACGAAATGGTTTTTGAAACAATCATTCAGCGCAATGTGCGTTTAAGTGAAGCGCCTAGTTATGGTGAAAGCATTATTAGTTATGATGCCTCAAGTAAAGGAGCCGATAATTATTTAAATTTGGCCCACGAATTAATTAAGAAAAACGAAAAAAACTAAATGGCGAAAGCGACCAAAAAACAAGCCTTGGGCCGCGGACTTTCAGCACTGTTGAATGATCCTTCCAATGATATAAAATCTGTTGCAGACAAAAATGCCGACAAGGTTGTTGGCAGTATTGTGGAATTGGATTTGGGAAGTATTGAAGTAAACCCTTTTCAGCCGCGAACTAGCTTTAACGAAGAATCACTTCGGGAATTGGCTTCATCTATTAGAGAACTTGGGGTTATTCAGCCAATTACGGTTCGTAAATTAGACTTTAATAAATACCAATTAGTTAGTGGAGAGCGTCGTTTTCGCGCTTCAAAATTGATTGGTTTGGAAACCATTCCAGCATACATCCGTATTGCAAACGATCAGGAATCCTTGGAAATGGCTTTGGTTGAAAATATCCAAAGGCAAGATTTAGATCCAATTGAAATTGCACTGTCCTATCAGCGATTGATTGAAGAAATAAATGTTACCCAAGAAGAACTTAGCGACAGAGTAGGGAAGAACCGTTCAACAATTGCCAATTATTTGCGCTTGTTGAAATTGGATCCAATAATTCAAACCGGAATGCGCGATGGTTTCATCAGTATGGGCCACGGTCGTGCATTGATAAATGTGGATGATTTAAGCGAGCAGCTTGATATTTATGAGAAAATTTTAAGTCAAAACCTTTCCGTTCGTGATACGGAAGCTTTGGTTCGAAATTATAAAAATCCCAATCAAAAAGCTGCAACAGAAAAAACGAGCGCCCCGCCTTTCGCTAAAAAAGCAAAAAAGGAATTGACGGATCTTTTTGAAACATTAGTTGAGGTTAAAATTTCTAAATCTGGGAAAGGGCAACTTGTTGTTCCTTTTAAAAATAAAGAAGACTTCGAACGTATCTTGAAGCTAATCAAAAGTGAAAAATAACCTTCTATATATTTTTATTTTATTCTTTGCCACACCTTTGTTTGCGCAGACTTCTGACTCATTGGTGGTAAAAAAGGATGAAAAAATTATCGTTGTAAAAGATTCAATTCTTCAAAAAGAAGAATACAATCCATTGGCTCCCGCAAAAGCAGCCTTTTATTCGGCTGTAATTCCAGGCCTTGGGCAAGTTTACAATAAGAGGTATTGGAAAATCCCAATAATTTATGCGGGAATGGCGGCCGGAATTTACTTCTACAAACAGCAGGATGACGATTATGACCGTTTCAGGAATGCTTATAAAAGAAGGCTTGCGGGCTATACCGATGATGAATTTCAAGGAATTTCGGACGACAGATTAATAAATGCCCAGAAATCTGCACAAACAAATAAAGACATTAGTATTATTGTCACCATTGCTTTTTATTTATTGAATGTTGTTGACGCTAACGTTGACGCCCATTTAAGACAATATGAAGTGAGCGACGATCTTTCGCTTCAACCTAATTTTGATGTAAATCCATTGAATGCCAAAACGCAATATGGAATGTCTTTAACCTATCGTTTTAAATAACCTTTCTATGAAAATAGCATTACTCGGTTACGGAAAAATGGGCAAGACGATTGAAAAATTAGCTTTAGAAAAAGGGCATTCTGTGGTTTTTAAAAGTACAAGCAATTCTGAAGAAGGAAATTTTGATGCCGCGGAAGTTGCAATAGAATTTTCATCGCCTGATGCTGCTGTTGCTAATATTTCAAAAGCTTTGAAGGCTGGAATTCCTGTTGTTTCAGGTACAACTGGTTGGTTGAAGAATTATGATGAAATGGTAAACTTATGTGAAAAACGTAACGGAAGTTTTATAACTGCGTCCAACTTCAGCGTAGGGGTAAACCTTTTTTTTAGCATAAACGAATATGCCGCAAAGTTGATGGCGCCTTGGAAAGAATACAATGTTTCAGTTGAGGAAATCCATCACCTTGAAAAGAAAGATGCACCCAGCGGAACAGCAATCACCATTGCCGAAGGAATTTTAAAGCATAGTGATAAAAAGGATTGGAAGCTAAACACTTCTGAAGAAAATAGTTTGAACATTACCGCTAAAAGGGAAGAAGAGGTAAAGGGGACTCATATTGTTTCTTATGATTCTTCCATAGATACTATTTCGCTAAAACACGAAGCGCACAGCCGTGAAGGATTTGCACTAGGAGCTATTTTGGCTTCGGAATGGTTGCAAAAAAAGAAAGGTATCTATACGATGAAAGATGTTCTTGGCATTAAATAATAAATTGCAGAAGTTTTAACTTCAGAAAAACATATAATTATGAGTTGGACAGGTTGGTTAATATTTTTTTTGGTAGTTCAGGTAATCCATTTTGCGGGAACTTGGAAGTTATACCAAATAGCAGGTAGAAAAGCTTGGGAAGCTGCTGTACCAGTTTACAATTCGGTGATATTAATGAAAATTATAAATCGTCCAAGATGGTGGACTATTTTGTTGTTCGTGCCGATAGTTAACTTAATTATGTTTCCAGTAATTTGGGTTGAAACCTTGCGCAGTTTTGGTCGAAATTCGACAACCGATACTATCATGGGCATCGTGACTTTGGGTCTATATATTTACTACATAAACTACACCCAAAATGTGACTTATATAAAAGATAGAAGTTTAAAACCACGCACTTCAACTGGAGAATGGGTTAGTTCTATTTTGTTTGCGGTGGTTGCGGCAACCATTGTGCATACCTATATTATGCAGCCTTTTACAATTCCAAGTTCTTCTTTGGAAAAAACACTTTTGGTGGGCGATTTCCTGTTTGTAAGCAAATTTCATTATGGAGCTAGAGCGCCATTGACTCCAATTGCTTTTCCGATGGTGCACGATACAATTCCAGTTGTTGGAACAAAATCATATTTGCCGAAACCTCAAATACCATATTTTAGATTACCAGGCTTTCAGAAAATTAAACGAAATGATATAGTAGTTTTCAACTGGCCAGTAGATACATTGATTGATATTCGTCCCGGCCACATGCGCGGAAGTGTTGCAAAACCAATTGACAAAGAATCAAACTACGTAAAACGTTGTGTAGGCTTACCAGGAGATTCTTTGGAAGTTCGTGATGGGTATGTTTTTATTGATGGAAAACAAAATGAATTACCAGATCGCGCCAGACTTCAACATTCTTATTGGGTTAAGTACAAAGATCAAAATTCCAGATTGAGCGATCAGCAATTATACCTGCAATATGATATAACTGATGGAACTTCTCAATATGATCAGGTAACAGGCGAATTTAAGATTGGAGCTGTTACGGAAGAAGTTGCCGCAAGGTTGAAAAACAATCCAAACATTGAAGCTATTCGAAGAGATATTTCTCCAAAAGGAGAGATGGAAATTCAAAGATATATGGATGAGAATGACCAAATTGTTGTAAACAATAAGGCAATGTTCCCAAATAATGGATTGGTAAATTGGAACAATAGTAATTTTGGACCACTCTATATTCCAGAAGCTGGTGCAAAGGTTGCAATCACTCCAGAAACCATTTCATTATACAAAAGAATTATTGAAGTTTACGAGGGAAGAGAAATAGGAATCAATAATAAAATTACCCAATCTGGAACCCAAGTTTTGCTAAACGGCCAGCCTATTACTGAATATACATTCAAGATGGATTATTACTGGATGATGGGTGATAATCGTGATAATTCGCAAGACGCGCGTACTTGGGGTTATGTGCCTTTTAATCATGTGGTGGGTAAACCTGTTTTTATTTGGATGAGCTGGGATAGTAATGCGCAAGGAATTGCAAATAAAATACGTTGGGAACGCCTCTTCACTACCGTTGGTGGAAGTGGAAAACCTGTTTCTTACTTAATGTATTTTGTGATTGCTGTGATTGGTTGGTTTGCTTTCGATTTCTACAGGAAAAAGAAAAAAGGAGCTAAAAAGTAACACTTTTTAAGGCTACGAGTTCACGAATAATCTTAAAGATATTTGTGAATTCGTGGCTTTTTTCATTCAGGAATTAATCTGAAAATTCCTTGTCCTTCCAAGCCGATGTATATAAATCCATCAGGTCCCATTTTTACATTGCGAACACGGCCAATATCTTGTACAATTTTTTCACGATTGGTAACTTTTTCGCCTTCTAACGTAAGCAGTTCCACATAACCAAACTTCAGCGAACCAACCATTAACTTGCCTTTCCATAGTGGATATTTATCGCCGGTAACGAATGCCATTCCGCAGGGTGCAATTGATGGAATCCAGTAATAAATGGGCGGTTCAATCCCCGGTTTTGTGGTTTCATTTGTAATTTCTGAACCACTATAATTAACTCCGTAGGTCACAATTGGCCAGCCATAATTAGCTCCTTTTTTAACAATATTTATTTCATCCCCACCTTTTGGTCCGTGCTCGTGCATCCAAATTTTTCCAGTTTCAGGATGCTTCGCTATTCCTTGCGGATTGCGGTTTCCGTATGTGTAAATTGCTTTTTTTGCGTTTGCTTCGTTGTAAAAAGGATTGTCTTTTGGAATACTTCCGTCATCATTCAATCTGTAAATTTTTCCACCATCGCGGCTAATATCTTGAGGATTTACGTCTCTTTCGCCACGTTCACCAATAGAGAAATAAACAAAACCGTCGTTATCAAATTCAATCCGAGACCCAAAATGCTGCCCGGCCGTAGTGTTGGGTTCAGCTTTATAAAGCCTTTCAATATTTGTGAGTGAATTTCCTTCCAATTTACAGCGCATCAAAGCAGTATGTCCGCCTTTACCTGCACCTTCTTCTGAAGCATAAGTCATGTAAATCCAACCATTTTCTTTGTAGTTTGGGTGCAATTCAATATCCAATAAGCCGCCTTGGCCGCTGTTGTATACTTTCGGCACATTATTTATTTCGGTCTTTTTACCGTTTTTAAAATGAATTAATCTTCCATCTTTTTCTGTAATCAACATGCTTTCATCGGGAAGCCACGTCATTCCCCACGGGTTTGAAAGATTTTTTACCACTTCGTCAACTTTATAGGAAGGCGTTTCAATTTGTAGCGCAACGTCTTTTTTCTTTTTCTGACTACAAGACACTGAAAATGTCAAGAACAGAAGAAATGTAAATTTTACCTTCATAACGGTTTTGTTTTCAAAAAGATAGTGAAAATATGATATAAAAAATGACATATTTTGAAAGTTTATAATGTCAAAAAAAATGGACGAATATTTTTTTCAAATATGAAAAAATATTGTAATTTTTAATCTCCTCACAAACACTTCTCTTTTTTATTTAATTAACTCATAACTACCAATTTAAGGTTAAATTTGTTAATTTAACCTTACTTTTAAAGTTTAAGTAATTTATTGAATTTGAGCAATATATGTTCAAATCCAGATTTTTGATAAGAAAGTCTAACTTATTTTAAAAAAATAACCAAATAATCGAAACTATGGAACCAATCAAAAAACTTGTTGTTTATGGCAAAAAAGAAACCGACGAAGAGGGAGCTGTTGTTTATAATTTGCAGGCCAGCAATAGGGATGTTTCCAATCAACACGAAATAGAACTTGAGGCAAATGATAAGCTGCTGGAATTAGTTCTTGACGATGGCACATCTTGGATGTGTGATGCCTCAACAATGCATGAGGTTTTCCCAGAGCTCGATCCAGCCCTAAAACCTCCCGGTAGTCGCGATACGCAGCCAGATGTGTTTGTATTGCCAGATTCTGTGGAAACCCCTTCAACAGAAAGAGGAATTATTGGTAAAATCGCGGTAAAACTTTTAAAAGTATTTGCAAAGAAAGCTATAGGGAAAGGAGTTGCAGAGCTTTCAAAAAAGTTGGAAGACAAACATTTGCAAAATGAAATCGACATCAGCATTCTTCCAAAAAACTTCTTGGCTACAGGCGCAGCCCTATTTACTGTTGATAAGGACTTTAAGTTTGGGACTTTTGATGGAAAGCCTTCTAATAGTCCATTTTTTCTTTTTATCCACGGAACAAATTCTGATACATTCGGAGCATTTCAAGATTTAAAGTCTTCCGCTGTTTGGAACACGCTACACCAAATTTACGATAAGAACGTGCTAGCTTTTCAGCATAGAACCCTAACTGAAAGCCCGTTGCTGAATGTTGTGAAATTGGCCCAAATGCTACCCGATAATTCTGTTGTGCACATGCTTACCCATTCTAGAGGTGGAATTGTGGGGGATATTTTAAATAAATACAGTAATAATAATGATGAAGCTTCCATTGGGTTTACAAACCATCACATAGCATTGCTTGAAAAAGAAAGCGACAGGGAAGATGACATTCTGAATATAGAGGCGCTGAACAAAATTTTTAAAGATAAAAAGATAACCGTAGCCAAATTTATTAGGGTAGGTTGTCCCGCCGCAGGAACCAAGCTGGCTTCAAAAAGGTTAGACCACATACTGAATGTATTTTTTAATCTCATAAACATAGTAGGAGGTCCGTTTGGAGATATATTAAAAGAATTACTTTCCGCAGCAGTTGAGAGCAAAGATGATGTAAATGTACTTCCGGGTTTGGAAGCACAAAGACCAGAATCGCCCTTCATCAAAATATTAAATGATCCATCGTCAGAAAACGCTATTAGTGGGAAACCTTTGGCTATTATTTCGGGAAATGGAAGGGTAAGCTTTTCTGGACAAGGGCTTTTTGTAATCCTCGGAAAATTGTTCTACTGGCAGCGTAATGATCTGGTGGTGAATACAGATTCCATGTATTTGGGTGCAAAACGTAAAGACAACATTCAATATTTCTTTGACCAAGGTGCGGATGTTAACCATGTAAAGTATTTTGGAAATGATAAAACTAGAGAAGCAATAGACTTGGTTCTTAAAACTGCAGAAGGGGAACTCATTCCAGGATTTAAATGTATTGCACAGGATGAAATTCCAGGAAGCGATAGAGCTCTTGTGGAATCTGGGGAACTTTATCCATCTCCTTGGCCACCTTCAGGTACGAAACCTATCGTTATTATGCTCCCAGGTATTATGGGCTCCAACCTATCACAAAAAGATAAGGAAATTTGGCTTCATTACGGACGTATACTTAGCGGAGGACTGATCAATCTTGGTTATTCTAATGTGAACAAAATTGTTGCAGATTCCGTAGTAAAAACTTCGTATTACAAGCTTTATAAGTGGTTATCCGCTAAATACGATGTGGTAGTTTATCCATTTGATTGGCGTAAACCGCTACCTGAATGTGCAAGTGAATTCAATACAAAAATTAAAAGTTTGCTTAAAGTTGGACAACCTATCAAAATTATCGGGCATTCCATGGGCGGACTTTTAGCACGCGATTTTATTCTTAACCACGACGATACTTGGCAAGACTTAAAAGCTTCAAAAGGTTTTAGAATGCTCTTTCTTGGCTCACCGCTAGGAGGTTCGTTTAGAATTCCTTCGGTTTTGTTTGGAGAGGATGCCATAATCCAAAAGTTGAGCAAATTAGATCTTTTCCATACTAAGGAAGGCCTGCTAAAAATGTTCTCTCAACTTCCAGGTATTTTGGCGTTGCTTCCTTTAACAACCGATCCCAAAAACGATTTCGCAAAAATGGAAACTTGGGAAAATATGCGAAAGTATTTCGGGAAATCGAATTGGCCATTACCGCTTCAATCTGATCTAGATTATTTCAAAAATTACCGCGATAACATACTGAAGAAAAGGGATGAGATTGATTATTCAAGCATGGTATATATTGCTGGAAAAGATAAAATGACTCCTTGCGGTTATTATCTTGACGAGATTCCTCCAAAAAAACAACTGTATTTCCTTTATACTAGCGAGGGAGATCAAAGTGTAACTTGGGAATCTGGTATCCCCAAACAGCTTATTGAAGCCAATGCCGTTTATTACTCGCAAGTAACCCACGGCGCACTGGCCAATGAACCAGATCTTTTTAATGCGATAGAAGAAATACTTTCCACGGGTCAAACAAAATTGCTTCGAAACACCAAACCATTGTTGCGCGGGGAAGAAAAAATATTTAGAGCAGAACCAGATATAGATTTTGATCTATCAGAAAATGGTTTGGAGAAAACTATTCTGGGTCTTGGTGAGGAAATACAACCTGTTAGTAGCCAAATACCGGTTACGGTCACAGTTAGTAATGGCGATTTAAGGTATGCGGAATATCCAATTATCGCCGGCCATTTTTTGAATGATGGCGTTCTTTATGCTGAAAGGGCAATAGATAATTATCTTAACGGCAGTCTAACTTCAAAACATAGATTAGGCCTTTATCCTGGTGAAATAGGTACCAACGCCCTATTTGGCAAAATGAATGAAAGCGATTTTGAAGGCTCAATTATTATTGGACTGGGCGAACCAGACCAACTCACCTCCTTTCAACTTTCAAAATCTATAGAACAGGGAGTTTTAAATTATTTGCTAAGCATCCGTGGCACTACCATTCCTAAGAAAGGAATCGGAGTTTCATCCTTAATTATTGCAACAGGATATGGCGGTCTTTCAGTTGAAGGTTCCCTTAAAGCAATTATTGATGGGGTAAACAGAGCTAATGATAAAGTAAAAATGTTATCGGATGGAAGTTACAGAACAGTTCAAAACATTGAAATTATTGAACTTTATGCAGATCGAGCTTTAAACTGTATGTATGTGCTCAACAAAATAGCTAATAAGGAAAATTCAACTTACAATATAATTATAGGCAATAAGCGAATTAAAAACTTATTGGGAATCCAGAAAAGAACCCCCTTGGACAATGCAGAGGATTGGTGGAACAGAATAACCATTAAATTCAAAGAAGGCAATGAACAAACTGGGGAACCATCAAGTATGATTTTTGGTTCTTCTACAGGCGATTCTAGGGAGGAAGAGAATGAATTGTACAGCAGTACCCCGTTGATTGATCTCTTTATTTCGGAAGTTTCTAGTAGTAATCAATGGTCTGCCTGTACTGCAAAAACCCTCTTTGAATTGTTGATACCTAATAATTTAAAGGAGAAGCTTAAACGAAAAGGAAATATTTCTTGGATATTAGATACCAAAACGGCTTCATATCCTTGGGAATTACTTCAAGACAATACAACCAACGCCAAACCGCTTTGTATTAATGCAGGAATGATACGGCAACTGTCCACCAAGGACTATAGAATCAATATAAAACGTGTTGCCGAAAAAGGTGCATTGATTATTGCCGATCCTATTTTGAATGGATTTATTTCCCAATTGCCAGGTGCAAAAGAAGAGGGAATGATGGTTAAAGACACCTTGGAAAATGTTGGTTACCCTACCACAAGTCTTATAGGAACGGATGCCGAAAGCATAGTCAAGAACTTTTTCTGCAATGATTATACAATAATCCATTTGGCTGGTCACGGAGTTTTCAATCCAAAGTCTCCGAAAAAATCAGGTATGGTTATCGGTAAGGATATATTTCTTACAGTATTTGAAATACAACAGATGCCAGTGGTACCCGAACTTGTCTTCGTAAACTGCTGTCACCTTGGTTATAGCAATTCAGAAGATGAAAAATTTTATCGCGATCGTTATAAACTAGCTGCAAACATCGGAACACAATTAATAAGCATAGGTGTGAAAGCCGTAATCGCTGCTGGTTGGGCTGTCAATGATGCCGCAGCATTAGATTTTGCGCATGTTTTTTACAGCAGCATGTTCTCTGGAGATAATTTCGGTGATGCAGTAAAAAATGCACGAAATTACATTTATGAAAAACATCCAGGCAACAATACTTGGGGCGCCTATCAATGTTATGGCGATCCTTTCTTCAAACTGAAAGGGATCTCTGCAGGCAAAGGCTCTTGGTCGCCAAGTTATATTGTTCCACAGGAAGCCGAGATAGATCTTGATAACCTGCTCAACCAATTACAAATGGCAACAAGTGCAGATAAAGATCATTTGGCAGAGTTAAACACCATTATGAAAGCGGTAGATAGAGATGTTTTTAGAACGCCGCAAATTATAGAAAGAGTTGCCAAAATTTACCAAGAACTGGCTATGTATATTGATGCTTCTGGAAATTATGAAGAGCTTCTAAAAATGGAAAATGCAGATTTCTCTTTTTCCTGTATGGAAAAATATTGCAATACACGGGCAAAAATGTATATCAGGGAAATTTTTGATAATGAAGAAACCACTGCAGCTTCCAAAAAAGAAGCCTATCAAAAAACAGAACGTGTAATTAGTGATCTTACGGTATTACTTTTCGCAGGTGAAACAGCTGAACGTCACAACCTTTTGGGAAGCGCCTATAAACGTTTGGCCATGTTGGCTCAAGATTCCAATAAAAGAACTGCCGCCTATAAAAACGCGATTTCACATTATGACAGGGCTTATAACAATAATTCAAATTCAAATAAAATTTATTCAATAGCAAATTCCATAGAACTCTCTTGTTTGTTGGTTTTTAGTGGAGCAATGAAACCTGGTGGAGATTTTACTGTTGAAGGAAAAAAATATAAATTAAGATCTATTTCCGAAGCACAACAAATACTTGAGAACGAACAAAACAGATTAAAGCAAAAATCGGAATCTGAAGACCTTAATTATTGGGATCTAATCGCCTTCTTAAATATTGATTTATGTCTTCTCTTGATTCTTGAAGACGAAAAAATTGAAATAAAATGGAATGAAGTAATTCAAAACTTTAAGACTATTTGGCGAAAAGCAGGTTCTGAAGCAAAAAAAGCAGCAGAGTTAGAGCATCTTGAATTTTTAACACAATCTCTAAACGTTGAGGCGGGTTTGATTGGTGATGGTTATAAACCGAACAAAGATTTGGAAATCCGAATAAGCGAATTGAGGACAGCCTTAAGTGGTGTTAGAAAAAAAATGAAGTCTGAGAACACTGTAAAACAGAAACTAAAAACGGCAAAGCAAAGTCCGAAACCAAAACCAAAAGCGAAGCCTAAAAAATAGGTTAAACACTAAAATTTTTAAAATTATAAAACCTTGTTGATATCATTTATCTTCAAGGTTTTTTTTATTTTACTGAGGGTAAGCAGTGGCATAATCTTTCTGCAAATAGTACCTTTATAAAAATTTCTATTTATGGAAGAAGAATTTAAGGCGATAGTAAATAATAACTTTGAGTTTTCATTGAATTCGAAAGATTTGGAAACACTTGATATCATTTCCGACAACAAAAAATCCAACATTATCTTTAATAACAAATCGGTAGAGGTTGAAACCCTTGAAACAGATTTTACTAAAAGAAGCTACACTTTATCAATAAATGGCAATCGCTATCAAGTTAAAATAGAAAACGAACTTGACGCGCTTATTTCTAAGATGGGTTTATCTCTGGGCAATGCTTCAGTTGAAGATGAAATCCATGCCCCGATGCCTGGTTTGATTTTGGAAGTAAATGTTTCTAAAGGAGACACTATAAAGAAAGGTGATTTTCTATGTGTGCTGGAAGCAATGAAAATGGAAAACACTTTAACTTCACCGCGTGACGGAATTATTAAATCGGTTAACATTTCCAAAGGCGAAACTGTAGATAAAGGAATGTTGTTAATAGAATTTGAAAGACATGATTAAAAAAATATTAGTCGCCAACCGTGGTGAAATAGCACTTCGAATAATGAAAACTGCCCGAAATATGGGCATTAAAATGGTTGCTGTTTTTTCCGAAGCAGATAGAAATGCGCCACACGTACAGTATGCAGACGAAGCTGTTTGCATTGGTCCGCCGCCTTCAAATGAATCTTATCTTTTAGGCGATAAAATTATAAAGGTTGCGAAGGAATTGAATGTGGAAGCCATCCATCCCGGTTATGGATTTTTAAGTGAAAATGCTGAATTCGGCGAGCAGGTTGAAAAAAGTGGAATGATTTTTATCGGTCCAAAATCCCATGCTATTCGTGTTATGGGTAGTAAACTTGCTGCAAAAGATGCAGTAAAGAAATACAACATCCCAATGGTTCCAGGAACCGCTGAAGCCATTACTGATGTTGGTGCAGCAAAGGAAATTGCTAAAGAAATAGGTTTTCCAATCCTTATAAAAGCCTCTGCTGGTGGTGGTGGAAAAGGAATGCGAATTGTTGAAAACGCAAACGAGTTTAAAGACCAGATGAAGCGTGCTATCAGTGAAGCTGAAAATGCGTTCGGTGACGGTTCTGTTTTTATTGAAAAATATGTTACTTCACCACGTCATATTGAAATTCAGGTTTTAGCTGATAATTTTGGAAACACAGTGTATCTTTTTGAACGCGAATGCAGTATTCAGCGTCGCCATCAAAAAGTGGTGGAAGAAGCACCATCGTCAGTGTTGACTCCAGAATTGCGCAAACAAATGGGCGAAGCTGCGGTGAAAGTTGCAAAAGCTTGCGATTATGTTGGTGCGGGAACGGTGGAGTTTCTTTTGGACGATAAACTCAATTTCTACTTCCTTGAAATGAATACGCGTCTACAAGTGGAGCATCCAGTTACAGAACTTATTACAGGGTTAGATTTGGTGGAACAACAGATAAATGTTGCCAATAATGAAAAGCTTGCCTTTTCGCAGGAAGATTTGAAAATCAACGGTCACGCTTTTGAACTTCGCGTTTATGCCGAAGACCCATTAAACAATTTTATGCCGAGTGTTGGAAAACTGGAAGTGTATCGTCCGCCGAGCGGAAAAAATATTCGCGTGGACGATGGTTTTACCGAAGGAATGCAAGTGCCAATTCAGTACGACCCAATGCTTTCAAAATTGATAACTTATGGAAAAACCAGAAACGAGGCGATGCAAACAATGCTGGAAGCCATTTCAGAATACCACATTGAAGGGGTGAGTACAACACTTCCTTTTGGAAAATTTGTGTTTGAGCATGAAGCTTTTAGAAGCGGAAATTTCGACACTAATTTTGTGAAAAAGTACTATTCCGAAGAAAAACTTAATGCTATCAATGAGGAAGAAG
The DNA here is from genome assembly GCA_038259585.1 of Flavobacteriales bacterium. Lineage (GTDB taxonomy): Bacteria > Bacteroidota > Bacteroidia > Flavobacteriales > Flavobacteriaceae > Aequorivita. The sequence continues at coordinate 80,595 of JBBSOQ010000010.1, read as the reverse complement.
CTAGACTAGCTGCACTTTTCGCATTGAGACACTATTTAAAGGATTCTGAAAAACTTCGTTTACCAAAAACTTCTAAGTAAATACAATGACCAACAACAATAAAAAACTGCAAGAAATAATTTCCGAAGCAAAAAAAGGCGGAGGCGAAAAGCGAATTGCAAAGCAGCACGAAAAGAAAAAACTTACAGCAAGGGAGCGCGTTGAATATCTTTTAGATAAAGGCTCTTTTGAAGAAATGGGCATCCTCGTTACCCACAGAACTACCGATTTCGATATGCAGAAAGAAGTGTATTACGGTGATGGCGTTGTTACTGGCTACGGAACTATAAATGGCCGTTTGGTATATATTTTTGCACAGGATTTTACAGTTTTCGGAGGCGCTCTTTCGGAAACGCACGCTGAGAAAATCTGTAAAATAATGGATCACGCCGTAAGTGTTGGCGCGCCAATAATTGGTTTGAATGATTCTGGCGGCGCCCGTATTCAGGAAGGCGTTCGCTCTTTGGGTGGTTATGCTGATATTTTTTACAGAAACGTACAAGCTTCGGGCGTAATTCCGCAGATTTCGGCCATTATGGGTCCTTGTGCCGGCGGCGCGGTTTATTCGCCAGCTATGACAGATTTCACATTGATGGTTCAAGACAGTAGCTATATGTTTGTTACTGGTCCAAGTGTTGTGAAAACCGTTACAAACGAAAATGTAACTTCCGAAGAATTGGGCGGTGCGCGAACGCACGCTACAAAAAGTGGCGTAACGCATTTTACGGCTGCTAATGATATTGTTTGTTTGGAACAGATTAAAACGCTGCTCAGCTATCTGCCGCAGAACAATAAATCGATTACCGAGAAATTGCCTTATGAAACTTCGGATGAATTTCGGGATGAATTGGAAACAATCGTCCCAGATTCTGCCAACAAACCATACGATATGCACGAAGTAATAAAAGGAATTATAGACGAAGATTCATTTTTTGAAGTGCATAAGGATTATGCAGATAATATTATAGTTGGATTTGCAAGATTGGGCGGAAGAAGCATTGGTATTGTTGCAAACCAACCGATGAGTTTGGCTGGAGTTCTAGACGTAGATAGCTCTAAAAAAGGAGCGCGTTTTACACGTTTTTGCGATTGCTTCAACATTCCACTTTTAGTTTTGGTAGATGTTCCGGGATTTCTTCCGGGAACGGATCAAGAATGGAATGGGATTATTCTAAATGGTGCGAAATTGCTTTATGCTTTAAGTGAAGCAACGGTGCCGCGAGTTACAGTAATTACACGAAAAGCTTATGGCGGTGCGTATGATGTGATGAATAGCAAGCACATTGGCGCCGATATGAATTATGCGTGGCCAACTGCAGAAATAGCCGTTATGGGAGCGAAGGGAGCTAGTGAAATTATTTTCAAAAAGGAAATTGCTGCAGCTGAAAATCCTGAACTAAAACTTTCAGAAAAAGAAGCAGAATATGCCGAAAAATTCGCTAATCCCTTTAAAGCAGCACAACGCGGATTTATTGATGAAGTAATACAACCGCGTGAAACACGAAGGAAATTATTGAAAGCTTTTGCAATGTTGGAAACCAAGGATGTCCCGAGACCGAACCGAAAACACGGAAATATTCCGCTGTAAATTTCTTCCAACATATATTTCTGGTCGTATTGGCTCAAAAGAAACTTAAGTAGAGACATCGTTTAAACTTTTATACAATTTCATTTCTGTAAATGATAGTTGTCATAAATCAATGAGTTAACAATTCATACATTTATAGATAAATAAAATGTTTTCTATAAATGCCCATAACTAACTTCAACATTAAAGGGCTGACAGATTCCGAAGTCTTAGCTCTGCGGAAAAAGTTTGGCAGTAATATTCTTGAGTCAAAAAAGAAAAACCATTTTCTGGAAGCTATAAAAGGCTTGGCAAAGGAACCAATGGTTATTTTATTGCTGGTTGCCGCTACGCTATATTTTTTCACAGGAAATACGGGTGATGGAATTTTTCTCGCAGCCGCAATTCTTTTGGTTGCTGCAATATCACTCTATCAAGACGCCAAAACTCATAACGCACTTGAAAAGCTCAAAGAACTTTCACAGCCACATTGTAAGGTAATCCGCAATGGGGAAGTCATTGAAATAATGAGTAAAGATGTTGTTGTTGGTGACTTTTTGATGGTTGAAGAGGGTTCAACAATCGTTGCTGATGGAACCATTGTACATTCCAACGATTTCTCGGTAAACGAATCCATTTTAACGGGAGAATCCTTTTCTTCAGAGAAAGATGCTTTTTCTGAGGACAACCGAATTTATATGGGAACGCAAGTGGCGGGAGGGCTCGCTATTGCTAAAATTTCTGCAGTAGGCAACCAGACAAAAGTTGGAAAAATTGGCAAAAGTATTGAAGATATTTCTTCTGAAAAATCTACGCTTGAACTTCAAATAAACAATTTCGTAAAAAAGATGGTAATCGCGGGAGCGGTTATTTTTTTATTGGTTTGGGGCATCAATTACTATAATTCGTTAGACGTTTTAGACAGTCTTTTAAAAGCACTTACCCTTGCAATGAGCGTTTTGCCAGAGGAAATTCCTGTGGCTTTTACAACATTTATGGCCATTGGCGCTTGGAGATTGATGAATCTGGGAGTAATTGTAAAACAAATGAAAACCGTAGAGTCATTGGGCAGCGCGACTGTAATTTGTGTGGACAAAACGGGTACGATTACAGAGAATAAGATGCGTCTAGATAAGATTTACACTTTAGAAACGGATAAGATTAATTCGGTGGAAGAAACACTTTCTAACAGTGAAAAAGTGCTTATAACCACAGCAGTGTGGGCCAGTGAACCTATTCCATTTGATACGATGGAGCAATCGCTACACAATTTCTATGAAAAGATTGCCGAAAATGATGAAAGGCCCAATTTCAAAATGGTTCATGAATATCCATTGGGTGGCAAACCCCCGATGATGACCCATATTTTTGAAAATGCTGAAGGCAATCGAATTATTGCTGCCAAAGGCGCGCCCGAAGCAATGATGGCGGTATCAGATTTAAGTGATAGCGAAAAGGAAAATTTAAAACATAAAATTATCTTTTTGGCATCAGAAGGATATCGTGTTTTGGGAGTGGGGATTTCAAAATTTGAAGGAACAGATTGGCCAAAGAAGCAACAGGATTTCAGTTTTGAATTCAAAGGATTGGTCGCTTTTTACGATCCGCCCAAACAGAACATTTCAAAAGTGTTTCAGGATTTTTATAATGCTGGGATTGCTGTAAAAATAATCACTGGCGATATTGCTGAAACTACTGCAGCCATTGCTAAAAAAGTAAACTTCAAAGGATCTGATGAAGTGGTATCTGGAGACGATATTATTTCCTTGAATGACTCTGAACTGCAAAAAATCACTTCAGAAAAAAACATTTTCGCCCGGATGTTTCCCGAAGCAAAACTTAAAATAATAAATGCTCTTAAAGCCCAAGGACATATAGTGGCAATGACGGGAGATGGCGTAAATGATGGTCCCGCGCTAAAAGCCGCAAATATTGGTGTGGCAATGGGGAAAAAAGGGACGGAGATCGCCAAACAATCCGCTTCGCTGATACTTGTGGATGATGACCTTTCCAAAATGGTGGAAGCTGTGGCTATGGGTAGAAAAATCTATTTCAATCTTAAAAAAGCCATTCAATATATTATTTCAATCCATATACCGATTATACTGACGGTGTTTTTCCCTTTGGTTTTGGGTTGGGTATATCCGAATATTTTTACACCCGTTCACGTAATTTTGTTGGAATTGATAATGGGGCCAACCTGCTCAATTGTCTACGAAAACGAACCGCTGGAAAAAGATTCCATGCTTCAAAAACCAAGGCCATTTTCGAGTACATTTTTTAATTGGCAGGAACTTTTCACAAGTATAATTCAAGGACTGGCAATTACAGTGGGTATGCTTTCCGTTTATCAAATTGCTGTAAATAATGGCGCAAATGAATCAATAACAAGAACCATGGTTTTTACCGCACTCATAACCGCAAATATAGTGTTGACTTTCGTAAACCGTTCTTTCATCTATTCTGTTTTCACCACTTTTAAATATAAAAATACCTTGGTGCCAATTATCGTGAGTATTACTGTTGGGATTACTTTGTTGCTTCTTTTTGTACCTGGATTCACTAAATTCTTTGGATTTGAAAGACTTACTTTAAACCAGATTGGTGTTAGCATTGGAATAGGTGTGTTAAGTGTAATTTGGTTTGAAATTGTAAAATGGCGGAAACGTTTACAAATCACGAAAAACCCCAATTCTAATAAATAAAATACTTTAAAATATTGATAAACAGTATTAAACTGATTTTAGTCATATTAAAAAATTTATTTCATAGGTAATTTTGGATAGTGATTAATTAGAATCCAACATTATGAAGAACTACAGTTTTTGGCTTGCTATAATTATCCTACTAATTTCATTTACTGTGAAGGCACAGGAAAAATGGACGGTGGAATTTAGACCTGGTCTAAGTTTTCCTACTAATGATGTGGGAAATACTGAAGCAAAGGTTGGCTTTGGATTTGAAATTACGGGCGCATATAAAATTATGCCTCATTTAGCTTTTTATGCAGGTTGGGGTCAGAACCAATTGAAAGGTGATGATAGAATTTCAAAGGAAAACAATAATTTAGACGAAACTGGATATACCTTCGGTTTTCAGATTATGCATCCCATTGGCACCTCTGTATTTTCATATATAGCACAGGCAGGCGCGGTTTACAATCATATTGAATTCGAAAATACCGCGAATGATATTACTGCAGATACTGGTCATGGCTTTGGCTGGCAAGTTGCCGCTGGCGTTGACTATGAGTTTGCCCCAAATCTTTCGTTTCGACCAATGCTCCGGTATCGTTCTCTTTCCAGAGATCTTGAGATTTCAAATGTTTCAACGAACTTGAAGCTTAATTATATCTCTTTCGGTATTGGGTTGGCTTGGGATTTTTGAGACTTAGCGTAATATGAAGAATTCAGAATAAAAAATGATATTTAAAACAAGTTAATACTACGGCTAAAAATGTTTTATTTTTTATTCTTAAATCTGGAATAAATGTCTTCAAATTCAACAGTTTCCCCTGCGTCATTCTTACCTTCCAATTCATATTTAATAACCACTTTTGTACCTAGCGGTGCAAAATAATATACTATCCAAGCGTCAGATTCTCTTAACCCAATACAGCCATTTGAATAAACCTTTCCCAATGTAGCAATGTTTGTGGTAGGGTGAATAAGTTGCCCCACACTGCGGCCATTTATAGAAGGCTCCAGCCACGGAATAGCGGGCAGGGCAGTCCTTTTACCATCATCGCGTGTTGTTTTTTTGTATTTATGATTATCCGTAGGATTTGCAAATGCAGGCTTTTTATTTACACGAATAATTTCGCCAGTTCCTATCTTTGTTCGCATATCCACTTGGGCTTTAGCCATCTCCATATATTTTTTACCGTTTTTTCCAACTCTCACGGGAAACTTATAAATTTCTTTCCCATCTTGAAATATTCTAAGTCTAAATTCTGGTATGTTGATTTCTAAATAAGTATCAAATAGCTGAGTTCTCAAGTTTTGGGTTTCAAGTGAATCTGGAATGATTAAAACTTGATTTTTTTTTAAGGCTATTAGTGATTGGGAGTCTTCATTAAAAATCCCTTTATCCTTTAGGTAGTAATAATCTGTATGTGCCAAAGTGTCCATAATCCATTTGTTGTTGTGGACAATAATATACTCATCAATAGAATAACTGTGGGTTTGGTTGTGTTCCGATACAATACTGTCCATCCATTTAAAGTAAGAGCGAATCGGAACGTCTTTATTGACTATTAATTCAATTTGTTTTCTAGAAATATCTTGCGTTAAAGTATCAGTTTTAACTGGAACAGTTTCGTTAGTTGATTTCCCTTCAATACCAGCCTTATTACTATTTAAGCAACCTATAAGTATAAAAGAAGAAAGAAAGAATAGTATATTTCTCATCGGTTTTATTGAATTCCAATGATAGTTAGTTAATTGTCCAAATGGTATGATTTTTATCATTTTTCCGGCTATTTATAAAAATAAATGTTCTAAATGTTTATAGAATTTCTTCTTCATATTAATTGTTAATTCGCTGCACCTTTCTGATATTTACAGAAGAACAGACCAGCTATGAAAATAATCTCGTGGAACATTAACGGAATAAGGGCTATAACAAAAAAGAATTTCTTTGAAGATTTTTCTAAATTGAATCCAGATGTAGTTTGCTTACAGGAAACAAAAGCACAGGATAGTGAAGTTGAGGCTGCCCTGTCTAAAATTAGTAATTATCATTCTTATTATAATTCGGCAGAAAGGAAAGGATATTCCGGGGTTGCAATTTTGAGCAAAAAAGAACCGCTTTCAGTTACTCCTGATATGGGAATTGCCGAACGCGATACGGAAGGACGGGTACTTTGCGCAGAATACGAAAATTTTTATTTAGTAAATGTTTACGTTCCTAATTCGGGACAAAAACTGGAAAGACTGGATTACAGAAAAAATTGGGACAACGATTTCCGAAATTATCTAAAAAATTTGGAGAAAACAAAACCAGTAATTCTTTGTGGCGATTTGAATGTGGCGCATCATGCCATTGACCTTAAAAACGACAAATCCAATTACAACAAAACTGCAGGCTACACCCAGATAGAAATTGATGGAATGGACAGTCTACTTAAAGAAGGTTTTGTAGATACGTTTCGGTATTTTCATCCAGATACGGTTGCTTATACTTACTGGAATTATCGATTTAAGGCTCGGGAACGTAATACGGGTTGGCGGATAGATTATTTTTTAGTCAGTGATACTTTGGTTAAAAAAATAAAAAAGGTAGAAATATTATCAGAATATCATGGTTCCGATCACTGCCCGATTCAGCTTGAAGTTGAGTAGTTAATAGTTTTTAAAATCATTTTCATTTTCTTTTAAAGCTTCAACTGCGGCAGAATAGCCCAATTCAAAAATTGCATCTATTTTGCTCATTCCAAAAATGGCATAATTCCCCAGATCTCTTGGCGAAATTATGAGATCACATTCTGGGAATTTTTTTAGAGAATCTGAGGCCGCTCTTATTTTTAGCGCTCTGTCAGCAACATTATAGGAATGGTTCAAGTCCGTAATACTAATCTTCTTCAACGAATTAATATAGACCCCAATAATTTTATCACAGTGTTTTTTAAGAGGTTCCACGGGGAAGTTATTTAGAATTCCTCCATCAATATAGTAAGAACCATTAATTTCAGTAGGAGTGAAAAATCCGGGAAAAGAAGCTGAAGCTATAACCGGTTTTATAAGCTGCCCTTTGCTAAAAATTTTTAAATTTCCCGATATCACGTTTGTTGCAGTTATGAATAGAGATTTTTCTAAAACGTCAAAGTTGTCTCTTGGAAAAAACACTTTAAGGTCGTCATAAAACTTTTCGGAATCTAAAAAGCCTGGTTTATTAAAGGCAAATCTTTTTGTGTGAAAAATAGAGATGGTTTTAAAGAATTTTAATATTTCAGACCAATGAACACCAGCCGAATACAGTGCGCCTACAATGGAGCCAACACTTGTTCCGGAAACATGTGTAGGTGAAATACCGTACTCTTCAAATGCTTTTAATGCGCCAATATGCGCCGCGCCGCGTGCTCCGCCACCTGAAAGAACTAATCCAATATTTGTCATTGCATCAAATTATATAACAAATTTCTAAAATTTAAAGGTATCAAACCCTGACATAGGTCATAATCAAGGAAAGAATCCAGAGATAATTTGTTTGGCTCAAAAAAATTATTAGCGATTAGATTTATAAATGTGAATTTAAAATTGAATTAGCTGAGTTTCCTAAGTTAAGAATTTCAACCCATCGCATAAATTTAATAACTGATGTATATCATAGTTATTCGCTAGATTCTCAAATACATTTGCTTTTTCCCAATTCTAAATGAATAAAGCAAACGCTATCATAACCCGAGCAAAGTCGTTTTTCACCGAAATAGGCGATATGACTTTATTTGCCAGTCGTTTTTTTAAGGAATTGTTCAGCAGGCCTTTCGAGTTTAGGGAATTGCTCAGGCAGTGTTATAATATGGGAAACCGTTCATTATTTCTGGTTGTGGTTACGGGCTTTATATTAGGTCTTGTTTTTACCCTTCAATCTCGGCCTACCTTAATGCAATTTGGAGCGGAATCCTGGATGGCTTCAATGATTAGTCTTTCCATAATTAGAGAAATAGGGCCTGTAATTATCGCTTTAATCTGTGCGGGAAGAATTGGTTCAGGAATAGGTGCCGAGCTAGGTTCCATGAGAGTGACGGAACAAATTGATGCGATGGAAGTTTCGGGAACCAATCCCTTTAAATATTTGGTAGTTACTAGAATTTTAGCGGTAACACTTATGTTGCCATTATTAGTAATATTGGGCGATGCCGTTGCTCTAATTGGTTCTGCAATCATTGAAAACTTAAAAGGAGGTGTTTCATACACGCTTTATTTCAATCAAGTTTTTGACGCTTTGAAATTTAGTGACGTTTTTCCCGCAACCGTCAAAACTTTTTTCTTTGGTTTTGCTATTGGCCTAGTGGGTACTTACAAAGGATATAATTGCGCCACTGGAACCGTTGGGGTGGGAGAGGCATCAAACTCGGCGGTGGTTTATGCCTCCATGTTGCTGTTTATAATTGACTTTATTGCCGTTTTTGTAACCGATATATTTTTCACTACATAATGAATTCTGAAACAAATAAAAAACCAGTTCTTGAACTGAAAAATATTAAAAAGAGTTTTGGCGACAACCAAGTGCTCAAAGGATTTAGTATGAAATTATATGAAGGGGAAAACTTAGTGATTATGGGGAAATCCGGTTCGGGGAAATCTGTAATGGTTAAGTGTATTGTAGGTTTGATTCAACCAGATAGCGGAAGTATCACAATTAAAGATCAAGATATCATTACTATGGGCCAGCAGGAATTGGATTTTTTACGTACAGAAATCGGTTTTCTTTTTCAGGGAAGTGCCTTATACGATTCTATGACCGTGCGTGAAAATTTAGAATTTCCACTTCGGCGTCATAAGGATAAACTAGAAGATTTCCACAGTACTGAACAATCGGTAAAGGAAGCGCTCAAAAGTGTGGGGCTTTTAAATGCTATCGATTTGATGCCTTCGGAACTTTCTGGTGGAATGCAGCGCAGGGTGGCATTAGCTCGGGCATTGATTTTAAAGCCGAAGATTATTATGTATGATGAACCAACTACAGGTTTGGATCCTATTACTGCAAACGAAATTATTCAACTTATGCGAAGCATTCAAAAAGAATACAACACATCTTCTCTTATCATTACGCACGACGTAGATTGTGCACGGGTTATTTCAGATCGGATGATATTGTTGGTGGATGGAACCAATTATGCCGAAGGTACTTTTGAGGAACTTTCAAATTCGAATGATCCCCAAACTAGAGCATTTTTTAAAAATTAATTTTATGGGAAAATCAAATTCACAAAAAATAAGAGTTGGAATCTTTGTGATCGTAGGAACTATTATTCTCGTGGGCGCCCTTTATTTAATAGGCTCACGACAACATATTTTCACCAAAAATATAGAAGTATATGCAGTTTTTGACAATGTAAACGGACTACAATTAGGAAACAATGTCCGTTACTCTGGCATTAATGTGGGAACGGTAACTGGCATAGAAATGAAAGAAGTGGGTAAGATTATTATTGAAATGACGGTGGAAGAAGAGGCTTCATATTTCATAAAAAAAGATGCTGTGGCCTCTATCAGTTCGGATGGTTTGGTTGGAAGTATGGTGGTAAATATCACTCCCGGAAATGATGTGCAGGGTGCGGGTGTTGTTACCGGAGACGTAATTCAATCCGTCAGTAAAGTGGGGATGGACGATATGCTCGCTACATTAGATAAAACAAGTACAGATCTTTTAAAAATTACCCATCAAATTCTTGAAGGAAAAGGAACTATTGGGGTCTTAATCAGTGATACAATTTTAGCGCAGAATATTTACCAAACAATTTTAGAACTAAAGAAAACCTCGGAAGGAGCAGGGTTGGCTATGGGTAAAATCAATACTATTATTTCAAAAGTAAATTATGACGAAAGTGCCGCGGCCGTAATTTTGAGCGATACTGCCACCGCAACTCAGATTAGAACTGTTTTTAGTAATCTAGAAAAATCCAGCGATGATATTAATGCAATTACCAAAAATCTAGATGATTATTTAAGGGAAATAAAATCTGGAAAAGGAGCTCTCAATCATATCACCCAGAATGAAAGTTTTGTAAAGGAGTTGGATTCCACAATGATTCAAATAAAAGAAGCGTCTGAAAAACTGAATCAAAATATGGAGGCCTTACAACACAACTTCTTTTTCCGCGGATATTTTAGAAAATTGGAAAAACAGAAAAAGAAAGACTCAAAAGAAAAGTGATTTTAAAGCCGTATTTTAGCTATTCAAAATCCACCTAAATAATTTTGCATGCTTACGTATTTAAAAGAAAATTACGCCGCAATTTTTGAAGATGCCCTTATTGACGAAATCAATCAAGTAGGAACTTTAAAGGAAGTGAAAGAAGGTGAAAAACTTATAGAAATTGGCGATTATGTGCGGTCCATGCCACTGCTAATTTCTGGGGCAATAAAAATTTTAAGGGAAGATGATAATGGCGATGAATTATTGCTCTATTTTTTGGAACGCGGCGATACTTGCGCCATGACAATGACATGTTGTTTGGGTCAAACCAAAAGTGAAATCAGGGCGATAGCAGAAATGGATACCATGCTTATTATGATTCCTATTCAAAAAATGGAGGAATGGACGGGAAAATATAAAAGCTGGCGCGATTTTGTATTTCAAAGCTATCACGAACGCCTCACGGAAATGCTCGAAACCATAGATAGTATTGCTTTTTTGAATATGGATGAGCGTTTGGTTAAATATCTTCAGAATAAACAAAAAGTAAATAAAAGCGATACTATAAATTCAACGCACCAAGAAATTGCATACGAATTGCACACCTCTCGGGTTGTGGTTTCGCGCTTGTTGAAAAAGCTGGAATCTATGGGCAAAATAGAACTTTATAGAAATAGCATTAAGATAATTTCACTTTAAAATTAAAAATCTAATTATTTCATTTTAAAAAGTTTAAAGTGTAACTTTTGTTACTGCCAATTGTGCTGTTTAAATTTATTTTTGAAGAATACACACTTTATCCTTAAGATATGAAATTTTTAGCCACACTTTTTTTTATTAGCCTATTCACGGCCTGTAATACCAATACGCGAAACGAATATTTGGCGATTGCTGAAAATACTCAAAATCCCGAACTTGAGATTCATCAGGAACATCCAGGAAAAAAATTGATGGAGAACAATTGCTACGTTTGCCACAATCCAAAAACTTCAGAAGAAAGCATGATGGCACCGCCAATGATAGCGGTAAAAATGCATTATATTTCTCAGGATACTTCAAAGGAAGATTTTATAAATGCAATGGTTGGTTGGGCCAAAAAACCTTCCGAAGAAAAATCAAAAATGCCGGGTGCTATTAATAAATTTGGATTGATGCCTTATCAATTTTTTCCAGAGGAAACCATAAAACAAATCGCGGATTATATGTTCGACAACGAAATAGAAGAACCCGCATGGTTTGAATCACATTACAACCAAATGCACGGTGACCGACCAGGAATGAAAAGGAAAATGGGTCAAGGCAAAGGAATGGGAATGGGACAAAAAAAAGGAAATAGTGATGGAAAGCTTACGCTTAAGGAACGTGGCATGCAAATGACACAAACCACCAAAGCCGAATTGGGGAAAAACCTGATGGGCCAAATTCAAAAAAACGGTGTGATTGCGGCGCTCGATTTTTGCAATATCCAAGCAATGCCTATAACTGATAGTATGGCTACTGTTCATAAAGCACATATTAAGCGTGTTTCAGACAAGCCTAGAAACCCTAAAAACAAGGCAAATGATTCGGAACTGTTATACTTGGAAAATTTCAAAAAACAAGTTGCTGCGGGCTCAGAAGTGAATCCAATTATTGTGGAAATGGGAACTGAAACAGAATTTTATTACCCAATTATAACTAACTCCATGTGTTTAAAATGCCATGGAACTCCCGGAAAGGAACTGGAAACGATCAACTTGTCCAAAATAAAAGAACTATACCCAGCTGATAAAGCAATTGGTTATACTGAAAATCAGGTTCGTGGAATTTGGAGTATAAGTTTTGAAAAATAAGCTATGAATTTTTACGAAACTTTTTGGAACCACAAATACATCAGCGGTGAGACGGGATGGGATATAGGCTATGTTGCTACGCCATTAAAGGAATACATCGATCAACTTTCAGATAAAAATTTAAAAATATTGATTCCCGGAGGTGGAAATTCTTACGAAGCGGAATACCTAGTTAAAAATGGATTTAATAATGTATTTGTGGTTGATATTTCTTCTATTCCCTTAAAAAATATGGCGAAACGCGTGCCTTTATTTCCAAAGGAACATCTGTTGCATTCAGACTTTTTCGAATTGGAAGAAACCTTTGACCTAATATTGGAGCAGACTTTCTTTTGTGCTTTGGAACCATCATTTCGTGAAGAATATGTTCAAAAAATGCACAAACTGCTCAAGCCAAAAGGCAAGCTGGTAGGGCTACTTTTTAATATTCCTTTAAATGATGACAAACCTCCATTTGGAGGAAATAAAGAGGAATACGTTTCACTTTTTAAAGAAAAATTCAAAATAGAGACTATGGAGATAGCTTACAATTCAATTCCGCAACGAAGTGGAATTGAATTGTTTTTTAAACTTTTGAAAAAATAAGCTTTAAGTTTTATGTAACCAATGTTACGTGATACCTCAAGTAAGGAAGCTATTTTTGATCTCTAAATTATAAATTATGGCATTACTGGAAATCTTTGGATATATAAGTGCATTATTCATAGGTTTATCTTTGGGTATCATTGGCGGTGGAGGTTCTATTTTAGCAGTACCTGTTTTAGCATATTTATTTTCAGTAGATGAAAAATCTGCAACCGCTTATTCTTTATTTATTGTAGGAACCAGCGCACTAGTTGGGGGAATAAAACAATACTTTAAAGGCTATGTAAACTTGCGGACTGCAATTGTATTTGGTTTCCCAGCAATTATAGGTGTTACGCTAATAAGACATTATGTAGTGCCTGCTTTGCCAGATGTATTATTTACGATAGGCCAATTTCAAATTACTCGAAGAATGGGTATGTTTGGATTGTTTGCGCTTTTAATGATTCCAGCGGCTTTTTCAATGTTAAACGGTAAAAAGAGTTTGGTAAAAGAAACTACAGGAAAAGTAAAATATAATTATCCCCTAATACTTATTGAAGGCTTAATTTTAGGGTCAGTAACTGGTTTGATTGGTGCAGGTGGTGGATTTTTAATTATACCAGCTTTGGTTATTTTAGCCAATGTAGAAATGAAGGTAGCCGTAGGGACTTCCCTTATTATTATTGCGCTAAATTCATTAATTGGGTTTTTTCTTGGAGATGCATTAGTAAGACAAATAGATTGGAATTTTCTATTGACCATAACAGCTATATCACTACTAGGAATTTTCATAGGTAGCTATCTAGGTAATTTCATAGATGGAAATAAGTTAAAAAAATCCTTTGGTTATTTTATTTTAATAATGGCCATCTTCATCTTTTATATGGAATTTATCGTAAAATGATGTTTTGTAACTAATGTTACTGTACAAAATAACAGTATAGCTTAATTTTATTGAAAATTTAAAAACAATAGTTAAAAATAATTATAATGGAAATAAATTCAGAAGTACAACAAGTAAATGCAATGCCAAGAATAGGTGACAGCGCTCCAAATTTTGAAGCAGTTACAACCAAAGGAAAAATAAAAATGTCCGACTTCGCAAAAGACAAATGGATTGTGATGTTTTCACATCCAGCAGATTTTACGCCAGTTTGCACTACCGAAATGAGTGGTTTTGCAAAACGAAAAGGCGAGTTTGATGCCTTAAATACTGAACTTTTAGGATTAAGTATAGACAGTATTCACGCACATTTGGGCTGGGTTCAAAATGTAAGGGAAACCACAGGTGTTTATTTTGATTTCCCAATCATTGCAGATATTGATATGAAAGTATCAAAACTGTATGGAATGCTTCAGCCAAATGAAAGTGAAACAGCTGCCGTACGCGCCGTATTTTTCATTGACAATAAAAAGAAAATACGATTGGTAATGTATTATCCATTAAACGTGGGTAGAAATATGGATGAAATTTTACGCGCTTTGGAAGCCCTTCAAACTTCAGATAAATATCAGGTGGCAATGCCATTAGATTGGAAAAAAGGAGATAAAGTAATTGTTGGTCCTCCAAAAACTTTAGATGAACTTAACGCCAGATTGAAAGACGATTCTTTAGAAAAAGTGAGTTGGTATTTGGCAAAGAAAAATATATAATTCCCAATAAAACGGTCTTGGCTTTTTAATGCCAAGACCGTTATTTAATAGTTTTAGTAGAATTTAATACTGTAGATTATGACAATTAAACAATTTCAAGATAAGCCATTGGCACATTACTCTTATGCTATTATTAGTGATGGCAAAATGGCTTTAGTAGATCCCGCCAGAAACCCCTTCCAATATTATAAATATGCCGAAGAAAACAATGCGAAAATTGTAGCTGTTTTTGAAACACATCCCCATGCCGATTTTGTAAGCAGTCATTTGCAAATACATAAAGAAACGGGTGCCACTATATATGTAAGCAAATTGGTAGGTGCAAATTATCCACATCAGCCGTTTGACGATGGCAATACAGTTAGCTTGGGTAAAACAACACTTTTCGCAATTAACACTCCTGGACATTCCCCAGACGGGATCACCATTATTGCCAAAGATGAAAAAGAAAAGTATGCTATGTTTTCTGGAGATACCTTGTTTATTGGCGATGTTGGAAGACCAGATTTACGCGAAAAAGCAGGAAATATGAGAGCCACTCGTGAAAAGCTGGCTAAGAGTATGTACAATACTATTCAAACTAAATTTAATCATTTGCCTGATGATACATTGGTTTATCCAGCCCACGGAGCAGGTTCATTGTGTGGTAAGAATATGAGTACAGATTCTTCAAGCACCTTGGGCAATGAACGTGTTGGCAATTGGGCCTTCAAAAAACAAACTGAAGAACAGTTTGTGAATAACATTTTAAGCGACCAACCTTTTATTCCTGCCTATTTTGGATTTGATGTAGATATTAATAAAGAGGGGGCGAAGAACTTTGAAAAAAGTATAGGAAATGTATCCCTAAAAGTTGGAGTTGATAGCCTTCCAGAAAATAGTTTGATTATAGACGTTAGAGATGAAGCAGTTTTTAAAAAGAATCACATTGCTGGCAGTATAAATATTATGGCGCGTAATGAAGATGATAAAGTAGAAACTTGGCTTGGGGCTATTGTTAAACCCAATGAAAAATTTTATGTTGCTATAAATTCAATTCAAGATAGAGACGAAATAATGCACAGGATTGCCAAAATAGGATATGAATCACAAATCATCGCTATGGTTACTCTTTCTGAAAAAGCAAAAGAAAAATCTGTATCCTTTGATTTTGAAAATTTCAAAAAGAATAAAGATGCATACACAATTATAGACATTAGAAATAAAAGCGAAGTTTCAGAAGGTAAGTTTTTTGAAAATGCAATAAATATCCCTCTTAACGAATTGAGAGATTCTAAAGACAAAATCCCTACAAACAAACCAATCGTTGTGCATTGCGCCGGAGGCTATAGAAGCACTTCTGGAAGCAGTATTGTAGACAATATGATTAGCGAAGTGAATGTTTTTGATTTAAGTGAAAAAGTAAATGACTTTAAAAATTAAATAGAATTCATTTTGAAATTAAAGAATAGGCTCTTCTAAAAGGGAACAAATTGCTAAATTGTCTAGTCGAGCGCAGTCGAGACCTTGTTAGTAGTCAGTAATTTATAATTCTCGACTGCGCTCGAATGGACAGCAAATGCTATTTTTTAGAATATCTTTTCTTTTTTGATTTATGCAACTAATGTTACTTAAATTACCCGTTCAATAGAGTATTTTTGATGTATCGAATAAAATACTAATTGAATGGAAGACATGCTCTTTTATGATAGAATGCAATTCGCGTTTACTATCACTTTCCACTATTTATTTCCGCAATTGACCATGGGACTATCTTTAATGATTGTCTATTTTAAATGGAAATTTCTCAGAACCAAGATTTATAAATACAACGATGCTGCCAAATTCTGGATGAAGATTTTCGCGCTCAACTTTGCAATGGGCGTAGTTACCGGCATTCCTATGGAATTTCAATTTGGCACCAATTGGGCAAAGTTTTCAGAGCTTACTGGAGGTATTATAGGTCAGACTCTTGCAATGGAAGGGATGTTTTCTTTCTTCCTTGAATCTTCGTTTTTGGGGTTATTCCTTTTTGGTGAAAAGCTAATGGGACAAAAGTTACACTTTCTAACAGGTTTTCTAGTGTTTTTGGGGTCTTGGGCTAGCGGGTATTTAATTATAGCTACCCATTCGTGGATGCAACATCCGGTAGGGTATGAAATTTTGGAAAACGGAAAGTTTGTCCTTAATAATTTTGGAGCTTTATTTTCCAATCCTTGGTTGCTTCCTTCTTATTTACACAATCAATTGGCTTCCGTTATTACAGCATCTTTTGTTGTGGCAGCCATTGGCGCATTCTATCTGTTAGGCAATAAACACAGTGAATTCGGAAAACTTTTTGTAAAAACGGGTGTGATTTTCGGATTGATTTCGAGTGTCTTAGTGGCTTTTCCCACAGGAGATTGGGCTGCTAAAAATGTGGTAGAACATCAACCTGTAACCTTTGCTGCTATGGAAGGTATCTTTGAAACAGAAGATGAAGGTTCTGAAATTATTCTAATTGGGCAACCAGATACGGAAAATAAAAAGCTCGACAACAAAATAGCAGTTCCAAATGTGTTGAGTTTTTTAACCTATCAAAGATGGGATGCCCAAGTGAAGGGTTTAAATGAATTTGATGAAAGTGTGTACCCCACTAATATTCCAGGACTGTATTATTCATACCACATTATGGTTGGTTTAGGCACTATTTTTATTGGGTTGATGTTTATTGGAAGTATTCAATTGTTTCGAAAGAAACTCTATGAAACCAAATGGATTTTATGGTCTCTGATGTTCATGTTGCCATTTCCATATATAGCGAACACTACTGGTTGGTACACTGCTGAACTGGGCAGGCAACCTTGGTTGGTTTATAACCTTTTGCGAACTGCTGATGGCATTTCACCAACAGTTTCTTCTGGGAATACTTTATTCACCTTGCTTGGTTTTATTGGTCTGTATCTATTATTAGGATTATTATTCTTAATGCTAGCTGGAAAAATCATTAAAAAAGGGCCTGAAACCACAAAACAAATCTAACTATGGAATTATTCTGGTATATCGTTTTAATTACAATGCTCACCATTTATGTGATTTTGGATGGTTATGACTTTGGTGCTGGCATCATTCATTTGTTCTTTGCCAAAACTGAAAAGGACAAGAAAGCAATTACAAACGCCATCGGTCCTTTTTGGGATGCCAATGAGGTATGGTTAATAGCCGTTGGGGGTGTTTTGTTTTTTGCGTTTCCAACTTTATACGCGTCTTCTTTTAGTGGATTTTATTTGCCATTGATAATGATTTTATGGCTGCTTATTTTTAGGGCCATTGGTTTAGAATTACGTGGTCAAATCCATAACAAGATGTGGGAAACTATTTGGGATAAAGCCTTTGGAGTTTCAAGTTTATTACTGGCCTTATTTTTCGGAATTGCTTTAGGAAACGTGGTGAGAGGTGTAAATTTAGGAATGGTTACCAATGGTGTTTCTGCACAGGAACCCCATTATTTCTTTTTGCCCTTATGGAATTCCACGTTTAGTCCGCACGCTGAGCAATTGGGAATTATTGATTGGTTTACGTTGTTACTTGGGGTTGTTGGGGTAGTAGCGTTGACGATTCACGGGGCAAATTGGATTATCTTCAAAACCAATTCAGACTTAAACCAAAAGCTTAAAAAAGTTGTTTTCAATTTAAATTTTGTACTGTTGGCTTTGGTAATAAGTTCTTTATTGCTTTGGCATATTATTGAGCCAAAACCATTTCATAATTTTATAGAAAATCCTTGGCTATGGGTTTTCCCCCTTATTGCATTCTCGGGACTTTTCGGATTGTTTAAAGTAAAATCCTTTAAAAAGGATGGTTTAGGCTTTTTGTTTTCATCCTTATTTCTATTTGGCGGATTAACTTCTACGGTGGCTTCCATATTTCCAAAGGTTTTGCCTTCAACCAATGATGTAAATCCTTCCTTAACGCTCTATAATGTGGCAGCGCATGAATATGGATTGTCAGTGGGTGTATATTGGTTTGTTATTGCCGCAATTCTAGTTGCAGTCTATATGTTTATTCAGTACCGAGTTTTTAAAGGCAAGATGGACGATGTGGGCTATGGAGAACATTAATCCTGTTCTAAAATGTATTTATTTTGACAGATACCCTTATTTCAATTATCAGCATTTTTATTGGCATTCTTGGCGCTAATGTTTTTGGTGCAATTAAAAGGAAATATACTATGGGTTTTACAGCAAACACCATCGCAGGAATTTTTGGAAGTATCTTCTTCATCAAAATATTTGGAAGACTTGGTTTCCCCTATATCTATAATGAAAACAGGAGAGGTTAATAGTCTCTTGTTTATAATAAACATCTTGGTATCACTATTTGGAGGCGCAATTGGCTTGATGGTTATTAAAGTGATAAGAAACAAAATGAATAAGTAGCATTAAAGCCGTTTAATTTTCTGGTTTGTAACAAAAGTTACTGTGCGAGATCATTAAAAAGCAGATTTTTGACATGTCTAATTATCTCACAGTTATATGATTAATATCATTTGTGGCTTCTTTTATGTGAAGTAATTTAGACATTTAAAATCTTTAAGAAATGTCAAAAATTGTAATATTAGGTGCTGGAATTTCAGGTCATGTAGCTGCTTCCCATCTTCGCAGAAAACTAGACAAAACCCACGAAGTTGTTGTGGTTTCGCCCAACAGTAAGTATCAATGGATTCCTTCCAATATTTGGGTTGGCATTGGCCGAATGAAATCCAAGCAAATACTTTTTCCGTTGGCGCCTTTATACAAAAAGAAAGGTATCGGGTTCAAACAAGCCAAGGTGACTTCTTTTTTTCCCGAAGGCGATAATGAAACAGAAAAACCATTCGTAATGGCTGAATACGTTTCCGAAGAAAAAAGAGGCGAAACTGAAAAAATTACGTACGATTATCTTATAAATGCCACGGGTCCCAAACTTAATTTTGAAGCTACCGAAGGTTTAAATCCCGGAACTAACAAAACGTATTCCGTATGTACTTATACGCACGCAGAGCACGCCTATCAAGGTTTACAAGCCTTAATTGAAGAAATGAAACAGGGAAAGGAAGCACGAATTGTTATTGGCACTGGCCACGCAAAAGCAACTTGCCAAGGCGCAGCTTTTGAATATATTTTAAATGTTGAGCAAGAACTTCGCAGACAAAAAGTTCGTGACAAAGCCAAAATTACGTGGATTTCCAATGAATATAAACTGGGCGATTTCGGAATGGACGGGATGCTGCTAAGCTATGGAAGTAATAGTATGAAATCCAATGAAATGGTAGAGATGGTTTTTGAAGATCGCGACATAGATTGGATTCTTGGGGCAGGGGTTACTAAAATTGAAGAAGGTCTTGCCCATTATGAAACGCTGAACGGGGAGCACAAAAACATTGAATATGATTTTGCGATGCTTATCCCTTCCTTTTCGGGACACGGGTTTAAAGCTTTCGATAAAAACAAGCAAGACATCACCGAGAAACTATTTAAAGGCTTTATGATAGTTGACGCAGATTATACACCCAAACCCTATGAAGAATGGACCGTACAAGACTGGCCAGAGACCTATCAAAACCCGAATTATAAAAATATTTTTGCACCGGGAATAGCTTTTGCGCCACCACACAGTATCTCTAAACCCCGTAAAAGTCCGAACGGAACAGAAATCTTTCCTGCCCCGCCAAGAACGGGAATGCCCTCGGGTATTACGGCAAAATTAGTTGCAGACAATATTATTGATAGTATAAAAAATAATAAAGAATCACTTCGCCACAAAGGTTCTATGGGCAATATGGGCGCTGCTTGTATTGCTTCCGCAGGTTTTGGAATGACCAAAGGCAGTGGTATAAGCATAACTACGTTCCCAATTGTCCCTGATTACATAAAATACCCAGACACTATGGGAAGAAAGCTAAGCAAGACTTTTGGCGAAATCGGTTTGGCAGGTCATTGGCTAAAACTTGCGCTGCACTATGCTTTTATATATAAAGCTAAAATGAAACCATTTTGGTATTTAATTCCTGAATAAAAATTTATAACCATGACAAAAAGAATATCAAATTTCAAACGGTTTGTAATGATGAACCCCATCATCCAGTTTTTCAAATTTATTTTTTTAAGCATTAAAGTATTGCTTATTGTGGCTGGTGGCCACGGGGGAACACGGGAAGCTCATAAATAATATTTTCCCATCTGTTAATGATTAAAAATTATTGTCTAATTTTATTTTTTTAAATGAAAAACCTATTCTCCATAACTTTTTCTCTACTTATCGTTTTTCAAAGCGTAGGGTTTGGAATGCAGGATATTTTTCTACTCGGGCGTTTGGTACAACATGCTGAATATCATTCAGAAAATTATGGTGATGATTTTTTTACTTTCTATGAAAAACATTACGGTTCCTTAAAATCGGAACATCAAAAAAATCATAAAGAAGAAGATCAGGAGCATCAAGAACTGCCTTTTCAACATATTTCTTGTCACCACGTTTTAAATGATGTAGTATTTGCGCCTTTTGAAATTCTAGGTTTAAAAGCAGAAATAAACATACATCAATTTCACACTTTCCATTACCAAAATTTATATTCTTCCTTGGAAAAAGTTTCCATTTTCCAACCCCCAAAATTTGCATAACTAAATTGACCTTCTGGAAATAAAAATTTCCAAATTCTTATAAGGTCACTATCTAACGCTTTTTCAAAGCGGTTAAAATCAATCTTTAATATTTCATTTTTCGGCAATTTCTGTTGAAAAAAGATAAAATTATAATTAGTTATGCTCTCAAAAATAATTCAATTCAGTATAAAGAATAAACTAATCATAGGTTTGTTCACGCTGGTGCTTATAGGCTTTGGTGTGTATTCGCTCACACAGCTTTCCATTGGTGCCGTGCCCGATGTTACAAACAATCAAGTTCAGGTAATCACCACTTCTCGCAACCTTTCCACACAGGATATGGAGCAATTTATAACCTATCCAGTGGAGCTGGAAATGGCCAATTTGCCTGGGGTAATGGAAATTCGTTCCGTTTCAAAATTTGGACTTTCGGTGGTTACCATCGTATTTGAAGAAAATATGGGTGCTTATTTACCAAGACAACTCATTGCAGAAAAAATACAATCAGCTTCTGAAAATATTCCTGAAGGTTTTGGAACGCCACAAATGGGCCCAATAACCACAGGTCTGGGCGAAATCTATCAATATATCTTAGACGTAAAACCTGGATATGAGGATAAATATTCAATTACAGAACTTCGCACTATTCAAGATTGGATAGTAAAACGACAACTCTCCGGAATTCCAGGCGTAGTTGAAGTTAACACTTGGGGTGGAAGACTAAAACAATATGAGGTTGCCATTAATACCAACAAGCTAAACGCTATGAATATTACTGCCCAAGAGGTATTTACCGCTTTGGAGAAAAACAATAGCGTTTCTGGCGGTGGGTATATTGAAAGGGAAAATCAAGCTTATTTTATTCGCGGGGAAGGTTTGGCTTCTTCCTTGAAAGATATTGGAAATATCGTTGTGAAAAGCGAGAATGGCTTTCCTATTTATGTGAAGGATATTGCGAAAGTCCAATTCGGGAGCGCTCCACGATTTGGTGCTATTACTGGAAACGGACAAGGAGAAAAAATACTCGGACAGGTAATGATGCTCAAGGACGGCAATTCAAACCAAGTGATTGAAGCTGTTAAGGAACGTGTAGCTAATATTTCAGAATCACTTCCCGAAGGAGTTTACATAAACCCCGTTTTGGACCGCAGCGTGCTTATAGGCAAAACCACTTTCACTATTGCTGAAAACCTAATTCTTGGAGTTCTCATAGTGATTTTTGTAGTGGTGCTTTTGCTAGGAAATCTTCGTTCGGGGCTGGTGGTTGCATCCGTAATTCCGTTGTCGCTACTTTTCACGCTTTCGTTAATGTACATTTTCGGAGTAGATGCAAATTTAATGAGTCTTGGTGCGATTGACTTCGGAATTATTATTGACGGTGCGGTAATTATTGTTGAGTTTGTAGCATTTCAAATTAGTAAGAATGCTATAAAACTAAACTCACTTTCTTCTGAAGAAAAACAATTGGCAAAAGACAATCTTACAGTAAAGAGTTCTTCAAAAATGATGAATTCTGCCATTTTTGGACAGCTTATAATTTTAATTGTTTTCATCCCAATTCTATCACTTAGCGGGGTAGAGGGAAAAATGTTTAAGCCTATGGCGCTTACATTCAGTTTTGCACTTATTGGGGCAATGGTGCTTTGTTTTACATACGTTCCAGTTGCCGCCTCCTTATTTTTAAAACCAACGGAAACTTCAGAAAAGAATATTTCTGTTAGAATTATGGCTTTCCTAAATCGTTTTTACGAACCAACAATTCGCTGGGCATTAAGCGCAAAAAGGGTGGTGTTGGGTGTTGCGGTATTAATTCTAGTTTCAACAATTTATCTTTTTTCAACTATGGGTGGCGAGTTTGTTCCAACATTGGACGAGGGCGATTTTGTAATTCAACCAGTTCTGAAAACAGGTACTTCCCTCAGCAATACGATCGATATTACTACGCATATTGAAAAAATTCTGATAGAAAACTTTCCTGAAGTAGATCAAGTAGTAAGCCGTATTGGTGCTGCCGAAGTGCCTACAGACCCTATGTCTATGGAAGAAAGTGATGTTATAATTACCCTTAAACCAAAGAGCGAATGGGTTTCTGCCAAGAACAAAAATGAATTGGCCGACAAATTCAAAGAAGCTTTGGCTATAATTCCAGGAATGGAAGTAGAATTTACCCAACCTATTGAAATGCGCTTCAACGAGCTTATAACGGGTGTACGGGCAGATATTGCTATCAAAATATTTGGGGAAGATCTTGAAATACTAAACAAAAAAGCAAACGAAATAAAGAGCCTTGTAGAAAATGTGGAAGGAGCCGATGATATTACTGTGGAAAAAGTAGTAGGGCTACCAGAGATGAATGTGAAGTTTGACCGAGCTAAAATTGCCCGCTACGGACTCAATATTCAAGATTTGAATGAAATGATAGCAATGGGTTTTGCAGGTAAATCTTTGGGAAGTATTTTTGAAGGAGAAAAACGTTTTGACCTTGTTGTTCGTTTGGATGAAAACAACCGTCGCGATCTTTCAAACCTACAAAACCTTTATGTTGACACCCCATCTGGCGAAAAAGTTCCGTTACGCGAACTCGCTGAAATAAAATATACAAAAGGCGCAGCGAAAATATCGAGAGATGACACCAAACGCCGAATTGTAGTGGGAATAAACGTGAGAAGTCGCGATCTGCAAAGCGTTGTGGACGATGTTCAAAAATTAATAGACGAGAATATTCAACTTCCCGTAAGTTATACAATTGATTATGGCGGTCAGTTTGAAAACCTTCAAAGCGCAAAAAGTAGGTTGTTGTTTGCCGTTCCTGTAGCCTTGGTGTTAATTTTCTTCTTGCTGTATTTCGCTTTCAATTCCGTGAAAGAGGCGCTTATGATTTATTCAGCAATTCCATTGGCGGCAGTGGGTGGCGTGTTATTGTTATGGCTGCGCGATATGCCTTTTAGCATTTCGGCTGGCGTTGGATTTATTGCCCTTTTTGGGATTGCAGTACTAAACGGAATTGTTTTAATAGAACATTTTAAAGAACTTAAAAAAGAAGGAATGACAGATAAAAAGGAACTTATTGTGAAGGGTGCAAAAAACCGTTTGCGAGCTGTTTTGCTTACCGCCGCCGCCGCCGCACTTGGCTTTTTACCAATGGCAATCTCAACTGGAGCTGGGGCTGAGGTTCAACGACCTTTAGCAACTGTTGTTATTGGTGGTTTGGTAACGGCTACGATTTTAACCTTGGTTGTTTTACCTGTTCTATTTTCAATTTTTGATTCAGATAAAAAGAAAATAAAACTTCGAAAATCTAAGAAGAAGGCTTTGCCATTAACCATCATCATATTGTTACTTGGAGTTACAGGAATAGCACAGGAAAACTCTAAAACTTTAGAGGATTTAAAAACAATGGCTTTAGAAAATAACGCAGGCTTAAAAGCAACATCGCTTCAAAAAGAAGAAGCAAATGCTTTAATTGGTAGTGCTTTCAACTTCGATAAAACTACTGTCTTTTATGAGTTTGACGAGAATAACTTAGCACCAAACAACGAACCTCTCGAAGTTTTTGGAGTACAGCAAGGTTTTCTTTTCCCGACAGTTTATTTTGCTGAAAAAAAGGTAAATCAGCGCCAGTTTGAAATGCAAAGCAGTCAATACGAGCTTCAAAAACGCAAAACGGAAGGCTTGGTTGCGGCAGCATATTATCAGTTTCAATTTGAGAAAAACAGGGAACGCGTTTACGAAAGTTTGGATAGTCTGTATCAAAATTTTGCGTACGCCGCCCAACGTCGTTTTGATCTTGGAGAAACCAATTATCTAGAAAAAATAACCGCTCGCGCCAAGCAACGTCAGTTGGAAACTGATTATAAACAAAGCAAAGAAGATGTAAATATTGCACTAGAGCGCTTGAAAGCAGCTGTGCAATCCAAGGATAGTTTGGTGATTTCTGAACAGCCTTTGGAGAAACTACAACTTTCGCTGCCGGGAATGGAAGCACATCCAGCGATAGAATATTATAATAATAGAAATGATTTTTTTGAAGCAAAGCAAAATCTTGAAAAGCAACATTTGCTGCCAGATATAAGTCTTTCGTATTCTTTGGGAAGCAATTCAGGTTTGAGTCAAAATCTGTATGCCTATCAAGTGGGTTTAAAAATTCCGTTGCTTTTCAGCGGCAATGCTTCAAAAATAAAGGCCTCTAAAATTGCCGCAAATGTTAGCCAACAGCAAGCTGAAGATTATAAAATTCATTTAGATTCCAGAAAAGTGCAATTGCTCAACGAAGTTTCAAAATATGAAGAAGCGCTGCAATATTATGAAACGGAAGGGAAATCACTTTCCGAAGAAATCTTAAAAACTGCAAACGGAAGTTTTAAGAATGGCGAAATAGACTTTTTTCAATACATCCAAAGTCTTGAAAACGCTTATGAAATTGAACTACAGCATCTAGAAAACCTAAATAATTACAATCAAGCGGTTATCGCTATCAACTTTTTAACGCTTTAAATCATACATTATGAAATATATAAAATCACTTTTGTTGCTTTCCATTTTATTTTTGGCAGCTTGCAATAATTCAAAAACAAAAGAAGCTACTCTTGAAGTGGCTTCGGAAGAAAACAATTCAGAAATAATTCACCTTTCAAAAGCGCAGTTTGAAAATGCAAGGATGGAAATAGGAGAACTCACCCAAAAACCTTTTGCCCAAACAGTCCAAACTAGTGGAATGATTGACGTGCCGCCACAGAGTAGGGCGGTAGTAAGTGCTTTTTCGGGAGGTTATATAAAAAACACACCCTTATTGGTAGGTAATAAAGTTTCCAAAGGGCAGCGTTTGGTAACTATTGAAAATCCTGAGTTTATTACGATGCAGCAGAATTATTTAGAAACCGCCGAACAGCTTTCCTATTTAAAATCTGAGTATGACCGCCAGAAAATTATGTTTGATGAAAAAATAACTTCCCAAAAAAGTTATTTAAAAGCCGAAAGCGAATACAAAATGAATCTAGCACGATACAACAGCTTGAAGAAAAACCTCGAAATGCTTAATATAAATCCTGTTTCGGTTCAAGCGGGAAACATTGTTTCAGCAGTAAATATTTACAGTCCCATTGATGGTAACGTAACCCAAGTGTATGTAAATACGGGCACTTACGTTTCGCCTGCAGATAAGATTATGGAAATTATGAACACAGACCATATTCATTTAGAATTAAAGGTTTTTGAAAAGGATTTATTGCAGCTAAAGAAAGAACAAGAAATACTTTTTACGGTTCCTGAAGCTTCAAAAGAAACCTTTAAGGGCGAAGTACATTTAGTAGGCACTTCTATAGATCCAAATACAAGAATTGCAATGGTTCACGGGCATATAGATGAAAGGGATGAGCAAAACTTCACCGCAGGAATGTTTGTGCAAGCACAGATTGTTACGGGTACTTCAGATCAATTGGCACTTCCTGAAAATGCAATAGTGGAAATGGATGGTAAAAATTATGTTTTATTAATTGAAAGCGAAAACGATGAAGAATTTGAAATTCTCCCCGTAGAAGTAAAAATTGGAGCGAATTATAACGGCTTCACAGCTATTGAAACATCTGAGGCATTTAAACCTGAAAGTACCTTTTTAACCAAAGGGGCTTTTGTATTATTAAATGAAGATTCTGCCGGTGGGCATGATCATTGATGCAAACGAAAACGAAATCGAAATTGAAAACGAAATCGAAATTGAAAACGAAATCGAAATGTGATTGTTTTTAAAGGTTCAGTTTTAAGAATTGTAGCTAGTACTTCCCCCTCTGGCGGGGGCGTCTCGCTCGTGTTCTACTTGCACTTCTTCTCGCGCAACTTCATAGTATGTTACGAAAGTTTCTTGACTTCGATTCTGCAAATACCTATCGTTATGGTATGAGCCGTAACTAGGAAGAGGATAAACACAATACTCTCGATAAACATAGATACGTACACTATCAATGGACGTTTCGACTGCCCTTAGATACTTCGGCAGGCTCAGCACAGTGCTACACTCAGGATGGGCTGCTCTACCTGACAAGCAACGTCATACAGTGAGCCACCAACGAAGTTGGGAAACCTCTAAATTAAATAATTAACTGCGCAATGTAGTACACTTATTGGGCACTAGGTATTTTTACAGAAAAGAACGCTTTTAATTAGCTAGGCGTGGAAGTGAACTAATAAATTATTCTATAATTTCGCCTTTTTCTTCAGCAACAATCTTTCCCCATTCCGCAATGGATAGTAATACAGGTGTAAGGCTTTCACCAAAAGGAGTTAATGCATATTCAACCTTTAATGGGGGTTTTTTGGTGTAAACTTTTCGAGTTATTAATCCGTCTTGCTCCAATTGTTTTAATTGCAAACTCAAAGTGCGTTCCGTGATAGTAGCTATAAGTTTATAGAGTTCATTATACCGTTTTTTGCCATTTACCAAATAGATTAAAATTACACTTTTCCATTTACCGCCAATCAATTCCATTGCAACGCTTGTAGTACACGAAAACAGTTTTTCGTTATATTTTATAAGTCGCTTTTTATGTGCTACTTCCATATAGATTTCTTTTAGTTCTGACAAAATTACAATACTATCTTTAAGTATACAACTATACTTTTTATAGTATATTTATTTTTTTATAAATCGCTAATAGTTAATGCTTTGAAAAATAATAGTACAAAAATACAGTACTATCCTTTTTGACCGTTCTTGTGAGAACGTAATACTAGCTATACTTTTGTCCCTATACTTTTGATAGTATTAATTTTTTAAAGTGAAAAGAAATAATTAAATACCAAGAACATACTAAATAATATGAAAGCAATAGGATATAAAGAGAATCTTCCAATAGAAGATGTAAATTCCTTACAAGACATACAAATACAAACCCCAAAAGCAACAGGAAGAGATATTTTGGTTGAGATAAAAGCCATTTCTGTAAACCCAGCAGATTACAAAATACGTGCAGGAATGCCAGTAGAAGGTGACGATTGGAAAGTTATTGGTTGGGATGCTACCGGAATAGTAAAAGAAGTGGGGGCAGAGGTAAGCCTTTTTAAGGTTGGCGATGAAGTTTGGTATGCTGGCGATTTTACACGACAAGGGAGTTATGCGCAATACCAAATTGTAGACGAGCGTATTGTAGGTAAAAAACCGTCAAGTTTATCGTATGCTGAAGCTGCTGCATTACCTTTAACATCACTTACAGCTTATGAAATGTTATTTGATAGATTACAGGTTTCTAAAGACGATGCTAGCAAATCCATATTAGTTATTGGTGCTGCTGGAGGCGTAGGTTCTATTATGGTGCAATTGGCTAAAAAATTAACCAAATTGAATATAATAGCTACTGCTTCTCGCGAAGAAACCACAGCATGGTTAAAAGAATTAGGAGCAGATACAGTAATCAATCACAGAAATAAATTGAGTGAGGAGTTCGTGAAATATAAGTTAGCTGCACCAGAATATGTAGTGAGCTTAAATGGTACGGAACAACATGTAGATGAAATTGCGAAGTTGATTAAACCACAAGGAAAATTTGGCTTTATTGACGATCCAAAAACATTAAACGTAATGCCATTTAAAGCAAAAGCAGTGTCAACGCATATAGAGTTTATGTTTACAAGATCTATGTTTCAAACAGAAGATATGATTGAGCAACACAACATTTTAAATAAAGTAGCTGCTTTAATTGATAACGGCACAATTAAAACAACTTTAGGTGAAAACTTCGGGACTATAAATGCTGAAAACCTGCGTAAAGCACATGCATTTCTAGAAACAGGAAAAGCAAAGGGAAAGATTGTTTTGGAAGGGTTTTAAAAAGATCTGACTTATAAAATATATAATTATGAATCTAAAACAAAACAAGCAAAATGCCATTTCCATTTATACTATGGCTTACGCAGGGAATCCTCAAAAAATTATAGCACTTTGTGTATGAAGAATTTCTTTTTTCTATTAATACTCATACTTATTTATTTAAGCAGTACTTCCTGTACGGTTCTGCAATGGCGAAAGACAGACCGAGAAATTCAACAAAAATTTAAAGATTTAGAAATTGAAAGCGACATCTCATATTTTGATGTAGATAGCCTTAATTTAAAAATTCGAATTCAAGCAATTCATTCTGAAGATAAAAATGTGAATCTATTTTTTATTCACGGGGCGCCAAGTTCACTTTCTACTTGGGAAGGGTACCTAACAGATTCTACTCTCGTTGCAGCTACAAATATGTATGCAATAGACAGACCTGGTTATGGCTATTCAAATTTTGGGAAACAGATGCCCGCTATAGATGGGCAGGCTCATATAATGAGTGATATAATTGAGGCTAAAAAATTAGAAAATGTGATTGTAATTGGTTCCTCGTATGGAGGACCAATTGCTGCTAGAGTTGGTTTATTAAATAAAAATGTAAAAGCTGTAATGATGATTTCTCCAGCCATAGACCCAACTATTGAAAAAGACTTTCGGGCAGCTAGGTTTACACAATGGAAATTAACGAGATGGTTGGTTCCCACAGCTTATCGTGTTGCAGGTGATGAAAAAACAGTGCACGCAAAGGAACTTGTATTGCTAGAAAAAGATTGGAAAAACTTAACTATTCCTATAACGCATATTCACGGTGAAAACGACAATATTGTGCCTTACAACAATATATATTTCAGTAAAACGAATTTTCAGAATATTGAACTGATTTCAATTCCAGAAAAAGGGCACGAGATTTCTTATAAAGATACTCAGCTTGTCATTCCATATATAATTCAGCTTATCAATCAAATAAAAGAATAAACAATTAAAATTATGAAAATAGCAGTAACATCCGCAAATGGACAATTAGGATCCGCAATCGTAAAACAACTGATATTAGAAATTGGAAAAGAAAATGTTGTTGGAATAGCACGTACCCCAGAAAAAGCAAACCATTTGGGCATCGAAATTAGAAAAGGAGATTATAAAAATCGCCAAGAATTTGATGAGGCCTTAGTGGGTATTGATACGGTTGTATTACTTTCTGGAATGGACGAACCCCAAAAAAGAATCCAACAGCACCGAAATGTCATTGAAGCTGCAAAACAAAATGGTGTACAAAAGATTGTCTATACCAGTATTGTTGGCGATGAAGAAAATAATGCCTTTAGTCCCATTGTACAATCTAACCGACAAACAGAAAAGGATGTTCAAAACGCAGGGCTTGATTGGGCAATTGGCAGAAACGGAATTTACATTGAACCAGATTTAGAGTATATAGCTACCTATGTAAAAGATGGTGAAATTAGAAATTGTGCAGGCGAGGGCAAATGTACTTATACGAGTAGGGGAGAATTAGGATTTGCGTATGCGAAAATGGCTACTGAAGAAAAACACAATGGCCGTATTTATAATCTTGTTGGCGAACCTATAACCCAAACCCAACTTGCCGATTATATAAATCAAATTTATAATACGAAGCTTGAGTATAACTCGGTTTCTATTGAAGATTATGCCAAAGAGCGTAAAAAAGAATTAGGTGATTTTATGGGAACTGTAATTGCAGGTATTTACGAAGGAATTAATATGGGAGCCAACAATGTCAGTTCCGATTATGAAAAAGCTGCGAGCCGCCCCCATAAGACGCCTCTCGAGATGATTAGAGCTTTTAAAAATTAGTTTAAAAGATATATCCAATAATACCAAACAATAATGGGAACAAAGCTTGTGTTTAAAGCTATGTTCCCATTAAATTATTGACTTGTTCTTAGTAAGAATTCTTGGTGTTACTCTCTATTAATTAAAGTATTAAATCCTCAAAATTTATTTTACGTTCTATAAGCTACTTCCCCTCTAGCAGGATAGTTTTTATCCAAAATAAATTCTAAAGATTTAATAAAGGAACGCAAATGGGGGCGTCCGAAGGGTTCTGAATTAAGCGCTACATAATAAACCTCATTATTTGGCCTGATTAAAAACATTCCAGGCTCTGAAAACAGTTCGGGCTCGGCATCTTTTATTCCTTTGCTTAAATATAAACCCCAAGCCTTAGCCTCTGCTTCAGAAAGGCCATAACCAATAGGAATATCGGCAACATCCCATTCAGTTTTTGAAATGGTAGCGCGCTTCTCCGTATCCATGCTTAGAGCAATAATATTTACTCCTAATGCTTCGTATTTTTCTTTTAGGGTTTGTAATTCTTCAGTATAACTTTTACAAACAGGGCAGTGTAAGCCTCTATAAAAAACCAGCATCGTAAAGTTTTCAGGTTTTTGGTCTGCGAGTTTCCAAGTGTCTCCGCCAACTAAATTAATTTCTAATTCTGGGGCTTGTTGTTTTGGTGTAATCATAGCTTTTATATTTTATTTTAAAAACTCAATTTAATCTATTTATGATAGTTTACGGTTTTATAAATATTAAAGCTTTGTGAAATTTTACAATACTCCTAGCAAAATCAGCTTGCAAACTCCATGGAATAGTTTACCAACTAGTCGAAGTCTCGACTTTAGTTTATCCTCAATGTATTCAAAGGCTCGACCTAACGAGGAACGCGATACAATTGTTCATCAACACGGGGCTAATTAGGTGTTGGTTGTGAGTTGTCTGTTGCCTTTTCAGTTTTCAGTAGATTGGAACAAAGAAAAAAAGAAGAAAGAATGCTTTATTAAAGTCATTTTGAGGACTAAATAAATTCTCAATTCTCAATTCTCATTACTCATAAGAAAATCGAGTTGTGTAATCTTTGTTACAGAACTTCCCATTTTGCAATCTTACATTTGTTTAAGATTGATTTTGTAAATTATATAAAATAAAAACCATGAGTTATTACATCACTACAACATTAAAAAACACAACTTTTAAAGATGCTATTGAAAAAACAACCGCAGCTTTAAAATTAGAAGGTTTCGGGGTGTTGACCGAAATAGATCTTAAGGCCACCTTAAAAAAGAAGTTGGACGCAGATTTTTATAATTATACCATTCTAGGTGCGTGCAATCCACAAATGGCGTATCAAGCCCTGCAAGCCGAAAACAAAATTGGGACGATGCTTCCTTGCAACGTAATAGTTCAAGAACGTGAACCTGGAATTATAGAAGTTTCAGCAGTAGATCCAGCGGCCTCAATGATGGCTGTAGAAAATAATTCTTTGGCTGATATTGCGAAAGATGTTCAAAAAAGATTGACCAAGGTCATTAAAAGTTTATAGAAACACAATGGAAACTGTAAACTATTCAAAAATTTATCGGATTATCCACTGGACAATAGCGGTAACTTTTCTGCTTTTACTAATTACTATTTTTCTGAGATTGACTTGGATGAATAAAGAAAATGTGGCAGATATTATTCAGAATTATCTAAGTAGCACAGATCAATCACTCTCTAGCGAGCAATTAATTGTTTTAGCCAAACAGATACGGAAACCTATGTGGGATTGGCATATTTATTTAGGATATGTTTTAACTGGTTTGTTCAGTTTGCGCTTTATACTTCCTTTTTTCGGAAGTATGAAGTTTCAAAGTCCATTTGCTAAAAACTTAACTGTAAAACAGAAATTCCAGAAATGGGCATACGTCATTTTTTATATTTGTGTTGTAATTTCTTTAGTTACGGGGCTTATAATAGTATGGGGCCCAAAGACTTTGAAAGAACCAATGGAAGAAATACATGTACTTGGTATTTATTATCTAATAGCTTTTATTGTACTACACATTGGCGGAATATTAATTGCAGAATTTACAGATCAAAAAGGAATAATTTCAAGAATTGTACGCGGCTCTAATGAATGACATTGAACGTATTTACGAACGTTTCTTGGTTGGTTCGTTCCTATAGAGTGCAGATTTATTTGGTTAGTGAAGAGGCTGTCCTAAAAGGCAGTCTCTTTTAGATACAAGAAAACAGCATTGAGGGATTAATTATCAATTTTCACTACTCACTACTCACTACTCACTACTCACTACTCACTACTCACTACTCACTACTCACTACTCACTACTCACTACTCACTACTCACTACTCAATACTCCTTCGGTAACATTAGTTACTGACTAGTCTTATTTTCTGAAGTATGTTTGCATTAAATTAAATTTAAAATGAAGATTAAATATATAATTACACTAATTGGTTTGCTACCCACGATCATCTTCGCGCAACAAACAGTACCCATTTCCAAGGCTGAGGTGATGGAAAAAGTGGTTCAACAAAATAATAAATTAAAAATTGGAGAGCAACAAGTGCTTGCTGCAAAAGGCGATTACAATCAAACCAATGCTGTGTTTTTGCCTAATATATCAGCTTCTTACAGTGGAATGTCAACCACCAATCCCTTAATGGCTTTCGGTTTTAAACTAAACCAAGAAATAGTTACCCAAGCAGATTTTGATCCAAACAATCTGAACAATCCTTCTCAGATTAACATGTTTGCAACAAAACTTGAAGTGCAACAGCCCATTATAAATATTGACGGTATATTCCAACGCAAAGCCGCAAAAGCAAAATGGAACGCCACCCAGATGCAGTTGGCGCGCACGGGCGACTATCTTTCCCTGGAAACTGAAAAGGCATATATGCAATTGCAATTGGCTTATAAAAGTGTAGCCGTTTTGGAAACAGCACACAAAGCTGCAAATGAAAACTTGCGATTGGCAAACAACAGTTTTAAGCAAGGGTATTTGCAACAAAGTGATGTTTTGGCAGTGCAAGTGCGCGTTACCGAAGTGGAGAATCAGTTGCAATACGCAAAAAGCAATGTGATAAACGCTTCAGAATATCTTGCGGTGCTTATGAATGAAGAAGTTGTGGGTGTTTTGAAACCCACAGATTCGCTTATGGTTTTTTCGGAATTAAATTCCGGTGAAAAGCTTTCTGATTCCCGAGCAGATATTCAAGCAATGGAATTTGCCGCGGAAGCCTATAAACAAAATTACAAAGCAGATAAAATGACGTTTCTGCCAAGGCTGAATGCCTTCGGAAGCTATGAGCTATATGACGATCAGATTTTTCAGGCAGATGCTAATGGCTATTTATATGGTGCAGCCTTAACGTGGAATCTTTTTGAAGGTTCAAAACGCTTTGGAAAAACACAAAAAAGCAAAGCAGAATACAATCAAGCCAATCTTGAATTGGATCAATACAAGGCCGAAAGTCAACTAGAGCTGAACAAAGCAAAACGTATGTTTCAAGATGCAAAAAACAATTTAAACTTAACCCAGTTGGCGCTTGAACAATCAAAAGAAGCACTTAGAATTCGTACAAACAGATTTAAGGAAGGACTGGAAAGAACTACCGATTTGTTGAGTGCGGAAACACAGTTTTCTCAGAAACAGTTGGAGTATTTCAACACTGTTTTTCAGCATAATTACGCCTTGGCATATTTGCAATTTTTAACGAAGAATTGACATTGAAATCGAAAACCAAATCGAAAACGAAATCGAAATCGAAACTCAACAAATGTCAGGTTGAGCGCAGTCGAAACCTACTTATGGAAACCAATAATTCTTGATTAAAATTTCTCTTAAACAGAAATCGAAAACGAAACCGAAATCAAACAAGATTTAAAAAATATAAAAATGAAATTATTATACTCAACCTTGATATTGACAGCAGTTTTAGGTCTTACTAGCTGCGGTAATTCTTCCGAAGAAAAGAAAATTGATAGCACTCCAGCTGTTCAAGTAACAGTAAGTTCAGTAGCTGAAGAAAACAATACGCCATTTTTAACCGCAAGCGGAAAAATAGAAGCAGCAAATAGCGCCACACTAAGCACCCGAATGATGGGCTTTGTAGATAAGGTTCACGTTACTGTGGGTCAAAAAGTTACAAAAGGACAGTTATTGGTAAGCATCAACAACTCTGATCTTTCTGCAAAAAGTGCGCAAACAAGCGCAGGAATAACTGAAGCACAAGCGGCTTTTAACAATGCGGAAAAAGATTACCAACGTTTCCAAAACCTGTTTGCAGATAACAGTGCAAGTCAAAAAGAACTCGATGACCAGCGCGCCCGTTACGAAATGGCAAAAGCAAGATTGGAAGGTGCAAGACAGATGAAAAACGAAGTGCAATCGCAGTTTGCTTATGTAAACCTTCGCGCCCCTTTTAATGGGGTTGTTACTAGTAAATCCATTGAAGCTGGCGATATGGCTAATCCCGGCGTAGCTTTAATATCAATTGAAGGCCCAGGGAATTTTGAAGTTACCGCCTCGGTTCCTGAAAGTGAAATCTCAAAAATAAAATCTGGAACTGAAGTTCAGGTAATTGTAAAATCTTCAGATAAAAATCTTCCTGGAACAGTTACCGAAGTGAGTACTTCAGCAAAAAACACAGGCGGACAGTATTTGGTGAAAGTAGTTTTAGACAAGACTGATGCAAGCATTCTTTCGGGGATGTATGCTACTGTTCAGTTTCCTATTGAAAAGAAAACTGACGTTACTACGGTTTTAGTGCCAGAAGAAGCATTAGTAAAACGCGGACAATTAACAGGAATTTACACAGTGAGTCAAAGCAACATGGCAATACTGCGCTGGTTGCGATTGGGGCGTACGTTCGGCGATAATGTGGAAGTGCTTTCAGGTTTGAATGCAGACGAAAATTATATTATTTCTTCCGAAGGAAAACTTTTCAACGGAGCGAAAATAACAATTAAACAATAACGATGAAATGCCCGATTACGTGGTTTAAATTAATAAAGTTGAATCATTTAGGCATTCCATTTTACCTAAAAAAATAAATAATATCGAAAAATGAAGGACGGATTAGCAGGCAAAATTGCCAAATTATTTATAGGCTCAAAGCTTACGGTGCTCTTGATGATTGTGTTTCTCATCATCGGTGTTTACAGTTCGTTTTTGATACCGCGTGAAGAAGAACCGCAAATTGATGTGGCAATGGCCGACATATTTGTGGGCTATCCAGGCGCTTCCCCAACGGAAGTTGAATCTAGAGTTGTAAAGCCATTGGAAAAACTGGTTTCGAACATCCCTGGGGTGGAATATGTGTATTCCACTTCTTCCAAAGAAGGCGCAATGGTAATTGTTCAGTTTTATGTGGGTGAGGATATTGAACGCTCTTTCGTAAAGCTCTACAACGAAATGAACAAGCATATGGACCAAATGCCTCCGGGTGTTACTATGCCGCTTGTAAAACCGCGTGCAATTGACGATGTTCCAATGCTAGGTATCACGCTTTGGAGCGAAAATTATAGCGATTTTCAACTAAAACAAATTGCCGACGAGCTTACCCAAGAAATTGAAAAGGTTAATGAAGTTTCCACCACCCATAAAATTGGAGGGCGAAATAGGCAATTGCGTGTGGTGCTGGATAAAAATAAATTGGCCGCAAGCGGTCTCGACTTTTTGAGTGTTGCCGAAATGATAAAGGCAAACAATCAGCAGCTGAGTTCGGGCAGTTTTGAAAAAAATGATACGGAATTCTTGGTGACT
This sequence comes from Flavobacteriales bacterium, assembly GCA_038259585.1. Classification (GTDB taxonomy): domain Bacteria; phylum Bacteroidota; class Bacteroidia; order Flavobacteriales; family Flavobacteriaceae; genus Aequorivita. Next base: position 44,065 of record JBBSOQ010000010.1, on the reverse strand, counting down.
ACAGGAAATTTTCTGAAATCAGTTACAGATGTTGAAAACCTGGTTGTGGGTGTGCAACAGAATCAACCCATTTATTTGAAGCAAGTCGCAGCTATTTTTGACGGTCCTGAAATTCCAAGTAAATATGTTTCCTTCGGATATGGACAGGCAAGTGAAAATGCTTCAAAATATCAATCGGAGTATCCTGCCGTAACTATTTCCGTGGCAAAAAGAAAAGGCGCAGACGCGATGAAAATCGCCGATGTGATTATAGATAAAGTAGATCATTTGCGGAGCAATCTAATCCCAGATGATGTTCACGTAGAAATTACACGAAACTATGGGGAAACCGCTTCCCATAAAGTATTGGAGCTGCTGATGCATCTTATTGGCGCTATTTTCGCTGTTACTCTCGTAGTGATGCTTGCTATGGGGTGGCGTGGTGGTTTGGTGGTTTTTCTTTCGGTGCCGATTACCTTTGCGCTAACACTTTTGAGCTATTATTTACTCGATTACACGCTTAACAGGATTACACTTTTCGCTTTGGTATTTGTTACCGGAATAGTGGTGGATGACTCCATTATTATTGCGGAAAACATGCATCGGCATTTTAAAATGAAACGCTTGCCGTTTAAACAAGCTGCTATTTATGCTATCAATGAAGTAGGAAATCCAACTATATTGGCAACTTTCACTGTAATTGCCTCGGTATTACCTATGGCGTTTGTCTCTGGACTAATGGGTCCATATATGTCGCCTATGCCAATTGGGGCTTCTATTGCGATGATACTTTCGCTGTTTGTAGCTTTGACAATTACGCCTTATTTAGGATATATATTCCTTCGTGAAAAAGAGAAAAAAGGAAAAGCGCCTAAACCAGAAAAACCTTTGGAAAGTACTTTCATTTATAGGATTTATTCAAAATTTGAAACTCCCTTGATTGAAAACAAAAAGACCCGTTGGTTGTTTTTGGGAACTACGATCATACTTCTTTTAGGTTCCATGATGTTGTTTTTTACAAAATCGGTTGCTGTGAAAATGTTGCCTTTCGACAATAAAAACGAAATGCAGGTGGTGATTGATATGCCTGAAGGAACAACCTTAGAGCGTACCGCAGTGGTGGCCCAAGAAATTGGACAATACCTTTCCACACAGCCGCTGGTAGTAAATTACCAAAATTACGTTGGCACATCGGCACCAATTACTTTTAATGGTTTGGTGCGGCATTACGACCTGCGGGGAGGAAGCAATACTGCGGATATTCAAGTGAATTTGATAGATAAAGAAGAACGTGATGAACAAAGCCACGAGATTGCAAAACAATTACGGCCACATATTCAGGAAATTGCCAAAAAATTTGGAGCGAATGTAAAAATTGTAGAAGTGCCGCCGGGACCACCTGTACTTTCAACCATCGTTGCTGAAGTTTACGGTCCTAATTATGACCAGCAAATTGCAGTCGCAAAACAACTTGAGAATATTTTAAACGAGACCCAAGATGTAGTAGATGTAGATTGGATGGTGGAAGCAGATCAAACGGAATACGAATTTATAATTGATAAAGAGAAAGCAATGCGCTATGGCGTTTCGCCGCAACAGATTGTTTACACTATGAATATGGCACTTTCAGATAAGCCCGTAACCAATCTGTATGATGAAAATGTAACAGATCAAGTGGGAATTATATTGGCTTTAGATGAACAGGAAAAATCTACAATTCAGGATATTTCGCAGTTGAAAATTGCTTCCCAATCAGGCAGTATGATTTCTGTGGGCGATCTTGTAAATATTCAGGAAAGTACCCGAGCGAAAAGCATTTATCGAAAAAACCAAAAAAGGGTAGTGTATGTTTTGGCAGATATGGCAGGGGAACTTGAAAGTCCTGTATACGCCATTTTGGGAATGACCGATAAGCTTAACAACATAAAATTGCCAGCAGGTTACAAAATGAATGAACTGTACTTGCAACAACCTGAATTTGAAGACGATTTCACGGTGAAATGGGATGGCGAATGGCAGATAACTTTAGAGGTATTCCGCGATTTGGGGATTGCCTTTTTGGGCGTTATCATCATCATTTACATTTTGATTGTGGGTTGGTTTCAAAACTTCAAAGCTCCTGTAGTTATGATGGTTGCTATTCCTTTGTCATTAATAGGAATTATTCTCGGACACTGGATCTTGGGTGCCTTCTTTACTGCAACATCATTTATTGGGATGATTGCTTTGGCAGGAATTATGGTGCGAAATTCGGTATTGCTGATTGATTTTATAAACCTGAGAACCGCTGAAGGAATTCCGTTGAAACAGGCTGTAATTGAAGCAGGAGCGGTAAGAACTACGCCCATTTTATTGACGGCCGGAACGGTTGTAATAGGCGCATTTGTAATACTTTTTGATCCAATTTTTCAAGGACTTGCCATTTCGCTTATGGGTGGAACCATTGTTTCCACAGTGCTTACACTACTTGTGGTGCCGTTAGTTTACTATATGATTGAACGTAAAAACTTTAAAGAGTAAAGACATAAGACCGCTGCGCTATAAGACTTAGGCGTAATAATTAATTTGTTTGATTGCTTGCGACTTAGTTTGGAATCCTTCGGATTAATTAATGGCAATAAAAAATAGTAATAGACAATAAAAACTAAACCGATGAAACTATTAATAGTAACTGTTGTAGATGAATTTCAGAAAGACGTGCTGCAACTTTTCAAAAAAGCAACTATTGAGAGCTACAGTGGCTCTGATATTGAAGGATATAAAAATGCATCTTCTTTTATGATGAATTCCAGCTGGTTTCCATCGGAAAAAAGCGGAGCAGATAGCAGCATGTTTTTCTCTTTTACTGAAGAAGAGAAGATTGATTCGTTTTTCAGTTTGGTAATGGAATTCAATAAAACGTTGGAAACTAACAATCCTATACACGCGGTTGTGGTACCGATAGAACGGAGTATTTAACTTTTAAATTTTAATAAAATGATTAACAGATATATTAGAGCAATTGCCGGAATATTTATTTTGATTAGTATTGTATTAGCGGTTTATGTGAATATTAATTGGTTGTGGTTTACGGCTTTCGTAGGCGTAAATTTGCTGCAATCATCTTTTACAAAATGGTGCTTGATGGAAAAAATATTGAAAAAACTTGGCGTAAAAGACGAAGGAGAAAGCTGCTGTATGTAATCAATTTTTTGAATAAAATATTTATTGTATTTGACCAATAAATGTGACAAATATCATTCTTAAAACATCTTATAGATAGTATATTTGTCTTGTGAAAAATGTAATTCTCATAGTCGCATCCTTAATAATGCTCACCAAACCAATGTGGCCTGTGGTTGAGTATGTTGTGAATTATGATTACATAGTAAATGTACTTTGTGAAAACAAAGACAAACCAGAAATGCAGTGCAACGGAAAATGTCATTTAACCAAAGAACTGGCAAAAGAAGCTGGTGCCGAAGATAAAAATCCATTCAGTGGCAAAACTTTAAAAACGGAGATTCCCCAGTTTATTATTTCAGAAAATATTTCAGAATATACTTTTGCTTCAGAAACTGAAATTACTTCCTTTAAAAATATTGGCTACAAGCCAAATTTGAATTCTTCTCTTTTCACTTTAGAAATCCTTCATCCGCCACAGTTAGGATAATTTATAGCAACGGTCATTATTGAGATTTCCTCGGAATATTTCAAGATGACAATTCTTATTAAATTATCTAAACTATCATAAAATGAAAGCATTTATAAGTGTGTTTCCTTCACGGGGAATGCTTATGGGCTGCCTTTGGAGTGTACTATTTTGCGGCGCTTTTATGCCGAAATTATACGCCCAAGAAACGCCTGTAGATAGCTTGAAATTAATCCATCTCAATGAGGTGATTGTAATTTCGGCGGGTAAGCAACTGGATCATCAAAAGCAGCGAAAACCCTTGTCTACTTTAGACGAATTTTTAGAATCATCGCTTAGCATCAATATGGTGAAACGCGGTGCCTACGCTTGGGAACCAACAATGAACGATATGGCTTCGGAACGTTTGGCGGTAACCATTGACGGTATGCAGATTTTTGGCGCGTGTACAGATAAAATGGACCCAATAACTTCTTATGTTGACGTGTCAAATCTCTCGGAAGCACAGATTGGTTCCGGTCAGCAGGGCGCAGCATTTGGAAACACTATTGGCGGTGGCATCAACTTGAAACTGGACAAAAGCAATTTTAAACCGACTGGCTGGAACGGTTCTGTAGAAAGTGCTTTTGAAAGCAATAACGCAATGCGTGTTTTTGGTGGTGAACTAAACTATTCCGATGAAAAATTTTATCTGAATACAGATGCAATCTATCGGAAAGCTGATAACTATAATGCTGGAGGTGATAAAGAAGTGCTTTTTTCACAATTTGAAAAGTATAACTTCTCTATTAATTCTGGCTATAAATTGGCTGCCGATAAATCCATTTCTGCCACTTTAATATATGACAAAGCGAATGATGTAGGCTATCCCGCATTGACGATGGATGTGTCTTTAGCGCGTGCTGTGATTAGCTCGGTGAGCTTTAATCAAGATACCTTATTGGGCAATTTCACCAATTGGGAATCTAAATTGTATTACAGTGATATTAAGCACGTGATGGACGATACAAAACGTCCGGATGTGCCAATACATATGGATATGCCGGGATGGAGTGAAACTGCTGGGTTTTATACGCAAGCCTATTTCAATAAAGAGAAGAATCATTTTTTCTTCAAGTTGGATGGGTTTTATAACAAGAGTTATGCGGAAATGACGATGTATCCGGTTGATAGTAACGAACCGTTAATGTTTATGCTTACTTGGCCAGATGTGCGAACAAAGGATGTTGGATTTTATGCCGAAGACCATATTGCTTTTGAAAAAGCTTCGCTGAAACTTTCAACACGTTTGGCGTATCATTCAAACACGGTTGCGGACGATTTTGGGTTGAATAGTTTGAAAATCTTTTACCCTGAAATGGATCGTACAAACACTCGTTTCTTGAAAAGCTTTTCTGCGCAATATCACAAAATGTTGAATGATTTTCATTTTAACGGTGGCGTTTCTTACGGCGAACGCGCGCCTTCGGTTTCAGAAGGGTATGGGTTTTATTTGTTTAATAGTTTTGATAACCACGATTACATTGGTGATCCAGACTTAAATACGGAAAGCTCTGCAGATGCCAATATTTCTGTGACCTATAAAAAGCCAATTTTTGAAATTACTGCTGGCGCAAATTATTTCCACATTTTTAATTATATAATTGGAGTAGTGGATAATTCGCTTAGCACGATGACTATTGGCGCCGACGGCGTGAAAATTTATACCAATCTGGAGTATGCGCAGCTTTTCAACGCAACGCTTTCGGGAAAGTATACTATTTCAAACGCGTTTAAATTAACGAGTAATATTTCCTATCACCGCGGAATTGACGACGAAAGAGAAAACTTGCCATTAATCAGTCCAATTTCATATAGAAGTGCCCTCGATTTTTATAAAAACCAATTTTCTGCATCGCTATCCGTTGATGGCGCTGGAGAGCAAATCAATTTCAATCCTAGGTATGGCGAAACAAAGAGTGCTGCTTATGCTACGCTTTCGGCGAGTTTCGGGAAGCGATTTTTCATAAATGAAAATGACCTTTTTGTAAAAGCTGGAATTGAAAATATTCTTGACACGTATTACTCTTCCTATACCGATTGGAACAACATTCCACGGATGGGTAGAAACTTTTATTTAACAATCTCTTATTCAATTAATTAATAAAAAAATTATGAAAACACTAAAATATATTTTCGCAATCCTAATTCTGTCGGTTTCATTTGTAAGTTGTTCTGATGACAATGATGAAACCCCAATGGAAGCAAACCCTGTAGAAGGTTTGAACAAAATTTATGAATTTCCGTCCGCAGACCATTCCGTAGAAATCTATTCAGAAAAGACTGCTTTGGAAGTAGGTTATAATGAAATTTCCATCAGAATAAAAGACATGGCTAGCGATAAATACGTTACGAATGCTGCAGCAACTTGGATGCCGATGATGCATATGGAAACAATGGAGCATTCTGCACCACACAGTATGTTGACCAATGCTGAAAGCAATTCCGTTTATAAGGGGCATATTGTCTTTCAAATGCCAGGAAATGACACTGAATATTGGGATGTAACGCTCAACTATAATTTGAATGGACAAGCAATGACCGAAACCCACCGCGTTTCTGTAGCCCAACCAGCCGACGGGCTGAATAAAGTGCAGGTATTTATGGGAAGTGATGACAATAGATATGTTTTGGCTTACGTAAACCCTAAAACGCCACAGGTTGCAATCAATGATTTTGAGGCTGTGCTTTACAAAATGGAGAGTATGATGAGTTTCCCTGTAGTTGAAAATTATAAAATCACTGTTGACCCAAGAATGCCTGGAATGGGCAATCACAGTTCGCCTAACAATGTAGATTTAACGTATAACGCGACTACCCAAATGTATAATGGGAAACTGTCATTAACAATGACAGGTTACTGGAAAGTAAACCTGAAACTGCTGAACCAAAGTGGTGAAGTTTTAAAAGGTGAAGACGTAACAGAATCAAACCCAGAAAGTAGTCTTTACTTTGAACTGGAATTTTAAATATTGTTGTTTTTTATTGTTCTTAAAACGCCTGCGAAAGTGGGCGTTTTTGTTTTTAAAATATCACTCTATATATGATTTTGGTCATTTTAAAACATCTCATTAAATTCTATATTTGAAAAATAGAAACCAATTTAACAAATCATGACTATAAACATACAATATGTAAAGATGCCCACCAGCGAAGCCATGAACGAGTTTGTAGAAAAAAAACTCAAAAAACTGGGAGAAAAGTATGAATGGCTAATTAGAGCCGATGTGAGTTTTAAGCTTGAAAACAATAATTACGGAAAAGGCAATATTTGCGAAATGGAACTTAGTCTTCCAGGTCCAAAAATTTTCGCTACTTCAACAAAAGAAACTTTTGAAGCAGCCGCAAAAGAAACTATCTCAGATATTGAAAAACAGCTTAAAAAACGAAAAGCAAAATTTACAACCCATTAAACTTAAAATCATGAAAAAAATATTAGTTCCCGTAGATTTTTCCAAACATTCAGAGTATGCTTTGGAAGTTGCCGCAAATATTGCCAAAAAACAAAACGCTGAAATTGTTGCAATTCATATGATGGGTCTTAGTGATGCCGTTTTAACACGCGATGAAAGCAAAGAAGTTTTTGAAGCAATGTATTATATGAAATTGGCTGAAAAACGTTTTATCGAATTTCTGGACAAAGACTATTTGGAAGGAATTAAGGTTACGGATGCCGTACATAATTATAAAATTTTCAGTGAATTGAATGATGTGGCTCGCGAGTTTGAAGCAGATTTAATTGTAATGGGTTCTCACGGAAGCTCAGGATTAAAAGAAGTTTTCGTTGGAAGCAACACAGAAAAAGTTGTTAGAACCTCTGAAATTCCAGTACTCGTTATTAAACATCGCGCAGAGAATTTTAATCCGCAATTAGGAATATTTGCGTGTGATTTTTTGGAAAGCTCAATCGGCCCCTATAAGCGTGCGCAAAAATTGTTTGATACTTTAAGAATAAATATGCAAATGCTTTACGTGAATCTTGCAGGCGATTTCCGAAGCACTCGTGAAATTGAAAAACGAATTCTCAGCTTTTTGAAAAGTGCTGGTGAGCCAAATCCACTGGAAACTTTGAATGCAGTGATTCAATATAACGAATATTCTGTAGAAGCGGGAATTTTCGGTTACAGTCAAGTGAGCAATGCAGATATAATTGCATTACCAACACAAGGCCGTCAAGGCTTGGCACACTTTTTCTCAGGAAGTATTGGGGAAGATGTGGTAAACCATTCAGATTTACCGGTAATGACTTTTAAAGTATAGTTAGTTGCTATCGACATCAATTAACTTTGAAGAGCAGGAGTTTCAATTTTGAATTCCTGCTTTTTTATTTTTAAAGCAAGGTATTTAATGCAATCTCAATCATTTTTGAAAAGCTGCCCTCACGTTCATCTGCTGTAGTAGATTCACCTGTAACCAAGGAATCTGAAATTGTTAAAATGGCCAAGGCTTTCACATTAAATTTTGCGGCGATTGTATAAAGCCCAGCGGCTTCCATTTCTACGCAAAGCACACCAAAATCGGCCCATTTTTTATAATTATCGAAACTGTCTTCATAAAATTGGTCGCTGGAAAGTACGTTGCCTGCTTTTATTGAAATATTGTTTTGCTTTGCGTAAAGTGCAGCTTTCATAAACAAATCAAAATCGGCAGTAGGTGAGAAGTCACAGTTTACAAAGCGCGTGTTGTTAATGCCAGAAGTGGATGAGGCTGCCATTGCAATCACAATGTCGCGCAAATTGATATCCTTTTGATAGGATCCGGCAGAACCAACGCGAATTAAGTTTTTTACGCCATAATCATTAATAAGTTCGTGACAATAAATTAAAGCTGAAGGGATGCCCATTCCAGTGCCTTGTACTGAAATTCGTTTTCCTTGAAAAGTGCCAGTATAGCCAAACATGCCGCGAACGTCATTATAACATTTCGCATTTTCAAGAAACGTTTCCGCAATCCATTTGGCGCGCATTGGGTCGCCAGGCAACAAAACGGATTCTGCAATTTCACCCGGCTTTGCTTCAATATGTGTGCTCATCTGTGTCTTTTTGTGGGGATGTTACAATTCCAATTCCCGAAGAAGTTCCTATTCGGCTCACGCCCATCTCAATATATTTTTTAGCTGTAACGGCATCTTTTATTCCGCCAGACGCTTTTATTTTTAAACTGTCGCCTACTTCATTAACCATTATATTTACTGCGTGTTCCGTTGCTCCGCCTGTTCCGAAGCCGGTGGAAGTTTTTACATAATCTGCGCCTGCACGTTTGGTTATTTGGCAAGCCATTCGTATTTCGTCATCCGTTAAATAGCAGGTCTCGAGGATTACTTTTAAAATTCGGGTTCCGATCGCTTCTTTTACTGCCAAAATTTCTTCACGAACAGATTTGTGCAACTTTGCTTTCAACAAACCAATGTTTAGCACCATATCAATTTCATCAGCGCCATCTTTTATGCATTGTTCCGCCTCACAAACTTTTGCATGGTTACTATTGGCACCCAAAGGAAAACCAACTACCGAAACTACTTTTACGGCAGTATTTTTTAATTGATTTGCAGCCAAAAAGACGTTGCAACTGTTTACGCAAACCGCATAAAAATTAAATTCCTTTGCCTCATCGCAAAGTTTTACAATTTCATCCGGAGTTGCGGTAGCTTTTAATAAGGTGTGGTCAATATATTGGTTCAGATTTATCAATTTTTATGTTGATTGATAATATTCACCAAATCGTTTTTCTGCAAAACCCCGCTTTGTCGCCAAAGTTGCTTTCCGTTTTTAAAGAGAATCATCGTCGGCACACCACGTACTTGGAACTCTGCTGCTAATGGCTGATTTTTATCTACGTCTATCTTTACAATTTTCACACTGTCTCCTAATTCATCCTTTACTTGTTTCAGTATGGGCGCAAGCATTTTGCAAGGGCCACACCAATCAGCAAAGAAATCTACCAATACTGGAGTCTCAGAATTTATTATGTCTTTAAAATTGCTTTTCATGGCATTGATTTTAACCAAGTAATGGATTCTTTTTATATTTTCTTAAAACAGGCATTAGCATTTCCAAGGGAATTTCAATGGAATAGGTGCCAGTGTATGACGGGCAAATGACGCAATCGTCAAAGTAGAATTCCACCACTTTATCATTTATAACAAAATTATTTTTCGCATCGAAAAAGTCATCTGCTGAGATAGCCCAGCAATCGTAATACATTTCCCCAGAATTGATTTTTTCTTTTAAAAGAGTGTTCAGAATTTCGCGTAATTCTTCTTCAGTACCATTATTGAAAAAATCTTCGTAGTTCATAAATACAGCTCGTTCTAAATCAAAATTTAAACAATCAAAAGTATAGGCCGCATGAGCTGCGCCAGTGTAATGATTCTCTTTGTAAAACAGAACGCTAATGAGTCTATCATTGAGATTGTAGATTTTATAATCTACCAATCTTTTTTCGTTCTGCTTTGGAATTCCTAAAGAATCGCACAGTCGTTTTTCTTCCAGAATCTGCTTTTCTACGCCTTTAGCATCCAGATAATATTTACTGATGTATTCGTTGAAATTCTCGAATTGAGGTTTTATTTTTTCGTTGAGGTATGGATATTTAAAATCGAGGGTGTACCAATCGCCTTCTTTTAGAAACGATTTTGAGATTAGCAGTTTTTCCAGTTCTACTTTTGCATCTTTCTTTTCTATAAGTTCTTGCCGTTTAAGGTTAAGAGTTCTTTGCTGAGTTTCTAAATTTTTATTTGAAACCTTTAAAGAATCTACAATTTCTGTAGCATTGACTTCAGAGTTATTTTCAATACTTTCTTTTTTTGGATCGTTTTTACAACCAAAAAAGATGAATAAAATAAGAGCAGGAAAAAGAATTTTCATAGTTTTTGGATATTGATTTATAAAATTAAGCAAACAATTTTAAGCAGGGAGAAAATAATCTTTTAAACCACTTTATCTTTCAAAAGATTTTTCAGTTTGGTAAGCATAATAACTTCACTTTTATTTTTACCAGCAAAGGATGTTGCAATTGCATTTGCGGTTTTCCAAATAAGTTGATTTCGTTCTTTGGTAAAAAGATTGGGGTATTCTGTTTTATAATCAGCAAAGCTTTCAAAACAATCATTTGCATCCAGTTGTTCATAATCAAACCAATCAAAAACTACTTCTATTTGGTACGCAGCATCGGTGTGAAAAGGATCTTCATAATCGTCCAGATTTTTCCATTCCTTGGCAACAATTTTTTTTAATTCGTCATATTCTTCCTTCCGCACTACTTTGTCTGCCGCAGCAATGGCATAAAAGAGCTCTCCCATTTTTTGATAAAAAAGCAGTTGTGGCTTATCTACGGCTCCCATAATTCTATATCTTTTTGTTTTCTAATGGTGTAAATCTAAATTGTTTTTGCGGGCAATTTTATGACATTAATCAGTTAACAAAAACTGTTTAAAATCCTTACTTTTGGTGAATGAAGGTTTTTGAGGAAAAAAAGGGAAATATTTTCAAGATTCTTTCTGAAGCAATTTCGGAAGGTATCGTTATTGTTAATGAAAGCCAAGAGATTGTAACTTCAAACGATGCCGCGGGTAAAATGTTTGGTTACAAACCCGAAGAACTTTTGGGCGAAAGTCTGAATATTTTAATTCCGCGTGAATACAGAAGTAATCATCCTAAACAGGTTGGCGAATTTTTGCAAAAAACTGATCCAAGACAGATGGGCCATGGGCGCGATTTGTATGGTTTACGAAGAGACGGAACTACTTTTCCTGTAGAAGCCGGTCTAAATCCTTTTGAAATTTACGGCAGTAAATATGTAATGGCACTTGTGACAGACATTTCTGTTCGTAAAAACCAAGAAAAGGAAATTCTATCTCTTAATCTTTACTTGGAACAAAAAATAGAGGAGCGCACAAGAAAACTTAATCAGACCATAAAAGATTTAAAAGAAGAAGTTGCAAAACGAAAAGAAGCAGAACACAAAATAAAAGAATCACTTCGAAAGGAACGTGAACTTAACGAGCTGAAAACAAAGTTTCTTTCATTGGTTTCCCACGAATTTAAAACGCCTTTGAGCGGCATTCTTACTTCAGCAACTTTAGCTGGAAAATACACAGAAAGTGACCAGCAAGATAAAAGGGAAAAGCATATAAAAACCATTCAGAGTAAAGTAAAATACCTGAATAACATTCTAAATGATTTCCTCTCTATTGAGCGGCTGGAATCTGGAAAAGCAAACTATAAGTTTGACAATGTTCCATTAAGTAAAGTGGTTAATGAGGTTATTTATAACTCTAATATGCTACTAAAAGACGGACAGAAAATTAACTATCCCAGCAATATTGACGATATTACCATAAATTTTGATGAAAAAATTCTAGAATTGTCCCTTACAAATCTTATAAATAATTCCATAAAATATTCACCAGAATATACAACTATTGATGTGGTGGTCGCGAACAAGAAAGATGCTGTTGAAATAAAAATAATAGATAAAGGGATGGGCATTCCCCAGAAGGAACAGAAGTATATATTTAATAGATATTTTAGAGCCGAGAACGCACTTTTAGATCAAGGAACGGGTATTGGGCTCAATATCGTAAAAAGTCACTTAGAGAATCTGGGCGGTACAATTAAGTTTGAAAGTGTAGAAGGGGAAGGCAGCACTTTTACAATTTCTTTTCCAATAAAAAATTTAGAATAAAATGAAAACAATACTTCTCATAGAAGACGATAGCGCATTAAGAGAGAATACGGCTGAACTTTTGGAACTTGCAGGCTACACTGTTTTCACCGCTCCTAATGGTAAAATTGGGATTGAAAAAGCAAAAACAGAAAATCCAAGCGTCATTGTTTGTGATATAATGATGCCTGAAATAGACGGTTATGGGGTTTTGCAAGCAGTATCCTTAGAAGAAAAAACCAAGCATATTCCCTTTATTTTTTTATCAGCCAAAACAGAGCATAAGGAAATTAGAAGAGGTATGGATATGGGCGCTGATGATTATCTAACCAAACCCTTTGATGAAGAGGAATTGATAAGTGCCATAGAAAGCAGGTTAGCTAAAGCTAGCATTCTTGCTATGCGTGATAAAAATCAAGCAGCTAATTCAATTGAAGATGAAAACCCCCAAAACCTGAATCAATTGAAAAATTTTTTTTGCGATGAAGGGCAAGTATCAATTTATAAAAAAGGCGAAACAATTTACCGAACAGGCGATCACTCAAACAGTTTGTTTCTTATTTTAAAAGGTGTTGTTAAAACACACACTATGGATGCTAACGCAAAGGAATTGATTACAGGATTATACAAAGCAGATGACTTTTTAGGCTTCACTTCTTTTGATGATAATATTCCTTATAATGAATCCGCGACAACGGTTGAAGAAACTGAAGTTGTGGGCATTTCAAAAAACCATGTAAAGGACATTCTTAAAAAAAGCCAAGATGTTTCTTTGGAATTGATGAACATGCTTACTGATAATCTTTCTGAAATAAAGCAACAATTAGTGAGAATGGCGTACAGTTCAGTACGAAAGAAAACAGCTAGCACGATACTTCAGTTTGTTGATATTATGAACAAGAAACCTGAAGCACCGCTTCGAATTTCCCGAAACGATTTGGCCACTACAGCTGGAATAGCAACCGAAAGCTTAATCCGTACACTTTCCGATTTTAAAAAAGATGGAATTATTGAAATTGAAGGCCGCGACATTCGCATTGTAGACATAGAAAGTCTGAGGGCTATTGAATAATTCGTTAAAAATTTGAAATAAGTTTATTTCTCGATAACTGATTTTTATCATTTTCTGTCCCGACTTATACAAATATTTTTGTAGGTAAGATTATGATGAAATGATGAATATTTTAATTCCTACAGATTTTTCCGAAAACTCACACAATGCCATAAGGTATGCGCTGAATTATTTTGCCGATATTTCTGTGAATTTTTATATTCTTCACACTTCAAAAACTGAAGTTTTTTATAAAAACGAAAAGTTAGATGACTTTATTGAATTACCAGAAGAGGGGGGAAATAACCATGTAATGCACAATTCCTTTGCAAGGTTAGATGAAGAAATTAAGACTTGTAAGGTATTGTCAAAAAATTCCAATCATCATTTTTATCAGCTCCAAGAAAATATGCTTTTGGTTGAGGCTATTAGAAAACATGTTGAAGAAAAAAAAATAAATTATATTTTAATGGGCACCAAAGGAGCCTCAAAAAAAAACCGCACCGAGATAGGTAGCAATACCAGTGAAGTAATCACGAAAGTTAAATGCCCAATATTGATAATTCCTGAAAACGCCAGGTTCAGTAAAATGAATAACATTGCTTTTTTAACTGACTATAATTGCATCTACAGAAACAAAGTTATAAGTAAACTTTCCGAGACACTCAGCTTGCAAAAAGCCGCATTGAGAGTGCTTAATATCCGTTCGCAAAATGCTGTATTGACTGAATCTCAAACAGATAATAAAGGGTTTTTACATTATTATTTTAAAGATGCAAAACACAGTTTTCATTTTTTGGAAAATAAAAATATTGAAACTGGAATACAAGCTTTTGTAGAAACATGGGAAATAGATATGATTGCCATATTTGCGAAAAATTTAAATTTGATTCAACGTCTTCTTTTTAAAAGAGTTATAGATACAATATCTTACCAATCTGAAGTGCCTTTTTTGGTTCTCCACGAATAGCAAACTGCAATTTGTATTAAAAATGTAAATAATGATAAGTCTAAATTAATGGCGTTTTACAATTGATTAGTTACCATGAAAATGTTTTTTATATGATAAATAAGAACTAAAATTCACATAACTATTTTCACTTCAATTTTCAGATTATAATTTTTCTTATTTCTTGAAAATTCATTACATATCAAGCGTTTAGCTGATATTTATCATATTTTTTTAATCATCTGATAGCTATATTTACATATTGAATTTTTAATATAAAAGCTATGCAAAAAATACTAATTCCCACAGATTTCTCTGAAAATTCAATGAACGCAATAAAGTATGCTACAGAGCTTTTTAAATATGATTTTGCTGAAATTTATTTGCTTCACACATTTGCTGATGAAGTTTACAATGAAAAAAAGAGTTTAACAGCTAAAAATTTTGAAGAGCTTAAGCAGAAAACGTTTGAAACGACAAATCAAGCTTTAAAAAGTTTTCAAGAACAAATTTTTCAATTTTCGCCAAATCCAAAACATAAAATTCACACAATACCAGAATTTGGTTTACTTATAGATTCTGTAAATGATTGGGTTGAAAAAGAAAACATAGATGTTGTTGTAATGGGCACCAAAGGCCAAACGGCATCAAAAAAACTAACTTTTGGAAGCAACACACTTCAGGTTATTAAATATGTGAAATGTCCCGTCCTCGCCATTCCTGCTGTTTATGGAGATATTCATCCAAAAAATATTCTTTTTCCAACAGATTTTCAGTTGCCCTACAAAAGACGCGAATTAAAACTAGTAAGTAATATTGCAAAATGTTTTATAGCTAAAATTAATTTTTTACACGTTTCCAAATTTCCATCACTGTCATTACGACAGCAGCATAACAAAACTTTTATAGAAGGCGCGTTTTGCGAAAACCAAATTCAGTATCAACAAGAATCTTCTGTCAATGTTACTAAAGTTATTAATACTTTCATCATTGAAAACCCAGTAGATATGCTTGTAATGGTAAATACTAGACATTCTTATTTGGAAAATATTCTCTACCAATCCACTATTGAAAAAATAGGATTACACATAGACATTCCCTTTTTAGTACTTCAAAATTTACCCCGATAAAATTTTTTAAAAAATCAATCAAATGAAAAAAATACTTGTTCCAACAGATTTCTCAAAAAACGCTTATGCAGCTTTGTTTTATGTTTCAAAACTATTTAGTGATGAGGCTTTACACATAACCATTCTTCACTCTTTTGGCGAAGAGGTTAGCAAACTTACCAGCCGCGTAGATATTGGTCGTTCAGAAAGTATTGTTGAAAAACTCTACAGACAATCTGATGAGGACGCACAACAATTGATACATCAAATAAATCTTGATTCGCCTAAAATTGCCCACAATTACGAAGTAATTTCAACTCCAGCCCCGCTTTCAAAAACCATTAATAAATTAGTGGCTACTGAAGGCATTGATTTAGTAGTAATGGGAAGTAAGGGGCGAACTGGAGCAGAAGAGATACTCTTGGGAAGCACCACCGTTAAAATCACCAAAACTTTGGAGGGATGTCCACTACTTATTATTCCTCGTGAAGTAGATTTCGTAATTCCAACAAGTATCGCTTTTGCGTCAGATTATAATGATTTTTATCAACTGTCTAAACTACGTCCCATTATTCGTTTGGTACGGCAATATAATTCTGTAATCCATTTGGTTCACGTGGGATCTGAAAGCGAATTGGATCAAAAGCAACAACAAAATTTAGAGCAGTTTAGAAATGATTTATCTGAATATGATACTGAATTTCATTTCATTATCAAAGAAGGAAGTGTTTCAAAAACACTTCACAATTATATCGATACTGTTAAAGTAGACTTGTTGGCATTGGTTTATCATAAACACGCTTTTCTAAAAAAACTCTTTAGAGAACCCATTGTTAGCAATGTAGGGAAACATTCACACACACCTACATTAGTTATTCCAATCAAAAACTGAAACAATAATTTAAAACTGAAACAATGAAAAAGAGAATATTAATTCCCACAGATTTTTCAAAAAATTCTTGGAACTCCATTAAATATGCAATGGAACTTTATAAAAGAGAATATTGTGAATTTTTTATCCTTCACACTTATTTTCATTCAGGCTTTTCTAACGAAAGCCTTCTTATTCCAAAACCTAGCGAAGCAGAATTGGGAATACTCCATACAGTTGCTGAGAAGGATATGGAAAAATTAAAATTACAAATGGCATATTATTCAGAGAACACTAATCATTCATTTAATTTTATAAATGAGTTTGGGCAATTTTTCGATATATTAAAGAAAACCATTGAAAAGCAAGATATTGAACTAATAATTATGGGCACCAGAGGCGAAACCGATAATAAGGATTTTGTTTTCGGAAGCAATGCTGTTAACGTGATGGAAAAAATTCGCAATTGTCCTGTGTTCACCATTCCTGGTAGCGTAACCTTCAAAGATCCAAATGAAATTGTTTTCCCAACAAGTTTTAAAACCCACTACAAGCAAAAAGAGCTGGGAATTTTAGTAGAAATGGCAAAACTCACCAATGCTCCTATACGTACGTTACACGTTCATAATGGCAAACCTTTAAGTGCTTCTCAAAAGGAAAATAAAGCGCTTTTAGAAAGTATATTGGATTCAGTAAAATTTACTCATCATCAATTATACGATGTTGATTTACAAACGGCGGTGCGTTGTTTTGTACAAAGTCGCGAGAGTGAAATGATTGCCATCGTCAATAAAAAACACCATTTATTTGGAAGTATTTTTTCACAACCAATGGTAAAACAACTAGGGTTGCACACCAATGTACCTTTGCTAGCTATGCACGATTTACGTAATTAATGTATGAAGAAAAAACCACAGAATATTGAAATTGTAAAGCATTCTGGAGAAAAGGTAAATTTTTCAATTGAAAAATTAAAAAATTCCCTGAGAAAAAGCGGCGCGGAAGAATCTCTTGTCGAAGAAATTTCGAATCGTGTTCGCGATGAGCTTTACCAAGGAATTTCTACAAAAGAAATATATAATCGCGCTTTTGCACTTCTCAAAAAAAAGAAAAATGTTTTTGCTTCAAAGTATAAGTTGAAAAAAGCAATTTACGAGTTGGGCCCAACAGGTTTTCCTTTTGAAAAATTTGTAGGCGCCTTGCTTTTCTATAGTGGTTATAAAATAAAAACTGGACAATTTTTAAATGGTAAATGCGTAACCCACGAAGTAGATGTGGTTGCACACAAAAACAGTCAATATATTGTTGCCGAATGTAAATTTCACAGTGACGAAGGCCGCAGTTGTGATGTGAAAGTGCCATTATACATACACTCACGCTATCGTGATATCCTTAATTTTTACGACGAAAATAATCACGATGAAATACCCAATGAAGGCTGGGTTGTCACCAACACACGCTTTACCGAAGATGCTTTAAAATACGGTAAATGCAGTGGCCTTTATCTTTTGAGTTGGGATTTTCCTAAGGGCGATGGGATAAAGGATAGAATTGATAGTTTGGGGCTTTATCCAATAACTGTTTCCACGCTTTTAAGCGAAAGAGAAAAACAATTTCTGCTCAGCCGCGATGTAGTGCTTTGCAAACAATTGATGAATGACGCTTTCTATCTAGATCATTTGGGGATTGCTGAAAAACGGAAAGAGCGGATATTAGATGAAATAAAATTATTATGCAAAAACAATTAGACGTGCAAACATTAAAAATTCACTTTCTCGGTGCAGCAGGAACAGTAACGGGTTCCAAATATTTGATTGAAACTCCGGAAAAAAATATTTTAATAGACTGTGGCATGTTCCAAGGTTTAAAGGAACTTCGCGAAAAAAACTGGGAATATTTACCAATAGATGTTTCTGCTATAGATGTTGTGCTGCTCACGCATGGTCATTTGGATCATACGGGATATTTACCGCGATTGGTAAAACAAGGTTTCCGCGGAAAAATTATAGGTACTGCGCCAACATTAGCAATTACTAAAATTATATTACTAGACAGCGCCAAAATCCACGAAGAGGAAGCTGAAAAAGCTAATGAAGAAGGTTATTCTAAACACAAACCCGCCGAACCATTTTATACCTTACAAGAAGCTGAGGTTACTTTAGGATTTTTTCACGCCGAAGAAAAGGACCAATGGATTGAATTGTCTGAAAACATAAAATATCGTTTTCGGTATAATGGACATATTATCGGTGCCACTTTTATTGAATTGGAAATCTTCGGAAAGACCTTTGTGTTTTCAGGAGATATAGGGCGGGAAGAAGATCTATTACTTTTTCTGCCTGAAAAACCCGAAAAGGCTGACTATCTTTTTATGGAAAGCACCTACGGTAATAGACTTCATCCACAGGAAAGCGTTTCAGATAAACTGGTGGAACTTATTAATAAAACCATTCACAATCGCGGCAATTTAATTATTCCTTCATTTGCTGTGGAACGGTTACAGATGTTGATGTTTCTTCTTTGGAAATTGTATAGTGAAAATCGAATTCCAAACATTCCAATCTTTATAGATAGCCCAATGGGGAATAATGTACTGTCGGTGTTTCAAAATTTTCCAGATTGGCATAAAATACCGATGAAGGATTTTAACGCGATGTACGAACGGATGAGCATTATTACTTTCTATAAAGAAACATGGGAAACCATTGATAATCCCCAGCCAAAAGTAGTTATTGCTGGTAGCGGAATGGTAACAGGTGGAAGAGTTTTGACCTATCTGAAACAGTTGATTGACAAAACGAATACTACAGTTTTATTAGTGGGTTATCAAGCCGAGGGAACCCGTGGGCGTCAACTTTTGGAAGGTGCATATGAGTTGAAATTCTTTGGAAAATATTATCAGGTGAAAGCGGATATCCACCATATTGAAAGCCTTTCTGCGCATGCAGACCAACAAGGGCTTTTAGATTGGACAAGCAACATAAAAAATAAGCCCGAAGAAGTATTTCTAATACACGGGGAACCTACTGCGCAGGATGCTTTTCGGGTGAAATTGCGCGATACTTATGGTTGGAACGTAACCATTCCGAAGTTGTATGAGATAAAGGAGATTATGATTTAATAGTCAAGGTTTTTTATAGTTTTAAAAACTATAAATCGCACAGGTTTTTAATCTCGTTTAAAACTTTTTCTTTTCTTAAAGTTGAAACTCCAATTTTTTCCAGCAAAGGTGAGTTTTTAAAAAGCTCTTGGGTTAGTATAACATTATTTTCAATGAGAAGGTCTTTTTCGCGTTTTGTCAAGGTGGTTAATGTGGTGATGGGGTAGAGGGCAAACTTGTCTACGTTTTGTTTTATTCCGTTGTTTTCAGGATAGTCCCAACTCAATAAATGAAGCCCCACACAACTTGCATATTTAATAGCATCTGAGGAAAACCGGGTGTTGGTTACCAACCAACCTTGTTTTAAATGAGATGCTTTCACGGGGTCGTTATTCCAACGTTTTTGAATGTCGAGAAACCTAGAGTTTATATATAGCGGGACTTTTATATTGCTTACGGCTTTGGGGTCAGCATGGAATTTACATTCCACGGTGTAACTGTTACCATCTTTTTCAGCCAAAACATCCACTTCGTGTGAAACACATTCGCCTTGAAGGACAACACCTACTTGTGTAGTGTATCCACGATGTTTAAGCAATGCGCCTACCAATATTTCAAAAGGAAAACCGGTTGGTCCTAGATCTAAAATAGCCCTTTTCAAGCTATATTTAGATGCGGAAGTACGGTTTTGTTTTTTCAACATTACAAAAGCCTTTTTATAGATTTCTTTGGAAGGCATCCCATCATAGAGTTTAGGTACTATGTTTTCTGCAATTTCGTTTATTTCATCTTCAGAAGCTTTGCTTCGTCTAAGTGATGTTTTCAACTTTTCAACATTGAATTGCTCAATATCGCCGTTGAATTTTTTTATAGTTATAATATTATTTTCCATAATTTTTTCAAATAATTAATTTTGAAAATGTTGATTGTCTTATATATATGCAGAATGATTAAGTCATTGTTTTTTCTTTGTGCTTATATAAATAAGCCCCGCAAATAATAGTGTAAGTAGAATCCTGAAAATCATCGCACCAATAGTACGGTTTTCATATAGCCCCCCAGTATTGATATGGATATAGAACGCAGAGAATGCGAAAAAAAGAACAAGAGCAGCAGAAAGCATTAACCAGAAAGGCCATTTCTTCGATTTTAAATATCCATAGGTTGCAATCAAGTATATAAAACCAACTGTTAAATTTGTTTTCACTATAAATGGCACAAAGTTCCCTTCTTTTGCCCGAATGCCAAACCAATCAAATAGCACAGAACTACTCATAAATACTGTTAGCAAAGCAAAAGCGATTAGTGAAATTGCGATTATGTATTTGAATATTTTATACTTTTCCATGGTTTAATGTTTTAAAATCTTCTTCTATTTTCGCCATACCACCATTTGGGTTTGTATTGTTTTTTCACCAATCCAAACCTTTTAATGGCATGTATTTTTATGTGCTCTACTACTTCTTCGGCAGAATCGGTTACGAAAAGCAGCTTCATATCTTCTTGATTGATGCTTCCATTTTCAGCCATTGATTGAATGTGATGGCAAAGTTCTTTGTGATATTCAGAATCGAAAATAACAATCGGGAAATTTTCAATTAGCTTGGTTTGTATTAAAGTTATTGCTTCAAAGAGTTCATCTAAAGTGCCCATTCCACCAGGCATTACTACATAGGCATAAGAATACTTCATCATTAAAAATTTCCTAACAAAGAAATATGGAATGTCTATCCATTTGTGCAAGTATGCGTTGGGTTTTTGTTCAAATGGAAGAATAATATTTACACCCACCGAATAACCGCCAGCTTCAAAAGCACCTTTGTTGGCAGCTTCCATAATCCCGGGACCACCGCCTGTCATAATGGTAAAACCTAATTTTGAAAGCGCAGCTCCAATTTTTTCTGCATTTTGGTAGTGCTTGGAATCTGGGCTGAAACGTGCGGAGCCAAAAACAGTTACACACGGCCCAATAAAGTGCATTTTTCGAAATCCGCGTACAAATTGGTATAGCACCCTTAAAGCAAACCCCAATTCCTTAAACCTGGAGCGGGGCCCTTGTAGAAAGGGAGATTCACTTTTTTGTAGATGATATTTTTTATCGTTTTTCATTAATTTACTTTTTTATAGCTCCAAACGGCTAAACCGTTCATTATAAAAGCATATAGCAGAGTCTTCCAAAGTTGTGGTAAAATATCCATAAAACCAGAGCCTTTTAGCATTACCATTCTTACAATCT
The DNA here is from genome assembly GCA_038259585.1 of Flavobacteriales bacterium. Taxonomy (GTDB): domain Bacteria; phylum Bacteroidota; class Bacteroidia; order Flavobacteriales; family Flavobacteriaceae; genus Aequorivita. The sequence continues at coordinate 22,436 of JBBSOQ010000010.1, read as the reverse complement.
CTACAAAATATTTTATGGGATTAAATTCAGTAACTATTTGTGCCCATTTAGGCATGCTTTCTATTGGTGTGAATAAGCCACTCATTAAAATGAAAATCACAATAAAAAACCAAGCGATAAACATTGCCTGTTGTTGCGTATCGGTAAAATTTGAAATAAGAAGCCCCATCCCTAGAATTACTAAAATATAAATAGAGGTGTAAGCGTATAGAAGTACGATACTACCAATCATCGGAACATTGAAAATTATTTTGGCAAGTATCAGTCCAATAGTTAATAACCCCATTCCAATTACCCAAAAAGGAAATAATTTCCCTATTATAAATTGACTTTTACGAATAGGAGTAACATTGATTTGTTCCAAAGTGCCTATTTCTTTTTCGCGAACAATATTCATCCCCGAGAGAAATAGGGTTATCATAGTTACTAATAACACTAAAATCCCGGGCACCATAAAGGTTTTATAATCTAAGGTTGTATTGTACCAAAAGGAAGGAATACTTTCAATTGACACTGGCTGTGCAATTTTCTTCGATGTATCCATAATATTCATTTTCACATCTTTATTAAAACTTTGCACAATTTGATTTACATAGCCACTTTCCACACCTGCCGCCGCGCCATCAATGGCATTAATGGTGATGGATAAATCGGTTGTTTTTTCCTTTAGTAAATTTCGTTCAAAATGATTTGGTATTTCCAGCACCACGTCAACTTCACCAGCTAGCATTGCGGAGCTTGCTTCTTTAGATGAATTGAAGTCAGTTAAAACATCAAAATAGGTTGACGCATTAAATTTTTCAATCAATGCGCGGGAAGTTGTGGTGTGATCGTAATCTATGTATGAAAACTTTATGTTTTTTACTTCATAAGTAGCGGCATTTGAGAGTATGACCAATTGGAGAATTGGCAGAATAAATATGATAGGCAACATCCCTTTATTTCTAAAGATTTGTTTGAATTCCTTTTGTATGATGTAGCCTATTGTTTTCATTATTCCAATCGAATTTTATATTTTTTCACACTTAGCCCAATAAAGAGAAGGGTCATTCCAATTAAGATTAAGGTTTCCTTCCAGATATAGGCCATTCCAACTCCTTTCAGCATTATTCCTTTTATAATAATGATAAACCATTTAGCAGGAATTATGTTACTGATTATTTGTAATGGTGCGGGCATACTCGATATTGGAAAAATAAATCCAGAAAGTAATATTACAGGAAGCATCAAACCCATCAAGGAGATCATCATTGCTGCCTGTTGTGTTTCCGCGATTGTTGAGATTAAAATCCCTAATGCCAAAGAAGTGATTATGAATAAAACACTTTCCAATCCCAATAAAAACAAACTGCCTTGGACCGGCATTTTAAATATAAAAATGCTCAAGACAACTATTACGGCAGCATTTATAACAGATAGAAAAATATATGGAACTACTTTCCCAATAATAACCTGAAAGGGTTTTAAGGGTGATACAAGTAGAATTTCCATAGTTCCCAATTCTTTTTCACGTGTGATGGAAATTGAAGTCATCATTGCCGAAACCAGCATTAAAATAATCGTCATTACGCCGGGAACGAACATAAAAACGCTTTTAAGTTCTGGATTATAAACCATCCGTGTTTGGGGAATAATTTGATATTCTATCTGAATACTTTTATTTTCCGACTGTTGATAATTCTGAAGTATTGAATTGATATAATTCGTTATCGAATTTGCAGTATTTGGGTCGGTAGCGTCGGTTATTATTTGAATGGTTGCTTTCTGTTCTTTAATTAGATTTTTACTGAAATCATCTTCAAAATTTAGAACCGCTTTTATTTTCCCTTTTTTAAAAGCAGGTTCAATTTCCGCTTCATTAGCAATCATTTGTTTTATTGTGAAGTATTTTGAAGCAGAAATTTTATTTATTATTTCCTCGGTTGTAGCATCTTTTGAATGATCTAGAATTGCGATATCTACATTATTGATTTCATTGGTAATAGCGAATCCAAAAAGCAATATTTGAGCGATAGGCATACCAAAAAGTATAAACAGAGAGCGTCTATCTCTGAAGATATGGTAGAATTCTTTTTTTATAAAACCTATAAATCGTTTCATTTTACTTAATCAAATATTTCAAAAGAATGACTTCTATTGTCTGGTCGAGCCCTTCGGCGTCGGTCAGGATAAACTAAAGTCGAGATCTAATTGACAATTCTGAATTTAAAGTTCTCGACTGCGCTCGAAATGACAAGATGACGTTTCTAAATTCCATTCGAGTTTTACTCAATATTCCTAGCCAATTTCAAAAACACATCGTTCATCGACGCTACTTTAAATTGTTCCTTCAATTTTTTTGGTGTGTCCAAGGCTTCTATTTTTCCTTCCACCATAATTGAAACGCGGTCGCAATATTCGGCTTCATCCATATAGTGTGTTGTTACGAAAATTGTTGTGCCTTGGTCTGCTGCTTTATAAATCATTTCCCAAAACTGTCTTCGGGTTATAGGATCAACACCACCCGTTGGTTCATCTAAGAAAACAATTTTTGGTTCATGTAAAAGCGATACTGAAAAAGATAGCTTTTGCTTCCAGCCCAAAGGCAAAGAGCCCACCAGTTTATTGCTGATGTTTTCTAAGCCCAATTCGGAAATTAATTCTTCCCTTTTCTCTTTAATTTTTTTTCTGGACAAACCATAAATACCTCCAAAAAAAGTGATGTTTTCTTTTACAGTTAAATCATCATAAAGTGCGAACTTCTGACTCATATAGCCAATATTCTTTTTGATAGATTCCGTTTGGGTATACACATCAAATCCTGCAACTTTAGCGGTGCCAGATGAGGGTTTTGAAATTCCTATCAGCATTTTCATCGCTGTTGTTTTCCCTGCGCCATTTGCGCCCAAAAAGCCAAAAATCTCACCTTTTTTAACTTCAAAACTAATGGCATTCACAGCTGTAAAATCACCAAATGTTTTGGTTAATTGATGGGCTTCTATAACATTTTCCGTTTTCATAATCTCGCTAATTCCATAAAGGCATCTTCTATATTTGCTTGGGTAGATTCTATATGAATATCTGTTAGGCGTTCTTTTTCCAAATAGGATTTTAAATCGGACACTTCAAAAGAATCTCTTTTATCAGTGTAATGCACAAATTCCCCAAACGGAAATACGCTATACAAATGTTCATATTGCTGAAGTGCTTTAATCAATTTGTACATATTGTTTGCACCAACATTGTAAATGGTTTTAGGAAATTTGTTTACTATGGCTTTTGGCGTATCAATTTCCAATATTTTACCATCCTGAATCAAAGCGATTCTATCACATAAGGCAGCCTCATCCATATATGGGGTTGAGACCAAGATGGTAATATCTTTTTTCTGCAAGCGTTTCAACATTTCCCAAAACTCTTTGCGCGAAACTGGATCTACACCCGTGGTGGGTTCGTCCAGAAAAAGAACTTTCGGTTTGTGGATCAAGGCACAGCAGAGGGCAAGCTTTTGCTTCATCCCGCCGGAAAGTTTTCCTGCACGGCGGTTTTTGAAGGGTTCAATTTGCACGTAAATGTCTTCGATTAAATCGTAATTTTCTTCAATCGTAGTTCCGAAAATAGTGGCGAAAAATGTCAGGTTTTCCTCCACCGTTAAGTCTTGATAAAGTGAAAATCGCCCCGGCATATAGCCTACGGAATTCCGAATGGCTTTATAGTCCTTTACAACATCAAATCCAGCGACTGTGGCAGTACCTTTATCTGGGATTAACAGTGTAGTCAAAATTCTGAAAATGGTAGTTTTCCCTGCGCCATCAGGTCCTATAAGACCAAAGAGTTCTCCAGGATTCACTTTGAATGAAATGTCCTGAACTGCTTTTACCTTTTTATAGGATTTGCTGATATGGCTGAGGGAAATACTCATTAACCATCTATTTTGATAGTGATTTCCATTGTAATCTTTGATTTTATGGAGTTTGAAATCAAACAAGCCGCTTCAGATTTTTCAACAATTCGTACTGCGCGCTCTCGGTCTTTTTCGTCTTTGATAGTTACGGTGGGTTCCAGAATTATTTCCGTCATTAAATATTTGCCTTCAATTCTTTCCAAAACTCCTTTCGATTTGCAACTAAAACCTGAAAAATCTAGTTTTGAATTTTCTGCAATTGCCAAAAAAGTTGTCATCAAACAACTGCTCACAGCTGCAGTAAAAAGATGTTCGGGCGACCAAATGTTGGGCATTCCTTTTGGAAATTCGGCCGGCGTAGCAATTTCAATGCAGTTATTGCTTTCTGCCAATTCTGGCGAACACATAATTCCCTTACGGTCTTCACGCCATTCTATATCTACATTATAATGATGTTTTTCCATAACTTTTCAAATTTTAATTATTTAAAGTACGTGTAATATCCATCAAGGTTTTCTTTGATGCTTGCAGTAACCTGAGAACCTTCTTCTACAGTTGCAACTTTTCCTAAAGCTTCAATTTTCTCGATTAGTGGGTGTAAAAACACATGTAAATTATCGTGAGAAGGACCTTCCATCGTACATTTCTTAACCACTACATTTTTATTGTCATTTAGTTTTGAAGCCAAACTGTGATAATCTTCCACGGTTTTTGTATTGGTTGATTTAAGCAAACCTAGCATTTTATCAACACCTTCTGTTGTTTCTAGATTGGCTTCCCATTTGCTGCCGTTATCGAGTTTTATATCGTTTACCCAAGCGTTGTTCAGTGAATGGGTTTCGGCTGGCATTTCTTCCATTTCGTGCTCGTGAACACCTTCAGTGGTTTCAACGATATCGCTGTTTTCGTGTTTGTGATTAGTTTCGTTACAGCTTATTAATAAGGCTGAAATGATTGCTGTTGTTAAGATTATTCTTTTCATACTGTGTGAATTAAATTAAGTTATACTGTTTTTATGTTTACTAAATATTTATTCCGAATAGATACCCCACTAATGCAGTAATTCCCATAGCTATTGTTCCCCAAAAGGTAATTCTGATAATGGCTTTCCCTATGCTTGAACCGCCTGTTTTGGCAGCAACCACTCCTAAAATTATTAGGAAAAAGATAGCTGAAACATATAATGTATATTCCATACTTTTTAAGGGCAGAAATAGTGTGACAACAAGTGGAAGAATTCCACCAACAATAAACGAGGCGCCAGATGCTAGTGCAGCCTGAATAGGGTTTGCTTGACTGATTTCATTAATTCCCAGTTCATCTCTTACGTGTGCGGCTAAAGCATCTTTTTCTGTAAATTCTTTTGCTACAATTAGTGCAGTTTCTTTCTTTAATCCTCTTTTTTCGTAAATTTCAGCTAATCGAAGGAGCTCTATTTCTGGCATTTCTTCTAATTCTATTTTTTCCCGTTCTATGTCTGCTTTTTCAATATCTGTTTGAGAACTGACGGAAACATATTCACCTGCGGCCATTGATAAAGCCCCGGCCACCAAACCTGCTAATGTCGCCAGTACTATCGGGTCTCTCATATCACTTGCGGCAGCTACCCCAATGGCAATACTTGCAGTAGATAAAATACCATCGTTAGCGCCAAGAACAGCGGCTCTCAACCAATTACTTCTATGTATAAAATGATTGTCTAAATAATTATCTAAATTGCCTGTGTTTTCTTCCATAATATATTTTCAGAAACTTAATTAGTATTAGTTTTCTCTACTGCCTGCTCAGAAATCCACATTTCTGCAGGCATCCCAATTTTTAGGCTGCCGTCGTTTTTTACAGTAATTTTTACTGCATAAACAAGGTTCACCCGTTCTTCTTTCGTTTGAATTATTTTCGGTGTAAATTCGGCAGAAGCTGAAATCCAGTTTATGATTCCACTGTAGTCTTTCATTTCATCACCAGAATCAATTTTTACAGTTACTTCCTGCCCAATTTTAATGTTTGGAAGTTGTGTTTCACTTACATAAACTCGGAGCGTCATTTCTTCCAAATCAGCAATTTTGTATAAGGGTTTTCCGAAGGAAGTTATCTCATCCACTTCAGCATATTTGGTCAATACTGTCCCATTTATGGGGTTGATAATGCTGCTTTTTGATAACTGTTCTTCAATTTGCGCCACCTTTGCATCGATGGATTTTACCTCGTTAACGATAGGTGAATTATGGGTTTCCACATTTTTAATTTGACTTTTCAAAACATCCACTTGGCTGTTGGCTTGATCCAATTGGCGCTGGGTTGCAGCATTTTCATTGAACATATTCTGCACGCGTTGCTGTTCCGTTTTTGCGGTTTGCAATTGTTGGTTCAAGACACTTACTTGAGACCAAACGCCGCCCGATTTTGAAGCAACCGTTGCTTTTGAAGCAAGTAGTTGCTGTTTGTTCAGATAGAGCTGCGTTGTATCAACCAGTCCAACTAATGCTCCTTTTTCTAAAACTTGTCCTTCCTCTAAATTTAGAAATTCAATCTTCCCATTTGCTTCGGAAGAGATTGTGATTTCAGTCGCTTCAAAATTTCCGTAACCATCTGCTTTTTCACCGTTGGAGCAGGAGAGTAAAGTTCCGAAGAGAAATGTTGCTAAGAATATTTGATATTTCTTCATTGTATTGGTGTTTATTGAGGTTATCTAAAAAGTAGCTGTTTAAGTCTGTTCGAGCGCAGTCGAGAACTTCAAGTTCTGATTGCCGATAAGGTCTCGACTGCGCTCGACCGGACAGGCATTTATTCTTTTAATATTAGTCCCCTTTGATTATTTTATAATTTGCCTTTGCGAGCATAAGTTGAACCTCGTGCAATTGTTGATCAATTTTTGACTCATAAAGATTGTTAAGTTCCGTAATGTATTCCGAAGAAGTGATTGCGCCATTCTGTAATTGAGAAGTCGTAGCCTGTAAAACTTGCTCACGCAATCCAATAATTTCAGTGTCATTTAATAACATTGCTTCATATTTATTTATATCACTTTCAGCTTCTTTTTGTTGCATTTCGTTGTTTAGCAGAAAGGTTTCTTTTTCGGTGGAAACAATTTCTTTTGAAATATCTACTGCCTGCTTTTTCTCTTTCGTTTTTCCCCAATCAAAAATATTCCAGTTCAGTTTCAAGCCAACCATATAAAAATCCTGAAATGAATTATCCAGCATATTCAAACCCGGATTTCCATAACCAGCCTGCGCAAAGCCTAATAATTTTGGATAATTGCTTTTAGAAATTACTTCTTTTGAACTTTCCAGTTGCGCTTCCTGTAAATTGAAAAGTTCCAGTTCAGGTCGCTGCGATTCAGTTTCCGTTGCGACCAAAATGTCTGGATTGACCAAGGTTGTGGTAGTGTTCAAATTCTGAAAAGTCAACAAAGAGAGATTTTTCAAAGCCTTTTCTCTTTCAAAATTAATTTGTGAAAGTTGTTGTTCCAGTTTCAGTCGCTCGGCTTTCAATAGCTGTGCGGAAGCGGGGAGTAGTGCGCCATATTTCACGCCAGAGTTCGCTTCTTTTAATCGCGCATCCAGCTGTTCCATTTTTGAAATCAGCAGTTTTTCTTGTTCCTGAAAAAGTAAAACGCTGAAATAGTATTGATTAATCCTCGATTTTAAAGTGTAAAGATTTACCGCAATTTGTTGCTGCTGCGCCGCGAGTTCTGCAGTTTTCAATTTTGCGTTTGCAGCAATATTTCCACCATTATATATCAATTGGTTGGCATCCAGCGTAGCGCGATATTGGTCTTTGTTGGGCGGTTCAATAGTTGAATTTGGAATTTGTAGAGGAAACTCAATAACATCAGATTGATAGCTGGCTTGTGCGTTCAAGTCTAATTTGGGGAGTCTTTCTTTTTCCAAAACCTTAATTTCAGACTGTGTTTTTGCTTCCAATAAAGCGGTTTGTTTCGCAATAGGATAGTTTTTTTCAGCAAGGGAATAACATTCTTCCAATGTCAAAACTTGCTGTGCAGAAAGGAGTAGGGGGGCGAGGCCGAAGATTATAAAGAATAGCCTTTTCATTTTTTACTTTTTTATGGAATTGATAATAAATTCAGAAACGGAGACTTTTCGTTCTTCCATCATTTTTTTGAAAGCCTTATCGTCAATTTTCAAAAATCCCTTTATTAATGGGGTAGCCACAAAAGGAAAAATATTCAGTGAAATAATATTCACAAAAAGTTGCTCTCCATCTATGGGTTTCAAAATGCCTTTTTCAACTTCCAATGTCACTTGGTTTTTAAATTTTTCCAGTGTTGGGAAAGCCGCGTTTTGTTGAATTTTCTCAAAAAATTTAGGATTCCGGTTCAATTCCTGAATTATGAAATTTGGCAGGTACGGATGCTTTGATATAAAGGAAATATAATTGTGTGTAAAATTTTTCACTTTTTCCTCAATCGATGAATCATCGTTCAAAATTTTATTTAGCTGTGGTGCCAAAAGTGAAAATGCATTCGTAAAAACGGCCTCAAAAAGTAATTGCTTGTTGCGGTAGTAATAATGTAACATTGCCTTATTGATACCTGCAGCATCTGCAATTTCCTGCATACGCGCGCCATCCATTCCTTTCTTTTGGAATACTTTTTCAGCGGCGTTCAAAATTTGCCATTCTGTATCCTTATTTTTATTTGTCTTTGCCATTTTTAACTCTATGGTTTAACCATTTGGTTAACAAAGATAGAGATATATTATAACTGCTTATATGATAAATATCATTTTTTTGGGATTTGGTTAATTATAGTTTTATCTAATAAAATAATTGGTTCTCAAATCATTAATATTACTTTAAAAATTAAATATGAATTCCAAAAAAAAACTGTCGCTTTAAAAATAGAATAGTTAATTAAAATATTTTATAATGAAAAAAATACCTCAATTACTAGTTTTCATATTAGTAACTTTTAGTTGCTCAACAAGCCAATTGGTACAACAATACACAAATCCTGAAACTCCTAATTTTCAAGCTAATAAAGTATTGGTGGTGGCAATTGCTTCAGATGCTGAAATAAGAAGAACTTTTGAGAAAAAGGCAATTGAAGCTTTGGACAATAAAGGGGTTGTTGCCGTAAAAAGTATAGATTTCTTTGAAAAATCTTTTACGGACAATAAAAAATCAATCGATCAGCTTGATCTAATTGAAACCCAGTTACTAGACGCAGGCTTTGATGCAATCTTGGTAACTAAAGTTATTGGGCAGGAAAGTAAAGTTTCCTTAGTGCAGTCTTACCGGAATTTTTCAAAAACATATGAGTCTTTCCAAGATTACTATTACAACAATCAACATATTTATGTGAAGGAACAGACCCAAAATTATATGGTTTATAATACAGAAACCTCTTTATTCTGTATCTGCCCTGGTAAAGAACGGGAACTAATCTGGAGCGGAAATATAGATATGACCAGTACAGAAAACATACATAAAAATATAAATGATTATATAAAAACCTTGTTTAAAGCGCTTGGGGAAAACCATATTCTCTTTTAAAACAATTTTAAAATTGAAAATTTTGTTTTAAAAAAAATATATTTTTTACGGGTGAAGTATTAAAAGAGGAATGGAAGATCCGTAGCTAATTTTTGAAGTTTCCGACCCGAATATGAATCGATCCAAAAATGTTTTACGCTCCACAACCATAGCATGAAGCTGAACAGGAATTAACTGTTCAAAGGCATTTATAGCCATAGCTGCAGGAATATTTTTTATAGAATAACGATCAAAACCAAGCTCTTTGAATACTTCTTCTGTATAATTCGTTTTTGCGGAAAGTTCAATATTTTCTTCTTCTATTTCTAGAATTTTTAAGGATGCTTTATGTTTTTTTACTATTTCTGAAATAATATTTAACGATTTTTCTGATACCGCATATTGATAATTAAGAGATAGCAAAACGGATTCAATTTTTTTGAAACTATATTTTTGGGGAACCGCAATAACGGGACAATTAACTTTACGTATAACTTTTAAAGTGTTGCTTCCAAAAATAATTTCAGCAGCATCTGTTGCACCATTTGTGCCCATAATGATTAATTCAATATTATTTAAGGCTACCGCTTGATTTACGGCATCCACAATAGCGTCAAAGTCGAGTTTTGGGACGAAGGTAAAATCTTCCTTTTCAGAAATTGATTCACAAAATCGAATCATTCTTTCAAGTTCCTTTTTATTGTCATTCAAAATTCCGTCATAAATAGAAGTGCCGGGAGCACCATATAGAACGTCTGCAGTTATATAACTCGACGGTTTTTGGGAATTGAGAATATGGAAAGTACATGTTTCACCTTCAAAAAACTTCATAGCGAACTTAATTGCGTTTTTTGAGTTTTCCGAAAAATCTGTTGGCAGAAGTATGTTTTTCATAAAATTACATTTCTTCAAAAGTAATTTTTTAAAATATTTTTTCAAATGATTTTCGTCATAAAGCCATTTATCAAAAGAATAAATAGTTGCTATATGATAGTGGATTTTTTAAGTGTTTTTTGAAAATTCATATTAAAGATAAAAATATCCCATATATGACATAAATCATATTCTATTTACCACTCTAACGCTAATTTTGGCATGTAAATTAAATCAAACAACTATGAAAAACATAATGAAATCAATAGCCGCGATTGCAATCTTAACCCTAATAAGCTGTGGCGGAAAAGAAGAAAAAAAGAATGATAGCATTCAAATTGGCCAAAAACCAGCCGCTACCGAAACTCCAAAAGAAGAAACAGCAGCAACAACTTCGAAACCTTCGGAAACAATCGATTTGACCAACAAGGGAGTTGGACCAATTAAAAATTTGGAGCTGCCCGCTGAAATTGATCAAGCAATGGCCGCTAAAGGAATGGAAGTCTATAAAACAAAATGTATGGCTTGCCACAAACCGGATAAAAAATTCATCGGTCCCGCTCCAAAAGATATTTTGAAAAGACGTACCCCAGAATGGATTATGAATATGATTTTGGATCCTGAAGATATGATCAAAAAAGATCCACTAGCCAAAGCACTTTTAATAGAGTTCAACGGTTCGCCGATGGCAAATCAAAACTTGACTGAAGAAGAAGCACGACAAGTATTAGAATATTTTAGAACACTTTAATCTATATACACTTAAACAACCAAGCCCCTTGCGGGGTCTATACCCTGCAAGGTTTTAAAAACCAGAAGTGAAATGAAAACTACCATCAAACTGCTATTTTTTTCAGCTGCAATACTCTTGTTTTCAGCTTGTAAAAACGAAACAAAAACCGAAGGGGAAGAAACCGTTTTGGAAACTTCCACAAGCAATGACCAGACGGGAAAACAGGGTCAAGCTTTTATCGCAAACGATGAATCTAAGCCTAATGTACTTCAAATTGCAATCGGCTCGCCAGATCATACCACACTTGTAGCCGCAGTTCAAGCAGCAGGCTTAGAAAACTCATTGGTAAATGCAGGCCCATTGATGGTTTTTGCACCTACAAATGCTGCATTTGAAGCCTTGCCAGCAGGAACCGTGGAAGAGTTACTAAAACCAGAAAACAAGGAAAAACTGGCTTACATCTTAAAAAACCACGTAACCCCCGGAAACTATTCTAAAGACTTTTTGAAAAAGTTTAAAAAATTAGGTCAAGCTGGTGGTGAAAATGTAACCGTTGAGGTAATAGGTGAAGATGTATTTGTAGGCGGTGCTAAAATTATTGCAAGCATACCTGCCGGAAACGGAATAGTACACGTGGTGGACAAAGTTATTTTACCCGCAAATTAACCAATTGAATAATATAATTTAAACAACAGAACAATGAAAAAGACAATTAATATTTTGGTTTCCCTAATTATGGTCGCTGGTTTGGTGAGCTGTAACAATGGAAACAAAAGAGGAAATAAAGGGCAGGGTGGTTTGGCCACCAATGCCGCTGAAAAAGTGTACGTAGCTCCCGGTGATCATGATGAGTTTTATGCTTTTGTATCAGGTGGATTTAGTGGGCAACTTGCTGTATATGGCTTACCATCAGGGCGTTTGTTTAAAGTGATTCCTGTATTTTCACAAGATCCTGAAAAGGCGTATGGTTACAATGAAGAAAGTAAACCTATGTTGGAAACATCTTATGGCTTTGTGCCTTGGGGAGATAGCCACCACCCAGACATTTCACAAACAAATGGTGAACTGGATGGGCGTTGGGTTTTTATAAATGAAAACAATACGCCACGAATAGCACGTATTGACTTAACAACTTTTGAAACTGCTGAGATTCTGGAAGTGCCAAACAGTGCAGGTAATCACAGTTCTTCTTTTGTTACTGAAAACACAGAATATGTAGTTGCAGGAACACGATTTTCAGTGCCTATCCCGCAGCGCGATATGCCTATAAATGAATATAAAGGAAACTTCAAAGGCGCGCTATCTTTCATTAGTGTTGATCCTGAAAGTGGCCGTATGGCAATTAAATTTCAATTGTTGATGCCTGGATTCGATTATGATCTTTCTCACCCAGGTCGTGATAAATCCCACGGTTGGTTCTTCTTTACAACTTATAACACTGAAGAGGCTAACACTTTGTTAGAAGTGAACGCGTCACAAAACGATAAAGATTTTATTGCAGCCGTAAATTGGAAAAAAATTGAGGAATACGTGAACAATGGCGGTGGAACAAAAGTTGCTGCCAATTACGCACACAACGTTTATAATGATGAAACCCATTCAGCTACTTCAACATTGTTGAAAGAAGTACTTACTGTAAACCCATTGGATGTTCCTGGCGCTGTGTATTTCCTTCCAACTCCAAAATCTCCACACGGTTGTGATGTTGATCCAACTGGAGAATACATTGTAGGGAATGGAAAACTTTCTGCAGACTTAACGGTTCACTCTTTTACCAAAATGCTTGACGCTATTGAAAAAAAGAAGTTTGATGGTGAAGCTTATGGTATTCCAATCTTGAAATTTGAAGATGTACTTGCAGGTACCGTTAAGCAACCAGGCTTAGGTCCATTGCATACAGAGTTTGATGGAAAAGGAAATGCTTATACAACTTTCTTTATCTCTTCCGAAGTGGTAAAATGGAAACTTGGAACTTGGGAAGTTGTAGATCGTCAACCTACTTACTATTCCGTAGGTCACGGGATGATTCCTGGAGGAAACTCTCGCAAACCTTTCGGTAAGTATTTTATTGCTTTAAACAAAATTACCAAAGACCGTTATTTGCCAACAGGACCAGAAGTAACCCAGTCTGCGCAATTATATGATATTAGTGGTGACAAAATGGAGCTTTTGTTGGACTTTCCAACCATTGGAGAGCCACACTATGCTGCTGGTATTCCTGCAGAGATTATTGCAAAAAATTCAAGACAGATATTCAAATTGTCAGAAAACAAACACCCGTATGCTACACTTACTGATGGTGATGCAAGGGTAGAGCGCAAAGGCAACGAAGTCCATATTTATATGACGATGATCCGTAGCCACTTTAATCCAGATAACATTGAAGGAGTGAAAGTGGGTGATAAAGTTTTCTTCCACGTTACAAACCACGAGCAAGATTATGATGTGCCACACGGTATTAGTATGATTGGTGCCAACACTTCTGAGTTATTGATTATGCCAGGACAGACTGAAACTTTCGTATGGTACCCAAAACAACCAGGAGTATGGCCATTCTATTGTCCAGATTTCTGTTCCGCATTGCACCAAGAGATGCAAGGTTATGTTCGTGTAAGTCCAGCAAGTTCTGGAACAGAGCTTAAATGGTCTCTGGGCGAAGATTAAAAAGATGTTTTTAGTTGGAGAAATACCTGATTAGTGATTAAAGGTATTTTCAATAAAAAAGACGGGGGTTGTTGATATCCCCCGTCTTTTTATAAGAAGTTAGACTTTAGACTTTAGAAGTGAGACCAAAGTTCTGAACAATTTATATTTTCTTTTTCATCTCACATCTTAAATCTTTAAAAATGAAAAAAGCAGGAATAATAATGATAATTGGCTCCTTGCTACTATTGGGTCTTTTTAAATTCCCATTGTGGAATATTATGCTTGGTGCACCCCAATATCCAGACCCCTTGGGAATGAATATTTATATTGAAGGAATACAGGGCGTACAGGAGTTTGACATCCAAAATATTGATGGTTTGAACCATTATATAGGGATGAAAACCATCCCCGAGCCTAAAGACATGTGGGAATTTCAAGTATTTCCAATGGTAATAGGCGCTATGGTGGCTCTAGGAGTAATTATTGGTTTGCTAGGTTTCTTTGGAAAAGTGAGCTACAAATGGTTTATAGGTTGGTTTCTCTTAATGTCTGTTTTAGGTGTAATGGGAATGTATGACTTCAATTCATGGCTTATGGAATACGGAACCGATTTAAATCCAAAAGCTATTATGAAATTGCTAAACCCAGATGGTACCCCAATGAGCTACAAACCGCCGTTAATAGGCTATCAAAAAATGCTTAATTTTGATGTAGATTCTTGGCCAGCAACTGGCGCATATATGATGTTTGTCGGTATGATGATGACCATAGTAGCGTTTTTCGTTGGAAAGAAAGAATACAAGAAAATAACTAAAAAATCATCTTTAAAAACTGAAACTACGTAATGAAAAATCTCATCTTTTTGGGCTTTATTACCACTTTGCTAGTTTCTTGCAACGTGAGCCCCCAAAATATAGAATATGGCACAGATGCTTGCCATTACTGTAATATGGCAATTGTGGACAGGCAACATGCATCACAATTAGTAACTACAAAAGGGAAAGCTTATAAATTTGACGCGATAGAATGTATGATCCATTCTTTACAGGATGAAATGAAAGACACAGAAATCGCGCTGTATTTAACTGCAGATTTTGATCAACCGGGACAATTAATGGACGCAACAATGGCTACTTACTTGGTGAGCAATAAAATTTCAAGCCCAATGGGTGCGAATCTTTCAGCTTTTGAAAATGAAATTGCAGCCCAAAAAGGAAAGGAAAAATTCACAGGAGAATTATATACTTGGGAAGAAATCCAAAATCATTTAAAAAAATAACACTATGTATCAAATAAATAATACCATTAAAAACCAAGGTTTCAACAAGCTTCAAGTATCAAAACTGAACAACGGCCCAGCAGAAACCCTTCTTATTAGTCTAGAAAATGGCGCAATTTTTCCCGAACATACTGCGCCGCGGGATGCACAATTAATTGTTTTGGAAGGCGAAATAAATTTTCATATTAATTCTGAAATATTTAATCTTAAAACCCATCAGGATTTTAAGTTCCCAAAAGAAACAACGCATTGGGTAGAAGCAGTGGAAAATTCCAAATTTTTGATTATCCGTTAAATTCAGAATCTTCATCTTTTTGTTGACTAATTTTATTTCAAAATTGAAAAAAACACTTCACATATTTGCTTTCGTTTTCTTGGTTTTTTGCACAGCCCAAGGTTTTGCAAAAACTATAATCGTTTGCAGTTCCTGTCCTGTGAAAACAATTCAGGAAGGGATTGTCCAAGCTTCAGATGGTGATACGGTTCTGGTGAAAAAAGGAATTTACAAAGAAGTAAATATCATTATTGACAAAAGCATCATTCTATTGGGCGAGAACCTTCCCACAATTGATGGCGAAGACAGAGGCGAAATAATAAAAATTGTTGCAGATAATGTTACCGTAGACGGTTTCAAAATTATAAATGTTGGCACAAGCTATACAGCAGATTATGCCGCAGTTCGCGTAATAAAGAAAGATAGTTTTTTGATACAAAATCTTGAACTCGAAAAACTTTTCTTCGGAATATATCTTGAAAAATCCAACAACGGAAAAGTACTGAACAACAAAATAAAAGGTGATGCCGTAAACGAATATAATTCCGGCAATGGCATCCAACTTTGGTACTGCAAAGGTGTTGAAGTGCGTGGAAATAATGTACAGAATGTGCGTGATGGAATCTATCTAGAATTTTCAGACAACATTATAATCCGCAATAATGTAAGTAAAAATAATCTGCGGTACGGACTTCATTTTATGTTCAGCAACCATAATGTTTATGACTATAATATTTTTGAGAACAATGGGGCAGGAGTGGCCGTGATGTTTTCAAAGTTTGTGGATATGAACCATAATGTCTTTAAGGAAAATTGGGGTACGGCAGCCTTCGGACTTTTGTTAAAAGAAATTAACGATGCCAAAATAACCGACAATGTTTTTCAGGAAAATACAGTAGGCATCAACATTGAAGGTAGTAACCGCATTGAATATTCAAGCAATGATTTCATAAGTAACGGCTGGGCTATAAAGGTTCGAGGCGCTTGCTATACCAATTCTTTTACTGAGAATAATTTTCTGTATAATTCCTTTGATATTTCATACAATAGCAACCTAAACGACAATGTGTTCAACAATAATTTTTGGAGTAATTATACTGGCTATGATCTCAACAAAAATGGCATTGGCGACATTCCTTATCGACCTGTAAAACTGTTTTCATACATCGTTAACCGCACGCCGGAAACCATTATTTTATTACGAAGTCTTTTTATTGATATAATTGATTTTTCAGAAAAAGTTTCCCCCGTTTTCACACCTGATAATTTGGTGGATGAGAACCCAAAAATGAGAAAGATAAACCATGATAGAAGTTAAGGAACTATACAAAAAGTTTGGTAAAAACGAAGTGCTTAAAGGCATTGACCTTACCATTGATCGCGGCGGAATTTTCTCCGTTTTGGGCCCAAATGGCTCAGGAAAAACTACATTGATAAAATGTATTTTAGGAATGGTTTTGCAAGATTCTGGGCAAATTCTAATCAATGGAAAAACACTAAAGAACAACTTTAAATACCGAACCGAAATTGATTACCTACCTCAAATAGCAAATTTCCCCGGAAACTTGAAAGTGAGCGAACTTATAGCAATGATTAAAGATTTGCGCGATTCTAAAGCTACGAAAGATGAAGAATTGATTGCCCTTTTCAAACTGCAACCTTTTCTAAATAAAAAACTGGCCAATCTATCCGGTGGAACCAAACAAAAAGTAAACTTGGTGCTTGCCTTTATGTTTGACAGTCCACTGTTAATTTTAGACGAACCTACAAATGGCCTAGATCCCATTTCACATTTGCGATTGAAAAACCTAATCAATTCTGAAAAAGAAAAAGGAAAGACAATTTTAATTACGTCTCACATTTTAAGTTTTGTTGAAGAAGTTTCGGACGAAATTGTTTTCCTTTTGGAAGGGAAAATTTACTTTAAAGGAACTATTTCAGAACTGAAATCAAAGACCGAACAACCCGATTTTGAACACGCAATAGCCTCCATTTTATCCGCTAGTTATGCTTAAAATACTAAAATACAGTTTTTACGATTTGGTACGCAGCCGTTGGAGTTACGTCTACTTTCTCTTCTATTTGCTATTGGGTATTGTGCTTTTGTTTTTAAACAACGACCTCTCAAAAGCAGTTATCACCTTGATGAACGTAATCATTATTCTGGTGCCGCTCATAGGAACAATTTTCGGGGTAATGTATTATTACAATTCCCGTGAATTTACGGAACTACTGTTAGCCCAACCCGTAAAAAGGAGCTCCATATTTTTAGGACAATATTTCGGAGTTGCTACCTCGCTTTCTATGAGTTTGGTGATTGGCTTGGGAGTACCTTTTATTTTTTATGGAATATTCAACAGTAGTGCTATTTGGGATTTTTCCCTTCTACTAATTACTGGCGCATTTTTGACCTTTATTTTCACAGCCTTGGCTTTTGTAATTGCGCTTTCAAACGAAAATAGAATCAAAGGTTTTGGATACGCTATTCTTCTTTGGTTGTTTATGGCAGTTATTTATGACGGAATCTTTTTGATGTCATTACTATATTTTGAAGAGTATCCTTTGGATAAATTTTCATTGTTCGCTACCATGCTGAACCCTATTGATTTGTCTCGTGTAATGATTCTTTTAAAACTTGATATTTCTGCACTTTTGGGGTATACTGGAGCGGTCTTTCAAAAATTCTTTGGAACTAGTTTCGGTTTGATATTGTCTTCCGGACTATTAGTACTTTGGGTTTTAGTGCCAACTTTCTTTATTTGGCGCATTGCGAAAAAGAAAGATTTTTAAATAAAAGATAGAAAGGTATTTTTTATGATCATAATCATATTTTAAGCTAATTAGATTTCTCACATTTACTGCTTTTCAATCTAAATTATTTTATAAATGCAGATTACAAGCCCACACAGTTTTCACATTCCCGTGATGGGAATTGCTTTCACAATAGATTCTCCAATAAAAGTTGCTCACTTCGGCATAAATTCTACACTCTCTATTATTGAAGACAATTTAATAGAGGTAATGCGGAAATATTATTACCAGAAAAATAATGAATCTTATACGCCTATTACTGTAAAGGAAGAAAATTATAGGGCGCGCAGAATTACAGATTACCTCAATTTAATGCAGCGCATCGTAAATTCTAAAATGGAGAAACTGAAAGCTTCTGCTTTCGAAACAGGTTCAGATATTGTGAAATATTTTGAAATGCTTCCCGAAAGCAGCCTTTTGAAAGAAAAATACAAAGAATGGTTTTCACTTTCAGATACGGCAGAAAAAGAAAATGTTGAAGATTTCCTCAGGAAAAATCTAGTTCCTGGTTCTATTGAAGTCAATATTATGACCAAAGTGGACAAAGATCAATTAGATAAAAGTAAGCAGCCCATAGAAAATGGGTCGGACGCAGTTACAGCTTTAAAAGGATATGCGGACTGCGATTTAAGCAATTCTTCGGTCGTTCTTTCCGCAGGAATGAATCCGCGTCTTTACAATTATATGGAAGGCTTTTCAGCATTTGATGCCTATGAATGGGGCAGTTTTCATAAAAAAGTAATTATTAAAGTAAGCGATTATCGTTCAGCATTAATTCAAGGAAAATATTTAGCCAAAAAGGGAATCTGGGTAAGTGAATTCCGAATTGAATCTGGACTAAATTGTGGCGGTCACGTCTTTGCTACCCATGGTTTACTGATGGGACCAATTCTTCAAGAGTTTAAAATGAAAAAGCAAGAATTGCAGGACAGCCTTTTTGAGCTTTACAATCCTGCCATTACTGCTAAAGGAAAACAAGGTTTTGAAAAACCACATCCAATAAAAGTAACTGTGCAAGGTGGAATTGGAACCAGTGAAGAAGACAATTTGTTGCGAAACTATTATAAAGTGGACGGCACAGGCTGGGGCACCCCGTTTTTATTGTGTCCTGAAGCCACCACGGTTGACGAAAAAACTATAGAATTATTAGCCCAATCTAAGGAAAGGGATGTTGTACGCAGCAAAGCATCGCCGCTTGGTGTTGAATTTAATTACTTAAAAGGAACCACCGCCGAAACGGAACGATTAGATAGAATTAAAAACGAAAAACCAGGCAGCCCGTGTACTGAAAAACTGTTAGAATCGAATACGGAATTTACCAAAACGCCCATATGTACCGCTTCAACCAAATATCAAAAGTTGAAGTTGGAACAATTAAAAACTTTTGAACTGCCTGAAAGGGAATATCAACAACAAGTAGATGATGTATTGAGCAAGGAATGTCTTTGCATCGGGCTGAGTAATGCTGCCCCAACAAAGTATGACGAACCTTTTTTAAAGAAACTAAAAGCTGTAACCATTTGTCCAGGTCCGAATATTATAAATTTCTCTAAAATTGCGAGCCTTCAAGAAATGACCAATCATATTTATGGCCGGAAAAATATAATGCAAAACGCTAATAGAGCATCTATGTTTATAACAGAATTAAGGCTGTACATAGATTTTCTGAAAAAGGAAATAGAACGAACTTATACACCAACTGCACGCGATTTTAAAAACTGGGAAAAGTTTGGTGAGAATCTTTTAGATGGAATTGCGCATTATCGGGTGTTGTCGGCAAAATATATTATAAAAAATATAACTCAATTTGAACAGGATTTGGAACAAGCTCAAAGGGAAATCGCCCTAATACAGGAATCCCAATTACAGATAGGGTAGAGGGTTGGGGTATTGCCAACGTTAAGCGTATGATTAGTGACGAATTCCGAAGCACTTAACTTTCGGTTTAGCACTTGGCTTGTTAAATGCCAAAACTTTGAATTTCAGAACAAAACCAACATTAATTATACGTATTGTTATCGGCTATTTTTTAATCATTTATATTTCTCATTGGTCACTAATTCAAATCTGTGGTCTATTCGTATTATCAGCGCCAGATACCTTCAGGGATTGACTTTTCCTCTACTATTTCGACCAGCAGACTGTCAGGACCTCTAACAAAAAAACTTTTCATACCATAAATAGGATCAATTTTTATATCATGCACAATATCTAACCCATCAAATCTCATTATATTCATTAGAAACTCAATATTTTCAGTTGAAAAACCAATATGATCGATTGAGCTACCATCTGTTGGTTTAATTTCTTTGTTAGACCACCATGATTCTTCTTCAACTGGTTTGCCAAACACAATGATATTAATATTATTGACGGTTAATAAATTCCATTTCCACCTAAGCGAGTTGTTTTGCCATTGTTTTGCCTCTTCATAAACTGGAATCAAGCCCAAATTAGATTTGAACCAGTCCATAGTTTTGTTAACATCAGATGATAGTAGGTGGATATGTTCAAACCTATGATTTTTGTTTCCAGTATAAACTTCTACGACTTCATTTTCTGGACCAAGAAAATACATCCAAAAATTATCACCAAGAGGTGTAATCTCGGTATGTACAGCTATTCCCTCATTGACTCTCCAGTCAAACTCAGATTGACCATCTACACCTGACCAACCAATATGCCATAAACTAGAACCCAAATGGGTTGATGGTGCAGTATCGACTTGGTCCATCAATAAAAACGATTTTTCCGTAAAAAGAGCATCCGTTCGATCTCGGTATTTTACTTGAGTTGCACCAAAATATTTTTGATAATATGCAATAGTTGAATCTCTGTCTGTAACATTTAGATGGACATGATGAAAATTCACTTTACTTAATTCCTCAGTCTCTTCGGATTTTTCAGGTAATTGTTTACATCCAACAATTTGAAGTAATAGAGCAGTGAAGACAATTAAGGTAGTTCTATATTTTATGTCATGAAAAGTATTCATTCTTTCAAATTGGTGCTAACGTTTATGTATATGAGCTGTGGCTTGATTTAGCACGAACCTCTCCAAATAAAAACTGGCTTTGGGAAATCCGCAGGATTTTCCAAATGAGCACAGAACAAATCATAGGTTATATACGGCTTAAGTTTGATTTTTAATAAATCAGTTAACTTTAAGTATTAATCAGAAAGAACAAAAGAGCGGAGTAAGGTTACTATACACGGTGAAGCTTTTAGACTTCGGCAACATTGATAATCCCCGCTCTTTTACTACTTAAATCACGTTCAGTTCTGTGAGGCCTAGACCTCGTTTTCAAGTTGTTGTGACCCAAGTAGCTGGTTCTTTCATAAATTATTTTCCTATGAATAAATATAAGGAAACTTTTGGAGTTGACATCAGCAAGGATGTCTTTGACGTGCACGGCAGTGCCAGTGGCCACGACCAGTTCAAGAATGATGAAAGGGGATTTGCTTCCTTTTTAAAGTCAATCCCAAAAGAATCACTGGTAGTGATGGAGGCCACGGGCTATTACCATTACAGGCTTGCACAGTTTCTTTTTAAAAACAATGTAGTGGTATCTGTTGTAAATCCCTTATCTGTAAAACGTTTTATACAGATGAAGCTTGCCAAGGTAAAGACGGACAAGAGCGATGCAAAGGCCATTTGCGAGTATGCCCTTACCAATGAAGTTCCACTTTACAATGCCCTTACCGATGTGCAGGCGGAGTGTTTGCAGCTGTTCCGCTTGATGGACAGTTACCTTAAAAAACGCACTGCTACTAAGAACAAAATGCATGGTGAGGAAACTTTAGGAATACCTTCAAAGTTCGTGTACCGTTCTTTAAAGCGGGATAAAAAACACTTAGACAAAGAGCTTGCCGGAATAGAAGAACGTCTATTGGAATTGGTAAAAAAAGAGCAGCAGCACCAGCTGACGCTTTTACAGACTGTTCCAGGCATAGGTACCAAGACAGCTTTATTTTTAATTGTGGTAACCGATGGTTTTTCTAAGTTCGAGACGGGAGCACAACTTTGTAGTTATGTGGGCATCACGCCTACTATTAGGGAATCTGGAAGTAGCGTGCGTGGTCGTAGCAGGATCAGTAAGGTTGGCAATAAGAAACTTCGCAACCTATTATTTCTTTGCGCCTTCAATGCCTGTAAGTGTAACAAGGCGTGCCGTGATCTGTACGAACGTATCATCAACAAAGGGAAGAGTAAGAAGCTCGCGCTTATAGCAGTTGCAAATAAGCTCTTGAAACAGTGTTTTGCTATCGCAAAATCAGGGCTTCCTTATGATGCAGAATTCGTTTCGGTGCTTGCGGTAAAATAATTGAGTTCAAAATAAAAAAAATAGCTTACAGATCTATTTTTTCAATCTGTAAGCCAAACATAATAATGTCAAAAATTAATGAAGAAAAGTCTTGTTTTTTACCTCAGTTCTTTGTT
>JBBSOQ010000009.1:0-104758 GCA_038259585.1 Flavobacteriales bacterium | reverse complement strand
GGGTTGTGGGTTGTGGGTTGTGGGTTGTGGGTTGTGGGTTGTGGGTTGTGGGTTGTGGGTTGTGGGTTGTGGGTTGTGGGTTGTGGGTTGTGGGTTGTGGGTTGTGGGTTGTGGGTTGTGGGTTGTGGGTTAAAATTTAAAAAAAATAACTGATAGCCGACAACTCAAAACTGAGAACTTTTAAACCTTCCATTCCTTTTCTACATAATTAATAAACGAATGTATTTTACCTCCCAATAACTCATATTTGGTAATTAAATCTGAAAGGAAAATTTCGGGATATAAAGTGTTCAACATTTCTAATTGCGATAAACATTCTAATAAAGATGCGTGGGCGTAAACCAAAAACTTAATAAAATCCTGTTTGTAGCGTCGTCTTCCATACCCCTCAACAATATTATCTTTTATAGACATTGCTGACCTTCTTATTTGGGAACCCTGTTCGTACTTCTCGATTGATGGAAGCTGTCCAGTCATTTTATGAACAGCAATCGCATATTCGAAAGCCAGATTATAAATATCAAGATCCTTATAACTTTTCATTTCGATTATTATGGCTTATAACAAAAAAATAAAAACACAAAACTGACAACCGATAACTGACAACTATAAACATCCATCGACAATGCTTTTATCAAAAAAAGCTTTAACATCAAATACAACCGATGGGGAAGCTTTATGTTTTTCAATTTGAAAATGTAAAAATTCTTTATGGCCAACCGCTAAGATAATAGCTTCATAATTTTGTTTTAGTTGTGATTCTTCGGTTAATAAACGCAATCCAAACTCATTAGAAACTTCGGTAGCTTTCGCCCAAGGATCGTAAACATCTATATTAAGGTTGTATTTACGCAATTCTTGTATAACGTCAATTACCTTACTATTTCTAATATCCGGGCAGTTTTCTTTAAAAGTAATTCCAAGAACAAGCACATGGCCTCCTTTTACTTTACATTCTTTTTGGATCATTAATTTAACCACCTCTTGGGCTACATAATTACCCATACCATCGTTCATCCTTCTTCCCGCCAAAATAATTTCAGGATTATACCCTTCTTCTTGTGCTTTTTGCGCCAAATAATATGGGTCAACGCCTATACAATGACCGCCAACTAGGCCGGGGGTAAATTTTAAAAAGTTCCATTTGGTGCCTGCTGCTTCCAAAACATCTTGAGTGTCTATATTCAACAATCGAAAGATTTTGGAAAGCTCATTCACAAAGGCAATGTTAATATCTCGCTGTGAGTTTTCTATCACCTTTGCGGCTTCAGCTACTTTTATAGAAGGCGCTAAATGGGTGCCCGCTGTAATTATTGAAGCGTAAAGCTCGTCTATATATTTTGCTGCTTCGGGTGTAGAGCCGGAGGTTACTTTTAATATCTTGGTAACAGTATGTTGTTTATCTCCTGGATTGATTCTTTCTGGAGAATAACCAGCGAAAAAGTTTTCATTGAATTTTAAATGTGAATATTCTTCCAAAATAGGAACACAAATATCTTCGGTTACTCCTGGATAAACTGTAGATTCATAAATAACCACATCGCCTTCCTTTAGTAATTTCCCAACCGTTTCACTAGCCTTTTGAAGCGGAATAAGCACAGGCTGGTTGTATTTGTTTGTTGGTGTTGGCACTGTTACAATATACACAGTGGCAGCTGCTATTTTTGAAGCATCATCAGTAACAGAAAGTCCTTTATTTTCAGTTTGCGAAAAAGCTTTTTTCAGTTCTTCAGAAGACAGTTCTAGGGTGTTGTCCACGCCATTTTGCAACTCCTTAATTCGCTGCGAATTGATATCAAATCCAATTACTTTAAACTTCTCTGCAAAAGCGGCAGCAAGAGGTAAACCTACATAACCAAGGCCTATTATTGCAATTGTGGGGTTTTGTTTCATTATATTAAAGCTATAAAGTATAGTGTTTCTGTGGTTTTTAACGATGATTCGTTACTTTGGTCGGCAAAATTACGAGTTTTAAAGTAAAATATGCTGTTAAATTTAAAAACATCCCTCCCAGCCTCCATTCGAAGGAAGGAGCTTGATTTGAAATTAATTTATAATTGCAGTTATAATCAGAAGTACACTCTTTAAAGAGGGGATTTAGGGGAAATGTTACTTTTTCTTAAAAAACTTCTTAACTTTATCCAAAAGCGTCAGGGATTTCACATTTTCGTGGTAGCCATTGCTGTAGTTGCCATAGCCACCATACCCTCCATAACCGTAGCCATATCCATAGCCGTAACCATAGCCTCTACCAGATTTTTCAACATAGTCATTAAGGACTATACTAATATGTTTCACTTCCCCAGTTTTATACTTTTCGTTGACGAAAGTGAACATGTTTTTGTGAGTATAATTGTATCGCGCCATGTAGAGTGTGGCATCTACATGCTTTATAAGTTCCAGTGAATCCGAAACCAATCCTAGTGGAGGTGAATCGAGGATAATATAATCATATCGCTCTTTCAGTCTATCAATAAGTTCATCTAACTTTTCGCTGATTAAAAGCTCAGAAGGATTTGGTGGAATGGGACCGGAGGGAATTACATCTAAATATTCAATTTCGGTCTTGCTTATTATAGTATCAATATCTGCTTGATTGATTAAATAATTCACCACACCCACGGAGTTATTGATATTGAAATCGCCAAATATTTTTGGTTTTCTTAAATCAAGCCCAACCAATACAGTTTTTTTCTCACTTAAAGCAAAAACTGAGGCAAGGTTTATGGAGCAGAAAGTCTTGCCTTCCCCACTTACCGAGCTTGTTACAAGCACAGTTTTGGCTCCTTCTATTCCTTGTTTCTTATAAATAAACTGCAAGCTGGATCGGAGTGCCCTAAAGGATTCTGCAATGGCAGATTTAGGTTTGTTTATTACAACAAGATTAGAATCCATGTTACTTTTTCCAAGTATGCCAAGTAATGGTATGGGCGTAATACGATTCAATTCCTTAACGTTGCTGATTTTGGTATCAAAGAATACCCTCACAAAGACAATCAATAATGGAAGGAAAAGCCCTAAAAGACCAGCCATCATATAATTTAGTTGTGTATTGGGCCCTATTTGTCCGCCGCCTGTATCTTTTGCGGAATCTATTATTAATACATCGCTAACGTTTGCAGCCTTCACCAAACCTGCCTCACTCCTTTTCGCCAAAAACAAATTGTAAGTACCTTGGCTAAGATTGTAGCGTCGCTCAATGTTTAAAAGGTCTTGTTGTTCTTTTGGAAGCTTTCTAATTTCACTCTCCTTGATTCCAATATCTCGATTAATAGAACTTATTTCTTGGCTTTTTAAGCTTTTTGAAGAACGAATATTTTCAAGTAAAACCGTTTTAACAGCGTCAATCTTTCTATCAATATCATTAAAAATTGGTGCGCCTTCTTTAAAGGAGTATTGAAGTTTGTTGCGCTCTTCAGCAAGGACTAAAATCTTCCCCACTCCCGTGACTACACTAGCTTCAGAAATACCCGCTACAGAAGGTGCGGGCACATCGCGATAGTCTGAACGGTTAACCAAGTAATCTTGTAGCGTATTGTAATAATTCAATTCACGATTAACGGCTTCCTTCCGAAGATCTAATTCGTTAAGCTTAGCATTTATTTCTGAACCTTCACTTGCAAGGTCGAAGATGGCATTTTTGTTTTTGAATGTGTTAAGCTCGTCTTCCACGTTTGAAAGTTCCGTAGATTTTATAGCAAGACTACTGTCAATAAATTTAATGGTTTTAGTAGCAAAAAGGTTTTTGCGCTCTAGCATATTTTCGCTAAGCACTTCCACGGATGTATTTAAATAATCCACCAATTCAGCCTTGTTGTTTCCAGTAAGACGCATTTTCAAAACTGAAGAACCTTTGCTTTCAGGGTCAACGCGAATACCCAAATACCGCCTTACAACTCCATCATAATTTCTGAAAACAATATAATAAGGTGTGCCTGGTTTTGAAACCACTTCCGGATTTGGCATAAATGTGCCATTAAAAAAGGGTAAGGATATGGGCTGACCAATTTTAAAATCTTTCGAAAACTCACCCGCGTCCACAAACTTGCTTGATTTTTCCTTTGTAGAAAAATTTTGAAGACTAATATTTTTAGCTTCTTCAAAGGCAACACTTAAATTAAAATTCACTGAATCCCTAAAAACAACCTTTATTTGCTGATTTAGCATTTGCGATTTGGTGGTGTCCACTCCCACAAAAAAAGGCGTTTGTTTATACGCATTCACTTGTTGGTATTTCCCTTCGCGCAAATAATCCATATAATACTGAAGTCGCTCTACCACCTTTTCATTGTGCGATCGTGATTGCAAGGTAATTACGGCCGTATTTACTTTATCTGTAGTTCCGCCCCAATTGAAGGTTAGGCTTGTATTGGTAGTAAAAAAGGGGTTTTGGTCATCCTTGATGGAAACCATATTCTCCATTTGGTAAATGGGAAGTTTGCGAACATTGATGTAATAAGCAATGGAAAAAGCAATAGCCAACGAAATAAGAAACAGCGGCCAATGGTGTAGCAACCTAAAAAGAAATCCTTTAAAATCAAAGGTGGAATGGGCTTCGTTTATTTCGAATTCCTCGCTCATGTTTCTTTATAATCTGGTGAACAATAAAATGATGGTAACCAATGCTGAAGTAACTGTTACAATAGTAGTAAAAGACTGAAGTCCGGTGGTACCCGTACCTAATGATTTCTGAGGCAATGGGTTTATCAAAATCAAATCATTAGGTTTTACATAGTAATAAGGGGAATTCATCGCTTCCAGCTTTGTAAGGTCTATATGATGTACCTTCTGCCCAGCAGGATATTGTCGAATTATCACCACATCACTCCTATCGCCCGTAAGTTCAATATCACCACTATTTGCAATAGCCTCCATAATGCTTACTTGGTCTCTATAAATAATTCTGGAACCCGGGCTGCCTATTTCACCATTAATAGTGTAGCGGATTCCCGCCAGTTTCACTGTGACAAAAATATTGGCCTCTTCTTTAAAATAATCCTTTAATAAAACTTCTTCCAACTTTAGACGAACCTCATCCACAGTATAGCCCAAAACATTCATTTCTCCCAAACTTGGGATGCGAATATTGCCGTGATCATCCACTACAAAACCGTCGTAATACAATTTTTCCTCTCCTGTTGCATTTGGATTGGCGTCGTTTATGGGATTAAAAATACCAACAGTTTCTTGGTCTAAAGCCTTTACCCGTATGCTCAACAAATCATTTATTTGAAGTCGGTAAGGCTCTTGCCTTTTACGCAAAAGCGCCAAAGTATCCGTACTGCTCGTGTTTTCCTGTAAATAGGTAAGTTGCTTGGTAGTTACACAGGAAGTGACGCACAAAGCCACAATCAAAAACAGCAATACATAAGTAAGCTTCATAAAGGCAGGGTTGTTAATGAGCAAATATAAAGTATCAAACTTAATAATGAAACATATTTTCTTTTCCTTTAGTATACTTAGGTTTTCACGGCTAATTTAATGGTTATTTAATCTTAAAATAACGCAGCGCGCATCAACGATTTTTACTTTCGGCAATTGTTAGAAATCCTAAAATTGAAGAAATACATGCCCCATTCCAAAAATATTAGCTTTGCTCTTGTAGTTCTCTCCGCTTTCAGCGTTTTCTTGTTTTACTCATTTTCCCCAGACAATAAAGAATTTACAAAACTCAGTTTTCTACAGCAACAAACTTCACAGTTCAAAAAAACTACTGAAACACTGGAAAAAGTTGCAACCGATTTTAAACTTGGAAAAACAAATCAGGATTCCCTTCAAAAAGCGATGCTTGCCGCACGAAATGAATACAAGAAAATAGAGTTTTTTATTTCGTTCCAATATCCAGAATACGCTAATGAGCATTTTAACGGCGCACCTTTGTTGCATATTGAACGAGAGAACACTCGCCCTGTGGTTTTGGAGCCCGAAGGGTTACAGGTTTTGGACGAGTTGGCTTTTTCTGAAGAAGCAGTTTCCGAAAGAACAAAAATTTCAGCGCTCGCTACAAAACTGAAAGCAAGTTATGGAATGCTTTACAGTTCGCTTCCAAAAGATAAAAACATTTTCAAAAATGACATTGCCGCTTTGCGCCTACAATTGGTGCGTATTTTCACGATGGGAATCACAGGTTTTGATACACCCGGCTCACTGAATGCACTACCGGAAGCAGAATCTTCTCTGAGAGGAATGAAAGTTTATTTCGCTGAAAACTATCAAAATGAAACAATAAACCTCCTTTTTGAAGGCGCTATTTTGTCATTGCAAAACACAACATCTTTTGACGCTTTTGATCGCTTAGCATTTCTGAAAAATTATATAGATCCGCTTTATAAAAACTTGGGAACCCTGCAACTTTTAAACAATGATACTTCGCTGGCAAACACAACTTCCTGGAACCCCAAAAGTAGCTCCATTTTTGCTGCAGATTTTTTAAATCCTTACTTCTTTACTGGTTTGAAAAAAGAAGAAGATAACCTTAAACTGAAAAATTTGGGGAAAGATCTTTTTTACGATTCTGCAATTAGCAATAATGGGGAATTGAGCTGTATTTCGTGTCACAACCCAGACAAGGCATTTACAGATAATGTTCCCAAATCTTTAAGCAGCATTCAAGGAGAAACAGTGCTTCGCAATGCGCCTACCCTACTTAATTCAGTTTATGCAGATCGTTATTTTTACGATTTGCGCGCCTTTACTTTAGAGCAACAAGCAGAGCATGTAATCTTTAATGAAAATGAATTCAATACCGCTTACAGCAACATTTTGGAAAAACTGAATAGTGATGAAAAGTATGCGAAAAAATTTAAAGCCGTTTATGGAAAAGGTGAAATTACACGTGAAAAATTTTCAAAAGCGTTAGCTTCATACGTGCTTTCCTTAACTTCTTGGAATAGCAAATTTGATAAATACGTTCGCAACGAATCTGAAGTTCTCTCTTCGGAAGAAAAAAACGGTTTCAATCTTTTTATGGGGAAGGCCAGCTGTGCAACGTGTCACTTCGCTCCTACTTTCTCTGGATTGGTTCCTCCTTTTTTTAGTGAAAACGAAACGGAAATATTAGGTGTACTAAAAGATCCAAATGCAAAAACAAAAACACTCGATACCGACGAAGGCCGAATAGCAAACAACATCATCAGCGAAGAAGCTTGGATTTATGAAAAGTCCTTCAAAACAACCACCGTCCGCAATGCGGAATTCACTGGACCGTATTTTCACAATGGGGCTTATGAAACTTTGGAAGAAGTTATCGATTTCTACAACGAAGGTGGCGGCGCAGGCATTGGGCTGAATGTTGTAAACCAAACCCTAGCCCCAGACAAACTAGATTTAACCGAGATAGAAAAAAAGGAATTGATTGCGTTTATTAAAACATTAAGCGATACAAATTCCTATAAATAATCCAGCCTTTCTTAATACCCTCTACCTAAAAGGCTAAGGCAACTTTGCTGCAAAAAACTGCAATATTCAAGGTAAGGATTTAGTAACACCCGTAACATAGCTTTTACCCAACCATAAAACTCGGGTTACTGTAAGGCAATCTGCCGCCTATACTTTTACAACACTTAATCAAAACCCTTTAAACCAATAAAAATGAAAAAAAAATTTCTATTAGTTAGTTTATTAATGTCCGTTCTTACGGGTTTTGGCGTTACTGCCGAAACACTGGGAGTTCCAAATACAAACACTGAGTGTGTTGATGGAACTTCAGAAAACCTTGCCTTAAACGGCGTATTTCCAATTCCGGCAAGGAGTGAATGGAAATACAACGACACTGGAGTTGATCTTGGCACTGCGTGGAAGGAAAACGCTTTTGACGATGCTACCTGGACTTCCGGCAATGGAATATTCGGTTACGGCGATGGCGTTGAAACCACAACTTTGAATTTTGGCCCAGACTCAAATAATAAATACCCAACCTACTATTTCAGAAATACATTTGATATTGCTGATGCTTCACAATTCATCGATCTAATTTTTGATGTGCGCCGTGATGATGGTGTGGTTGTTTACGTGAACGGTACTGAAGCCTTCCGTATGAATATGCCTGGTGGAGCAATTACATATAACACCTATGCATCTTCAACTGTTGGAGGTTCAGACGAATCTACTTACTTTCAACAAGCTACTGCCAACCTTTTGGTTAATGGAACTAATGTAGTTGCCGTAGAACTTCATCAAGCAACTGCAAGTAGCAGTGATCTTGGTTTTGATATGGCCGTTAGTACTACTGTTGTACTTCCACCTTTAGAGCCAACTCCTTATCCTGTTGTAAAAGATTCACGTTGGAAATACTTAGACAACGGAACAAGTCTTGATGCAGAAAACTGGACAAATCTTGTTTACGATAATACTTTTTGGGCTAACGGCCAAGGAACTTTAGGTTATGGCGATCCCGTAAATACAAATATTTCATATGGTCCAGATTCAGGCAATAAATTTATCACTTACTACTTTTCAAAAGATATTGAAGTTGATCTTGCAAATACAGCTGAATTTGTTGAATTTGGTTTGAAGAGAGATGACGGCGCAATTGTTTATGTGAATGGTATTGAAGTTTTCCGCGATAATATGCCTGCTGAACCTACGGATTATTTAACTACTTCATCAACAATTATCGATGGTATAAACGAAAATATTTATTTCACCCAACAATTACCAAAAAGTATTTTTGTAAATGGGCTAAACCGTATTGCTGTTGAAATTCATAACCGCGATGGGCAGAGTTCAGACCTTCGTTTTGATATGTATGTTAAGGATTATGAAGATCTATCTGTAGATTGTGCTTCTCCCCATATTGCTTGTTTTACTTCCATTGTTCCAACAGGACAAACCAATAATTTAATTATACCGGCTGAACAAAATTTCCAACAAATTTTGAAGCAAGGAGATGCTTACACCATTGGTGGTGGAAATGTACCTGGAAATCATGATTTCACGGGGTATATTGGCATTGGGGGCAGCAGCGAACTAGGTTACCTTTCTGTAAATCACGAAAATAGCCCAGGCGGAGTTTCCATTGCTGACCTACATTTAGATACTACTACAAATCTGTGGGTTTTAGACGATACGCAAGCGGTTGATCTTTACAACAGCGCATTGGTAACAACAATTAGAAACTGTTCTGGAGGTATTACTCCGTGGAATACCATTGTTACTGCTGAAGAAAACACTAGTGCTGGCGATATAAATGGCGATGGTTATCAAGACGTGGGCTGGCTTGTGGAAATTGATCCAGCTACCGCACAGGTAAAGGATTACGGAAACGGACAGGAAAAACTTTGGGCAATGGGCCGTATGAACCATGAAAATGTTGTAGTATCAAATGACGGAACTACAGCATATTACGGGGAAGACGGTGGAACGGACTGTGTTTATAAATTTGTTGCGGACACTCCCGGTGATCTTACTGCAGGTACTGTTTATGTGTTGAAAATGGATTTACCTCTTTCAGGAAATGATCCAAGTTCATCAACAGCTACGTGGGTTGAAGTTCCAAACACAACTAAAGCAGATAGAAACAATATCTCATCTGTTGCAGGCGCCCTTGGCGGAACTGATTTCAACGGTGTTGAAGATTGCGAAATTGGTACAATTGACGGTAAAATTTATTTTACTGCAAAAGGAAAAGATCGCGTTTACAGATTTAAGGATGACGGAAGTACCATTTCAGAGTTTGAAACTTTTGTTGGTGGAAAATCATACGATCTTGATACCGATCAAGGTGTTTTCACAGAAGCTTGGGGCGATGGTAACGACAACTTAACTTTTGACGATCAAGGAAACCTTTGGGTACTTCAAGACGGTGGACTTAACTACATTTGGGTAATTCGTCCAGACCACACGCAGAGCAATCCAAAAGTAATGCTTCACAGCTCTATGCCAACAGGTGCTGAGCCAACAGGTTTAACATTCACACCAGATTATAAATACGGTTTCTTTTCGGTACAGCATCCAAGTGGAAGTAATGCCTCACAACAGGATGCAACGTTTACCGACGTATCGTTTAACGCTTCTGCAACAGTGGTTTTTGCCCTTCGTGAAGAAATAGGAATTCAGGCTCCAATAGCAGATTTCGCAGCAGATAAGGTTATCGTTTCTGAAGGAGAAATGGTGTCATTTAATGATTTAAGTGAAAACACTCCAAATTCTTGGGCTTGGACTTTTGAAGGTGGAACACCTGCTACCTCAACTGACCAATCTCCGGTAGTTACTTATAGCACACCAGGATCTTATGATGTTTCATTGGTAGTTTCAAACATTGCTGGAACAAGCGATGCCGTGTTGAGATCTGATTATATAACTGTTGATCAATTGCCAACGGCCGATTTCATGGCGGATGATGTATTGATTACTGAAGGTACTACAGTAACTTTTACAGAATTAAGTGGAAACACCGCAGATTCTTGGTCTTGGACTTTTGAAGGCGGAATTCCAGCTACTTCAACTGATGAATCTCCAGTAGTTACTTACAGCACACCAGGAACTTATGATGTTACACTTGAGATTTCCAACCTTGCAGGAGCTAGTGATACTGAATTAAAAACGGAATACATTGTTGTGGATGCAGCTGCAGTTGCTGAATTTGTGGCTGATAAGGTTTTAGTATCTGAAGGAGAAAGCGTAACATTTACTGATTTAAGCCAAAACCCAAATTCTTGGTCTTGGACTTTTGAAGGTGGAAATCCTGCTTCTTCAACTGCTCAATCTCCCGTTGTTTCCTATAACTCAGCCGGCGTTTATGATGTTACGCTTATAGTTACAAACACTGCTGGAGATAACGATACGGAAGTTAAAACAGAATATATATCTGTTGAACAAGTAGCTGGTATTGATGAAAACAATGCAATTGAAAATCTATCCTTATATCCAAACCCAACCAAAGGTAAAATCACTTTAGAATTGAACTCCAAGGAAGCAGGAAAAGTAATCAATATTGATTTATATGATCTTTTAGGAAGAAGTCTTTACAGCACAAAAGCTGAAACAAAAGGTGGTAATCAAAAATTGGAATTGGATCTTTCGAATTACACAGCAAATAACAATGTTATGATTTTAAATATTCAAATTGACGGCAAAAAAGGTCAATTTAAAATTCTTACCATTAAATAATTAGCTTATTAATTGTGAATTTAAGGACCGGTAAAAAATACCGGTCCTTTTTTCAATTTAAATAATTCTTATACAAAATTTTAAATATGAACCACTCCCCTAAAATGCGCCTTTTAAAACTATCTATTTTTTTATTTATAGCGTTTGGTCTATACAATACGGTTTTGGCACAAAATGCAAATCCTTTGGAAGCTCCTGTGTATGGAAGCATTCACGATGCCTTGACAAAAGATAAGAATGCAACACAGCTAAACCTTCGCGACCATCATTTATTTTATGTTTCAGATTCAATAAAAGATCTTAAAAACCTTCGCTTTATCAATTTAATGGGAAACAACCTCGAAACATTAAATGAGTATATTTTCAGTTTAAAAAAATTGGAAGTGCTCAATTTGATGCAGAATTCCTTAAAATACATTCCAAAAGAAATCAATCAACTGAAAAATCTGATACGCCTAAATCTTTCAAACAATGAAATTGCTGAAGTTCCTACCGAAATAAACAGACTGAAAGATCTTCGGTTTCTGCATCTTTCCTTTAATTACATCACCGTTTTGCCTGAAAGCATCAAAAATTGCAAAAGTTTAGAAGTTTTGGAATTAGACAACAACCAATTAAGCTATATGCCCTCTTCTTTTTTTGAACTTAAAAACCTTAAATCGCTCGATTTGGGAAATAATCAGTTTAACGAATTTAACGAGAAATGGACGCAACTTAAAAATTTGGAAGAGCTGAATATGGAGTACAACCAATTGCAACAACTGCCAAAAGAAATAGGCACTTTTCAGCGTTTGAAATCATTAATTCTCAATAACAACAAACTAAAATCGCTGCCCGAGGAACTTTCAAAATTAGAAGAACTGGAGCTTTTGATACTTTCCAACAACCAACTTAAAGTAATGCCACTTCAATTAGAAAACCTTAAAAAATTAAAAACCCTTATTTTGGTCGGCAACCCTATCACTACTTCTGAAAAAGAGCGAATTAAAAATTTGTTACCCAATTGTAGTGTTTATTTTTAAAACTGAAAGACATGCCAACAAATTATTCATTAATCATTATTCATTAAACATTTACAGTACTTTTGCCGAAAATATAAAACGTGAATTACCTTTCAGTAGAAAATGTGTCCAAATCCTTCGGGATGCGCCCTTTGTTTGAAAATATTTCCTTCGGAATTAATGAAGGCCAAAAAATAGGTTTCGTAGCAAAAAACGGAACCGGGAAAACCTCACTTCTAAATATAATTGCCGGAAATGACAAAGCCGATACCGGAAATGTTGTTTTCCGAAAAGGCTTAAAAATTGCCTATTTGCCGCAGGAACCAGATTTGGATCCAAAATTAACGGTGGAACAGACTATTTTTTCTTCAGATAATCCAATCTTGAAAATAATCGAGGCTTACGAACACGCCATTGAAAATCCGGATGATGCCGAAACGTACCAAAAAGCATTCGACAACATGGACGCTCACCACGCTTGGGATTTTGAAACCCGCTACAAGCAGATTCTCTTTAAATTAAAAATGGAAGATCTGCACGCAAAGGTTTCCACGCTTAGTGGCGGACAGAAAAAACGTTTGGCTTTGGCAAATGCTTTGCTCACCACGCCCGATTTGCTGATAATGGATGAGCCCACAAACCACTTAGATCTTGAAATGATTGAATGGCTGGAAAATCTTTTTGCAAAGGAAAACTTCACGCTATTTATGGTTACGCACGACCGTTACTTTTTGGAACGTGTTTGCAACGAAATTGTGGAATTAGATGAAGGCGTTCTGTATGGTTACAAAGGAAATTACAGTTATTACCTAGAAAAACGTGATGCCCGTATAGAAAATGAAGCTACCGAAACAGGAAAAGCGAAGCAACTTTTTAAAAAGGAATTGGATTGGATGCGTCGTCAGCCTAAAGCGAGAACCACAAAAAGCAAAAGCCGAATTGACGATTTCCACGAAATAAAAGATCGCGCCAGCAAACGCCGGAACGATCACGAAGTGCAACTGGAATTGAACATGGAACGTATGGGATCGAAGGTGGTGGAACTTCACAAAATTTCAAAATCCTTTGGCGATAAAATGTTGCTTGATAAGTTTGAATACAACTTCAATAGAGGTGAACGTGTAGGGATTATCGGAAAGAATGGAACAGGTAAATCCACCTTCTTGAATATTTTAACTGGCGCCTTAAAACCGGATTCGGGAAAAGTAATTGTTGGCGATACAGTTCGCTTTGGTTATTATACCCAAGCAGGAATAAATATAAAAGAAGGTCAAAAAGTAATTGATGTAATACGCGAATACGGCGATTATATTCCATTGAAAAAAGGAAGACAGATTTCAGCTTCACAGCTATTGGAACGTTTTCTTTTTGATCCAAAAAAGCAATACGATTTTGTTGAAAAACTGAGCGGTGGTGAACGGAAACGACTTTATTTGTGTACCGTTTTAATAAAAAACCCAAACTTTTTGATTCTTGATGAGCCTACGAATGACCTTGATATTGTTACCTTAAATGTTTTGGAAAGCTTCCTTTTGGACTTTCCAGGTTGTCTTTTGGTAGTAAGTCACGACCGTTATTTTATGGATAAAATTGTGGATCACCTTTTTGTTTTCCGAGGAGACACTGAAGTAGAAGATTTTCCTGGCAATTATTCAGATTTTAGAGCTTACGAAGATAGCAACATTCAGGAAAAACGTGAAGCCAGTGATTCAGCACCAAAAGTAAAGGGAAAGAAAGATTGGAAACAAGATTCCTCCAGCCCAGCAAAATTGAATTACAACGAGCAAAAAGAATACAACAAGCTGGAAAAGGAAATAGCAAATCTTGAAAAAAACCGTGAGGAACTTCAAAATAAATTCGCAACTGAAAACTGGGACGGAGCAGAGATAGACAAACAATCCATAAAACTTCAAGAAATTATGGATGTCCTTGCAACAAAGGAAGAACGATGGTTTGAACTATCTTCCAAGATGGAAGGTTAATTTACTATAGGCCTTATGCTATATGCTTTAAACAAATTATTTAGGGAATTTGTATTTTAGCCTATAGCTTAAAGCCTAAAGCAGTAAAATGATTCATCAGTCCAAAAGCTTCATAAAATTCATTCGCCTTTCCAAAAATAGGCATGGCGTGCATTCGCCTTTTGTTTATGATTTGGTGACGAAATGTTTTAACGACAAAACGAAATATTCCGAATACGATATTTTAAAATCTTACCGAAAAGAGTTGCGAAATGATCCTTCAACAATTGAAATGAAGGATTTCGGACAAGGTTCAAGAGTTTTCAAAGGCAACGCCCGAAAGGTTTCCGCAGTAGTTAAAAATGCGGGGATGAAAAAGAAACGACAAAAATTACTCTTCCGTTTGGCTCGTTATTTTAAAGTTGAAAATATTTTGGAATTTGGAACTTCCCTTGGTTTGGGAACGGTTGCACTTTCGGTTTCAAATGAATTTGCCGCTATTCAGACTGTTGAAGGTTGCCCAAATACTTTAAAAAAAGCGCAGGAATATTTTGAAAAATTCAATTTGCATAATATTGAAATCAATCAAAAACTATTCACTGACTTTATTTCTGAAAATACTTCCCAAAAATATGAGCTCATTTTTATTGACGGTGACCACAATGGTGAGCGGACATTAGGTTATTTCAATTCACTTTTAAAAAATGTGAACAATGATTCAATCATTATTTTTGATGATATTTACTGGAGTAAAGATATGACGGCTGCGTGGCAACAAATAATTCTAAACGAAAAAGTGACAGTAAGCATTGATACTTTTCAATGGGGAATGGTTTTTTTCAGGAAAGAACAGCCGAAGCAGCATTTTATTATTAGAATTGGTTGATGGTTGATGGTTGATGGTTGATGGTTGATGAATGATGGTTGATGGTTGATGGTTGATGGTTGATGGTTGATGGTTGATGGTAAAAATAGTTATCGTTTCACTAATTCGTTTTCGCTTTTACTTTTAACTTTTATCTAAATTTGTAACAACCCAGGTACCTTTGCGTCCTATAAAGCATACTGAAAAAAGCCAATGAGTTTAGTTATAAAGATTCGAAATATCACCCGCGATTTTCCACTTGGAAATGAAGTGGTTAAAGTTTTAAAAGGAATTGATCTGGACATTGAGCGCGGTGAATATGTTGCATTGATGGGGCCATCCGGATCAGGAAAATCTACTTTGATGAACCTTTTGGGATGTTTAGACACCCCTACTTCCGGAAGTTATGAACTCAACGGAAAGGACGTCAGCAATATGACTGATGATGAATTGGCTGAAATTAGAAATAAAGAAATAGGTTTCGTTTTTCAAACATTTAATCTTCTTCCCCGCACCACCGCGCTTGAAAATGTGGCTTTGCCAATGATTTATGCAGGTGCATCTAAAAGTGAACGCACCGAACGCGCTAAACAAGTGTTAACCGATGTTGGCCTTGCAGACCGAATGGATCACAAACCAAATCAACTTTCGGGTGGACAACGGCAACGTGTGGCTGTTGGTAGGGCTTTAGTAAATCATCCCTCCATTATTTTGGCGGATGAGCCAACAGGAAACTTAGATTCCAAAACTTCGGAAGAGATTATGAAACTTTTTGGAGATATTCACAAAGCTGGTAATACCGTGATTCTAGTAACTCACGAAGAGGAAATTGCGGAAAATGCGCATCGTATTATTCGACTTCGCGATGGGGTTGTGGAGAGCGATACGAAGAAGGAAATGGTTAATTCGTGAATCTGTGAGTTTGTGAATACGTGAATTAGCAATGGCTAATGACTAATGACTAATGACTAATGACTAATGACTAAAATAATTATTTCAAATTTTATCTTTGAAGAATGAATCTTGACCTTTCAAATCCAATTCTTTTAATTGTTGCTGGAGTACTTCTTTTAGCCTTTCTATATTTTTGGAATAAAAGAAACACAACCAAGCAGCGAGAGCGAAAGGAAAAAAGTTTTCGAAGTAGTTATTACGAAAGGAAAAAAGAGCGTGAAAAGGAAAGTAGTCTGTAAAATTATAGAATTAGTTTTTTAGAATTTTTTTTATAAAATTTCCGTTTTCAGTAGTTATTCGTAAAAAATACATTCCGCTTTGAAGATTCGAAATGTCAAATTGCTGAATGCTTCTATCTAGTTGGAAAACATTTTTACCCAAAATATCAAGAATGGAAATACGTTCAATATTTCCGGTTGTTGATTTTATAAAAAATTTTCCCGTACTTGGATTTGGATAGATTTTTATATTCTCTATATCATTTTCCTCATCTCCCAAAATAGTATAATTTTCATACCAAGCTATTTTATCATCATTTTGTGAAGATGCAATTACATCCATATCGCCATCATTGTCTATATCTGCAGCAATGACTGAACGTACAAATTGAACTTCGGTGCTTATAATGTTTTTAGAACCAAAAGTGCCTAATCCATCAATATTTTCAAACCATACCACTTCGCCATCAAACGCTCCTCCACTCGTTGTTAGGATATCCTTATCCCCATCATTATCTAAATCTGCAGAATAAATAGACCAAACATCTATCGGATCATTGGCAATAATAATCTCTGTCCCAAAATTACCGGCGCCATCATTTTCATACCAGACAACCTTATCTGCTCCAGAAACGGCGGCAATCGATACTACATCCATATCCTTATCTCCATCTAAGTCAACAGCATACATTGGCCCTATGGCAAAATTACTTGTATCAATCAATTGTGGAGTACTAAAATTTCCTAATCCATCTAAGTTTTCAT
The DNA here is from genome assembly GCA_038259585.1 of Flavobacteriales bacterium. Taxonomy (GTDB): domain Bacteria; phylum Bacteroidota; class Bacteroidia; order Flavobacteriales; family Flavobacteriaceae; genus Aequorivita. The sequence goes on along the minus strand of JBBSOQ010000009.1, from coordinate 87,885 downwards.
ACCACGATAAAGTTACAGATGATCCAAGAATTTGATCCAACTATATCTAAGTCACCATCTCCATCAATATCGGCAGCAATAATGGCCCGTGCTATTGGTGCATTGGCATTTATAGCTCTTAATGATCCAAAACTTCCAAGTCCATCACTATTCTCAAACCAAGAAATACCTGTATTATCAGAACCCGTCACAACGTCCATATCACCGTCACCATCTATATCTGTAGCTATTACGATATAGGCACCATCTACTGAATTAGAAATGATTTTTGCAGAGCTGAAGTTACCCAAGCCGTCCAGATTTTCATACCAAACTATCAAGTCGTTAAAATAAGATAATGCAAGAACATCCATGTCACCATCCCCATCTATATCTGACGAATGTATATGTATTGTATCAGTTAATAAAGCAATTGTATTTTGATCCCCGAAATTACCATTTCCGTCCATATTTTTATACCAAGTAAGATTGTTTCCAAACTTGTTTGCAGAGAGAACATCAACCTTTCCATCGCCATCAACATCTGCAGTACAAATAATTCTTGAGCCATCTGCTTCTGTAGAAATGATTCGTTGAGGGCCAAATTGTGCAACCATTTCAACATTATAGCTAATAATGGTAAGTATGAATATAAATTTTATCATAATACTTTTTTAATAAAGTTGTTAAACTTCTTTCTTCTAAATTACATAATATTTTAAATATTTTTTCAACAGTTCAATTAAAGGGTTCTTTGTAACTTTGAAAAACCTCAAACCACACTCCTAAAACCCCAAACCTATTATGAAAATATATACCAAAACCGGCGATGCAGGCACTACTGCCCTTTTTGGCGGGACTCGTGTTCCAAAACACAATATTCGCATAGAGAGCTATGGAACTGTTGATGAACTTAATTCATATCTTGGATTGATTCGCACACAAGATATAGACCCTCGTAGCAAAGAAATTTTGGTTTACATTCAAGACAGACTTTTCACTTTGGGCGCCATTTTAGCTACGGATCCTGCTAAAGCCACACTAAAAAGCGGAAAGGAACGCTTAAACATTCCAAAAATAGAGGATGAGGATATAGTTCTTTTGGAAAAGGAGATGGATAGGATGAATGATTCTCTGCCACCAATGACACATTTCATTTTGCCTGGTGGAAATTCTACCGTGTCATATTGTCACATTGCACGCACTGTTTGCCGCCGTGCAGAACGTCGTACAACGCTTCTAAACGAAAATGAGCCGATTGATGAAAAGGTGCTTATGTATTTAAACCGACTATCTGACTACCTATTTGTGCTGGCACGGAAGTTGTCTAAAGACACAAACGCAGAAGAGACACAATGGATTCCAAAGAAGCTATAAATTTTCTTCTAAATTAAAATTTAGAAATGGCTGATTTTAAGCTATTTGCATAAGTTCTTTAAAATATAGCAGAAATAATTTCGATTTTACTTGACTTTTTGATCTAAAAAATTACTTTTGCAGAAAATTAAAACCTAAAGTGCTATGTACTGGACATTAGAATTAGCATCCTACTTAAGCGATGCACCCTGGCCCGCAACCAAAGATGAATTGATAGATTACGCGATCAGGACCGGTGCTCCACTGGAAGTTGTCGAAAATCTTCAGGCAATTGAAGACGAGGGAGACTCCTATGACTCTATTGAAGAGATCTGGGCAGACTACCCAACAGACGACGATTACCTTTGGAATGAGGATGAATATTAATCCCAAGATTTTGGGAAACAATTAAATAATATAAAAAGTCTCTTTTAGGAGGCTTTTTTTTATTTAAAAAGTATTGAAATTAAAGTATAGTTCCCCTGTCTGGTCGCGCGCAGTCGAGACCTCATTGGCGAACGTAAAAATATAATTGACAAAACAGTGCTGCCTCGCAACACTTCAAAATAAGTAAGGGCGTTTAATAAATGCTTTCAAAAAATAAATAATCATGGGAATATTAGACAATGTACTAAAGGTTTTTGTAGGTGATAAATCAAAAAAAGATATAGGCGAAATACAGCCGCTGGTAAATGAAGTCAAGAAACACGAAGCAACAATTGAAAAACTTTCTAATGATGAGCTTCGTGCAAAATCTGATTTCTTCAGAAAAGAAATAAAAGACGCCCAAAAAGATGTTCAAGACCAAATCGATTCTCTTGAAAAACAATCGGAAAACGAGGAAGACATCAACAAAAAAGAAGACAACTACAACCAGATTGACAAACTGAAAGACGATCGCTATGAAATTGAAAAAGCGACTCTTACCAAAATACTTCCTGAAGCTTTTGCCGTGATGAAAGAAACTGCAAAACGCTTTAAAAATAACGAAACGATTACGGTTACGGCAAGTCCGTTTGATCGCGAAATTTCTTCTCACAAAGGTTACGTTACTCTTGAAGGCGACAAAGCCATTTGGCAAAACTCTTGGGATGCTGCAGGAAAACCTATCACTTGGGATATGGTTCATTACGACGTTCAACTTATTGGTGGTGTTGCTCTTCACGAAGGAAAAGTAGCTGAAATGCATACAGGTGAAGGAAAAACCTTGGTAGCAACACTCCCTATGTACTTAAACGCCCTTGCAGGCAACGGAGTTCACCTTGTAACTGTGAACGACTATCTTGCAAAACGTGATAGCGCGTGGATGGCTCCATTGTTTGAGTTTCATGGAATGACCGTGGATTGCATTGACAATCACCAACCAAATTCCTCGGCACGTAGAAAAGCCTATTTATCTGATATTACTTACGGAACCAATAACGAATTCGGTTTTGATTACTTGCGTGATAATATGGCACACGCGCCAAATGATCTTGTGCAACGTCCGCACCACTACGCTATTGTAGATGAGGTGGATTCGGTTTTAATTGATGATGCGCGTACGCCATTGATAATTTCTGGACCGGTTCCTGAAGGCGATCGCCACGAATTTAATGAGCTAAAACCAAAAATCAACAATATAGTTGAAGTTCAGAAAAAATACTTAACTGGAGTTTTAGCAGAAGCAAAAAAACTTATAAAGGAAGGCGACCATAAAGAAGGTGGCTTCCAATTGCTACGTGTTTTCCGCGGTTTACCGAAAAACAAAGCACTGATAAAATATCTTTCCGAAGAAGGAGTGAAACAAATTCTTCAAAAAACGGAAAATCATTATATGAGCGATAACAACCGCGAAATGCCAAAGGTTGATGCCGAACTCTATTTTGTAATTGACGAAAAAAACAACCAGATAGAACTTACCGATAAAGGTGTAGATTTTCTATCTGGCGAAGGTGATCCGGATTTCTTCGTAATGCCAGAAATTGGTACTGAGATAGCTGATATTGAAAAAAAGGGACTTTCAATAGAAGAAGAAGTTGCTCAAAAAGAGGAACTTTTTCGTGAATTCTCTGTAAAGAGTGAGCGTATCCACACTATGAATCAACTCTTGAAAGCTTATACGCTTTTTGAAAAAGACGATCAGTATGTGGTGATGGAAAACAAAGTAATGATTGTAGACGAGCAGACTGGACGTATTATGGACGGTCGTCGTTATAGCGACGGACTTCACCAAGCAATTGAAGCGAAAGAGGATGTGAAGATTGAAGCAATGACGCAAACCTTCGCGACTATTACGCTTCAGAATTATTTCAGAATGTACCGCAAACTTTCGGGGATGACGGGTACTGCAGTAACAGAAGCTGGCGAACTTTGGGAAATCTACAAATTAGATGTGGTTGAAATTCCAACCAACCGCCCAATTGCACGTTTCGACCGCGAGGATAAAATTTATAAAACAAAAAGAGAAAAATATAACGCTGTTGGCGAAGAGGTAGTTGCGCTTTCACAAGCAGGAAGACCTGTTTTGATTGGTACTACTTCCGTAGAAATTTCAGAATTACTCAGCCGAATGTTGAGTATTAGAAACATTCCGCATAACGTTTTGAACGCAAAACTCCACAAACGTGAGGCAGACATTGTAGCCGAAGCGGGAAAAAGTGGAATCGTAACCATAGCCACCAACATGGCGGGTCGTGGTACGGATATTAAATTGAGCGAAGAAGTGAAAAAGGCTGGTGGACTTGCAATTGTAGGTACGGAGCGTCACGATTCACGTCGCGTAGACAGACAGTTGCGCGGTCGTAGTGGTCGTCAAGGAGATCCAGGAAGCTCACAGTTTTATGTTTCTTTGGAAGATAACTTGATGCGTCTCTTCGGAAGTGAGCGAATTGCCAAAATGATGGACCGCATGGGCTTAAAGGAAGGCGAAGTGATTCAGCATTCCATGATTTCAAAATCTATTGAACGCGCCCAGAAAAAAGTGGAAGAGAATAACTTCGGTATTCGTAAAAGATTACTTGAGTATGATGATGTAATGAATGCCCAACGTGAAGTTGTTTACAAGCGTCGTTATCACGCTTTGTTCGGCGATCGTCTTCGTGTGGATATTGCAAATATGATTTTTGATACTGCCGAAGTGATTGCCGAAAGCAATAAAATGGCGCAGGATTATAAGAACTTTGAGTTTGAACTTATTCGTTTCTTTTCCATGAGTTCTCCTATTTCTGAAAAGGAATTTGAGAAAATGGATAGTAAGGAAATTGCAGGAAAAGTTTATAAAGCTGCCTTCCTTCACTATCAGGACAAAATGGTGAGAAATGCAGAGATGGCTTTCCCAGTAATCAAAAATGTTTACGAAACACAAAAAGATAAATATAAGAGAATTCTCGTTCCTTTTACTGATGGTGTAAAAACATTAAACGTTGCTACCGATCTTGAAAAAGCCTACGAAACCGAAGGAAAGCAGTTGGTAAATGATTTTGAAAAAAATATAACGCTTGCTATAATTGACGACGCTTGGAAAACGCATTTGCGAAAAATGGACGAGCTGAAACAATCCGTTCAACTAGCGGTTCACGAGCAGAAAGATCCTTTGCTTATTTACAAGTTTGAAGCTTTTGAACTTTTCAAAGCAATGATTGAAAAAGTGAACAAAGATGTTATTTCGTTCCTTTTCAAAGGTGAATTGCCACAGGAAAACCAGCAGCAAATTCAAGAAGCGCGCGAAGTAAAACAAAAAGAAAAACTGAGCGAGCAAAAAGACGAGATTCCGAATATGGATGAGCGTGCCGCACAATCGCGAGCTGCAGGAAATACACAACCACAGCGTCAGCAGATTACAGAAACTATTACGCGTGAACGCCCAAAGATTAACCGTAATGACAAAGTGACGATAAAGCACGTGATGAGCGGTGAAAACAAAGAGATGAAATTTAAACAGGCCATCCCATTGTTAGACAAAGGAGATTGGGTTTTGGTTGATGAATAATATTTTAATAACCTTCTAATAAAATCCCGAAGTTCAGTGCTTCGGGATTTTTTTGTCAAAAAGAATTATCTTTAAAGAATAGTACAAAGCGTTTAAATTTTATAATCACATATGAAGAAAATCTATATTGAACTGAAGTGGGCCGTGATTTTCACCATCACCATTCTATCGTGGATGTTGCTTGAAAAAACCCTTGGTTGGCACGAAGAAAAAATTGCAGACCACCAATGGCTCACTTTGTTGTTTGCTCCTTTTGCAATTTTTATGTATTTGCTAGAAATGCGAGAGAAAAGAAGACGGGTTTACGGAGGAAAGATGACTTGGATGCAGGGTTTTCTTTCAGGTGTAATTCTCAGTGTTTTTGTAGCGCTGCTTTCTCCATTGGCACAATATATCACTCACGAATTTATAACTCCAAAATACTTCAACAACGTGATAGAGTATTCAGTAACCAATGACTTAATGACACGTACTAAGGCCAATGAGTTTTTTAACATAAACAGTTATATGTGGCAATCGGCTTTTGGAGCGTTAGTTTTTGGAATTGCAACTGCTGCGATTGTAGCTATTTTTGTTCGGAAAAAATGATAAATAGCTATTTTTCAAAGGAAGCAAAAGTCTTTATTCTTAGGTGATTAGCATATTCGTTATATATAAATAATTACTAGCGTGATATTTTTTTTCATAAATTAGCATTCAATTCAACCAATAAAAATCCTATAATTATGAAAAAACTATTTTTAGCAGTATTGTTGCTTTTATTATGTTTTACTTCCTGCAAAAATGAAACAAAAGAAGCCATGGAAACCGATACTGAAATGGCAACAGACAATACCGCAACTGCCGAAACTGAAACTCTAGAAGTGGCTATGGATTCTGTAGCAATGGAAAAGGCTTGGGAAGCATATATGACTCCCGGCGAACCGCACAAAATGATGGCCGCCGAGGAAGGAAAATGGAACAACGAAATGACTTTTTGGATGGGCGCTGGCGGAGAACCTACAAAAGCTACTTCCACCGCCGAAATAAAAATGATTTTGGGCGGTCGCTATCAGGAAACAAATTACAATGGCAATATGATGGGAATGCCTTTTGAAGGTAAATCTACTCTTGCTTTTGATAACAATACGAAGGAATTTATTGCAACTTGGATAGACAATATGGGCACGGGAATGATGGTAACACGAGGAACTTATGATGAAGCCACAAAATCCACTACCTCAACGGGAAGTATGGTTGACCCAATGACAGGGAAAGAAAGAAAAATACGTGAGATTTACACCATTTTAGACGATAACACCCGAAAAATGGAAATGTTTGAAACAGCTAATGGCGGCGAAGAATACAAAAGCATGGAAATTGTGATGAAAAGAGCGTAGCTATATTAAAGCAATCCAAAAAATATTTTACGAAACCTTGTTTTTATACAAAAAACAAGGTTTCTTTTTTATTAAAATTGATTCGTAAATTCTTTCGAAAAATTTACTTTATGTACCTTGTCACATTGATACTGTGTTTAAAAATGCGCGCTAGATTTTATATTTGTTTAATGGTTATGTGCAATGTGGTTGCTTCTGCACAGAATCCTGGCGACTATATCGAAATGTTGGAGAATGCAGAAAAGATTCAGTATAGCCAACCTGAGGAATCTATTAAAATAGCAGATCATATTCTTAAAAATTCAAGCAACACAAATCAACTCATAAAGGCAAACCTCCTTAATACTTCTGCCTATTATATAAAAGGAGAATTTGAGAATGCCGTAAAAGCTGGTGTTGAAGCAAAAATTCTTGCAGAATCAACTCAAAATGTAGCGATGCAATTAGAAGCAACTGTAGCTTCCATACCATTATTAAACCATTTGGGGCTGGATGCAATTGCAGCGCAATATTATATAAACACAATTGTCCCGGCAGAAACCCTAAAGACTGACGAAGCAACATTTTATCTTAAGGGCGGAAAAGCATTGCTTAATGCCTACAAGGAAATGGGACAAGAAAATTGGCAGAAAGCTTTTGAAAATTTCACTGAAGCAAATTCTTATTTTGAAAAAATTCCCAATAAAATCTTAGTAAACGAAACCACCGCAACAATGGCCGAAATCTATGCAAAGGTATACAGTATAGATAGCGCGCAAGAATACCTTGAAACCATCGTCACAAATTCTAGTGATGAACACCCCAATAATTTTCTGAAAATGGTGGCTCTAAATCAATTGGGGAATTTGTGGTTTCAGAAACAAGATTACGCTAAATCTATCAAGAGTTATCAAGGTGCTTTGGAAATTTCAGAACAGTTTCACAACAAAAACTATGAAGCACAAATTTCAGAAAACCTTTCTTCTGTTTATTTGGCGTTGAAGGATCCCAATAATTTTTATTCGTATAAAAAAATAGCGCAAAAGTTGGATAATGAAGCGGAAACAGCAGAAAACCAAGCCGTAAATTCCATTTACAATTATGTGAATAATAACCACACAGCAAAAAGGGATAGCCTGAAAAAAATGTACACTCGGAATTTATGGATATTTTCAGGGGTATTAGTGGTTATTATTTTAACCTGGATATTGTTACGCTTTCGCTACCGAAATAGAGCCAAACAATACAACAGTTTTATAAGCTATATTGAAAACAGGCAACGGCCTAAAGAAATAATTCCATTAAAAGAAGTTTCAAAAGGCCTTAACATTCCGCAGGAGACGGAAAATGCATTGGTCAATAAGTTGAATCAATTTGAAAATTCAAAGCAGTTTACAAAACAGGATATGTCTTTAGCACTGCTGGCCGCAAATTTTGACACGAATACAAAATATCTTTCGGAGGTAATAAATACCCATAAAGGAAAAAACTTCAACAGTTATATAAATGAACTTCGCATAAATTACATAATTGACAAATTAAAAAACAACCGTACCTATCTTCAGTACAAAATAAGTTATTTGGCTGAAGAGAGTGGATTTTCATCTCACAGCAGTTTTGCAACTGTTTTTAAGGCGGTTACTGGAATTCCCCCAACTGTTTTTATCGACTTATTGAAAAGCACTAAGAAATCCTCTAAACACATCTATGAAGAAGTGGAATAAATATAGCGCCCTATTCTTTTTGGCGGGATTTTTTTTCTTCGCCCAAATAGGCCATTCTCAAAAGGAGGTAGACAGCTTATTGAAGGTAGCGAATAAACAAATTTATGAGAATCCGGATGAAGCCATAGCGCTTTCCCAAGAAGCACTTAAAAGTACAGGCATTACTATTTCAAATAAAATAACCTCTCTGTTGACCATTTCCACAGCATATTCATCTAAAAGAGACTATGGAAAAGCTTCGGAATATGTAGTTAAAATAAACGAGCTAATTCCAAAATTGAACGATGAGGTTCAGAAAATGAAAATCTTAAACCGGATAGCAGCACACTATCATGAGCTCCAGATTTATGATAAAGCTTTGGAATATCTTGATGAATCATTAGTGTTAATTGAAAAATTTCCACAACAGGATTCCGTTCAAACCTCCTTAGGCTATAATTTTATAATGCGAGGATTTATATATCGCAAACAGACCAACTGTGACATTGCTTTGAAATATTTTGATGATGCTATTAAAGTTTACAGCAAGACCACCGCACAACAACCGGTTATGAATGGTAATTTGAGTATTTGCTATTACAACAAGGGTAATTGTTTGTTGACACTTAATAAAACTGAACAGGCAAAGGAAAATTATTTAAAGGCAATCGAATATGCAAAAATTGTAGATGCCAAAAGTTTGATAGCCTTTGGCGAAAAAGGGCTTGCGGAAGCAGAATCTGTAGAGGGAAACTACAAAGAAGCCTTAGCATTACTTACTGATGCTCTTGAAATATCAAAAGATGTGGGAGATGTTATCTTAAACCGAGGGATTTATGAAGGACTTGCGAATAATTATCTCGTTTTGGGAGATTGGGAAAATTATACACTTTATCAAGAGAAATACTTAAAAATAAAAAAGTCAAACAAAATTTCTGAAAGAAAAACCATAAATCAATCCCTTATAAATCTAACGGAAAACAAGGCAATGGAAATTGAAGAGCTCCGCAGTTTCTTCAGACCGCTTCAAATCATCTTTATAATCGTTATTGGAATTGTATTTTTCATGCTCATTCGGTCTATATTCTTTTGGGAAAAAAACTTAAAAAAGCTTGAAAACAAGTTGAAAAATTAGTTTTAACCCCTGTATTTTCTTTTAAAATAAAAATCTTCAAACAACCTTTTAACTACTTATTTATCAGTTAATTATTCATTATTTAGCCTTTTAAAATTCGTGAATTTCAAAAGGTATCTCCTTTTATTATAGTAATTAGCCTCCTACTTTAGCCTTCAGTTAAAAGAATACGAATCAATTAAAATTTATTACAATGAAAAAAATTATTTTTCTATTATTACTTATCACTTTTGGTTTTTTTAGTGAAAGTGCTTCCGCACAATTTTTGGTAAAGCCCACTTTTTTTGAAACTCAAGACGTTTCCAATGATGGCGTTGTTTCTGGATATGAAGATCAAGCTGGCCCATATTCATTATGGACTCCTGAAACCAACACTTTTGAAGAAATTGGAGGTACGGCTCCTGGGTTAGGCGGAGGTGGTTCAGTAGAGTTTTCGGCAGACGGCAGCCTCTTGTCTGGAACAACTACTGTTACAACTACTACTACCACAGAATGGGAAAAGTTAAATATCGGTTTCGACTACATTATCAGGGATATTGAATTTCCCGGAGGTAGTGATATTACTGCCTTTGCCGCAGGTGAATCATTAACTTATAATGGTGATGGAATTGTATTGAGAACAGATGATAGTGGTGATACTTGGACTGAATTATGGACTGGAGAAGACCAAGGTTTAGAAGCTATGAGCTTCCCTAGCCAATGGACTGGCTATGTTGGCGGATGGAACCAATATTTTGCAAAAACAGAAGATAGCGGTAATACTTGGGTACAGCAAACCCCAGTTCCCGATGCGTATATTTACACTGGCATCGAATTTAAAGACGAATGGAATGGCGTTGTTACGGCACAAACTGATACTGGAATGGCCGTTTATACAACCAACGACGGTGGTACCACATGGGTAGAAGGTTCAGGATTGGCAGCGATTCCTTATAAGTTAACTTATGTTGAAGGCGACACCTACTTCTTGGTTACCAATGATGGTCAAATTCAAAAATCTACTGATAATGGTGCAACTTGGACTACTGTATTCACAACTCCTGGAAATGAGCTATTGGTTGGAATAGCTTTCAACGATATCATGAACGGAATAGCTACAGCAGATAGTGATGTTTATAGGACCACTGATGGCGGTGTAACCTGGACAGGACAGGAAGTAATTGAAGGAGTAATCTGGCGCGATGCAGCTTGGTTTGACGCAGACAATGTAACTTTGGTGGGAACTCCAGAGATTATCGCTCAATCTGAAGACAGCGGTGCCACTTGGCCTGAAAATAATTTGGGAACGACTACGTTTAACGAAGCCCTTTATGATGTAATTTTTACTCCAAACGGCACAGGCTACATTGTTGGCGCACATGGGGTAATGTTCAGAAAATTCCCAGAAAATAGTTCTTATACCGAACAATCATTTTACAATATTGCCAATGCGGAATGGACTGTTATAGGTAGTTTTGGTTATAACATAGATAGCGCTAGAAGCGCAGGGTATAATATTTCAGACGATGGTACTACTGTTGTAGGAGGTGCTTATACGTTAAAAGTTCCAGGAGAACCAGGCGCACCTTATCACGCCACTGCTTGGACAGCCGCCGATGGTTTAATAGATTTGGGAAGCCTATATGCTAGTACAAATAGAAATACACGTGCAAACGCTGTTAACGGAGATGGAAGCGTAATTGTAGGTTGGCAAGATTTTAATGGCCCGTGGAAATCGGCCGTTTGGAGAAAAGATGCCAATGGCGATTACCTACCAAATGTATATTTACTTGTTGACCCTAACGGCGATCCGTTGGATGAATTCAACCAATTAGGAGAAGCAAAAGCAGTTTCTACTGACGGTAATTGGATAGTAGGTGATGGAGATTACGCAAATAATTACGAACCATGGAGATGGAGTGAAAGTACAGGATACCAATCATTGGGCACATTGTCTTCTGGTGCTTCAGGTGTTGTAACTGACATCAGCGCTGATGGAAGTAGAATAATTGGTTTTTTTAATGTAGGACCTTGGGATCCAAATATTCCTTTTATCTGGACCGAAGCAACTGGAATGTTAGAATTTAATTCTTTTGTTACAGAAACATTAGGGTATACTATGGACGCAAGCCCAATATGGGTTCCTAACGGACTTTCTGCCAACGGAAAATACATTGTTGGTTGGGGATATGACCCTACTATTGGTCCTTGGGGTGACATATTTACTTACAGGGTAGAACTTCCAAGTGTTCCTACTAATGATGACTGTGTAGAATCAACAGTATTAGCTTGTGGTGATTTGGTTACAAATTCTACAATATTTGCAACAGATTCAGGAGGAAATGCTTCCCCGGACGTATTCTATTCATATACTGGCACAGGAAGTGCCGAAAACATTACTTTGAATGCCTGTGGTCCTGATACAAATTTTCCAACTACCGTTAGAGTTTATAGTGATTGTACTCTAACTAATCAAATCGCTTTTAACGACAGCTCATGTGTTAATCAACCTGAGTTGACATTTGAATCTGATGGAACTAGTACTTATATTATAATGGTAGAAGGTTATGATGACACTAAAGCTGGTAATTTTCAATTGGAACTAACCTGCGAAACTATTCTTGGCACCCAAGATAACCTGCTGCAACAAGTTGTGTTATACCCAAATCCCGTAACGGATGTTTTGCAAATAAGTGCAAAAACGGAAATCAATTCTGTAGCTGTTTTCAATATCAACGGACAACAATTATTGAGCAAAGACCTCAACAGTATGAATGGTGAAATAGACTTGTCTGCATTTTCAACCGGAATTTACTTTGCAAGAGTAACAGCAAACAATGCAACAGAAACTTTCAAAATTGTAAAAAAATAATAATCAAAAAGTAAATTTTTTTCATAGTTAATTTGATGCTTACTCCGCCCTCTCAGCTGGGGGCGGTTTAAATGAAAAGATTTCTATGTAAATATTTCTTATAGTTTTACTCCCTTTTTCTATATACTTTGATGTAAGCCCCTTTTCAATTTTTGGAAAGGGGTTTTTATTTTGAAGTATTTTTTTAAAGGGAATTAGGAAAGTAGTTTTCAAATCATACAGAAAATATTATTGAAGTGAAACATTGCTGTAAGTCGAGTTAATAGTAATCGTTTTATTGGAGCTATTATTTTGGTTAAACCCCTTTACCAAAACTCGGTCCGCATTTTTGGACTCTTTCAGTTGAAGTGATTTTGGGTATTTCAAAGTAGACTTTTTTCCGTTAAAATAAAATGAAAATGCTCCCACAGGAACTTTCACTTTGGCATCTGTGTTTTCCAAACTAATGTCCAAAGTTTCAAAACTATCTGAAACTCGCTCTATTTTTAAATCGCCAAAAGAGCCGGAAAGAAAGGCTTGATTGGAAATATTACCAATCCTCACATCACTTGAGTTAGCCTGCAAGTTTATGTTTTGAACATTCTCTATAGAACATTTATCTACGTACTTCACGTTCAACACACCTTGTTTCCAAGTATTTATAACCACTGGCGCATAGGAAGCACTGATGAGGGTTTGACCCCCATCAATGCTGTTTGCTTTAAATGGCGTGTAATCCAAATTGGCTTTCAAATTGTTTGCATCTGCCATTTTTAAATTGCCATGACGAATGTTAACATTGGTTTTGGCATTTTTTGGTAAGCGGATGATAATGGTTTTTTTAGTGCTACTATTATTTACGTTGGAATTGCGGTTTCCTTGTATAACAATGGATGTTCCGTTTGGACTTTTGGTTACGGTTTTTGTATAATTATCTTCGTCGTAATTTTTTTCAACCTCGTTTGCCCAAGCCTCCATTTTTTTTCCGTAGGCTTCACCCCAAGCTTCCATTCGCTTGCCATAGGCTTCTCCCCAAGCTTCCATGCTTTTGCCGTAAGCTTCACCAATGCTGTCGCCCTTTTTACCACCCCAAGATTTTTCAAAATTCTTTCCCCAGTTCTCCATCTTTTTTTGAAAATCCTTACCAAATTTCTTGTCCATTTGGGCTTCAAACTTTTTCATATAACCCTCTTCATCCTTTTGGTAAGCTTCATAATCAAATTGAATATTGCCAAGATTTTCAAGCAAATCTTCTGGTAGCGGTGGAACTTGAATGTTTTGTACCATTGGCATTACCATATTTTCTATCATTGGACCAATAAAATCCAATGCCGGCATATCGCCCATTGCAAAACTTTGGTTTCCTGCATTTGAAGTAATACTCACTTTTTTACTGTTTCCGCTAATGTCTAGATCCCAGTTTTTCATCAGTTCTTTCTTATCTTTTTCTGAAAGTTTTTCGCCTTCAATATAAGCTTCCACTTCAACCTTGTTTTTGTTCCAAGTTTCAAAAACTATGTTGGTAAACGAAGTATTTACAGATACTTCCACATCCTCGGCTACGTTAAAACTCTCCACATAATTTTGTTGTGAATACACAGTAGCGCCAACAAACAACAGCAATAGTGCTGTTCTAAGTCTGAATAATTTTAAATTCATCATTGTTTTGATTTTTAAGTTCTTTTAATTTGTTTTTAAGTTTGAACAGCAAATCCAAACGCAATTTCAAATTATCGATCAACGCAGTTACGGTAGCCTCCGAAGGACCAACTTTGTTCAATTCAGCGTTGAGTGATGTGTATTCTTTGTCCAATTCTGAAAGCCTTTGCATATAACCATCAACCAATTCTTTGTTGTCGTCGTCTATTTTTAAAGATGCTAACTGCACGTTGATGCCCGTCATATAATATTCCTCAATTTTTTTTAGATCCGGCGAAATATCAGCCAACGTAAGTTTTGGCAAATCTTTTTGTTCAAGCTTTTCATTATTATTTTCAACTATGGATTTCTTTGGATCATTATTTATATTCGAGCTTGTTTTAGATAATTGTTGATATCCAAAGAAGCTCACCGAAAAGAACACGATAGCCACCGCAGCAATTTTCAGCCAAGGAATTGAAGTATTTTTTTCTTCAGAAATAGTATCTGAAAAAGTTTTGTTCAATTTTGCCTCAAACCTCACTTCGTGTCCCGAAGGAATTTCCGAAGGTTCCGGCGTGTAGTTTTCAAGCATTTTTTTAATATCCCGTGCCATAGCGCAAGTGTTTTAGTTTTTCTTTCAATTTCGTTTTTCCTCGGTGTACGTATGTTCGCGAAGCATTTTCAGAAATCTGCAGTATTTCTGAAATTTCTTGATGGTCATACCCTTCAATTAAAAATAATTTTACCGCTGTTTTATAATTGTTTGGCAGTTCATCAATGGCCGCCAAAATTTCTAAAACCGTTGTTTCATCAGCGATAGACCAATCATTTTCATCCTCCACGATTGTAAAAACCTCATCGTTTATGGATTCTGTTTCTAGCTTTCTCGCTTTGATAGTATCGAGGCAAGTATTGATTACAATCCTTTTTAACCAAGCTCCAAAAGTGACGTCTCCTTTAAATTGGCTCAGTTTTTGAAACGCCTTTATAAAGGCTTCCTGCATCGCGTCTTCCGCGGCCGCGGTGTCCTTTAAATACCTTTGAGCTATTACAAACATGCCGCTACAATATTTTCCATAGAGCGCCATTTGCGCCTTACGGTTGCTCTGTTTGCATTGCTCGATGAGTAGTAAATCGGACAAACTTGATGGTTTTTTGGTTGCTGTTCAGTTAAAAGACGACAAATAAAAAAGGATGTTGCAATTTATGTTGAATTTTTTTTATGAAATATTTGAGAATTAGAATTTTGAATGCCCCATATTTATAGTAACTTTGTTAAAATTGTACAATTATGAAAAAGAAATACGCCGATTTTGACAAACTTAACCGTTTGTTAGTAGCCTGTTTTGAGGCAGAGAAGTTGTACTACAACGCTGCTCAAGACGCCCAGACTACAGATTTAAAAAGATTTTTGAATTACATGGCTGTTGAAAGAAACAGAATGAGCCATGACATTTCCAACGAGCTTCACTCCCGCGACATTGAGCCTTTGAAAGATGATGCAGAAAAAGGAAACTTGAACCGAACTTGGCAAGAAATAAAAGAATCTTTGGAATATTTTGATGCCGATGCAATTATTAATTCTTGTACCAATCGGGATCGAAATAATATTAAAAGATATGATGAGCTTTTGGAGCGCAAAGAATTACCCGATAGTATTCTTGAGCTTCTTGAAAAGCAAAAATATCAGTTGGAATGGTATATAAAACAAGCTTTACTACAGCCCAAGAAAAGTCCATTTAAGGAAGAAAAGGCACCAGAAAAGAAAGAAGAACCCGCCAAAGGAAATGAAGGCGGAAAGGTAATAAACCTAAAAGCAATGTAAATAAAAAGCCCTGATAACAGGGCTTTTTTTATTTATGGAATCTTTCAATTTTATTCATCCAAAAGTAAATTTAACGTCACGGTAATATTATCGCGAGTGGCCCTTGAATATGGACAAACTTCGTGGGCTTTGTTTACCAAAGCTTCACCTGTTTCAATATCTACACCTGGCAGATAACAATCTAAAGTTGCACGCAACTGCAGGTCACCGTCCTTTGTTTTTCCTATTTCAATGTTTGCGGTAATGCTCATATCATCACCCAACTTTATTTTTTTGTTTTCGGCAACTAATTGTACTGCACTACCAAAACATGCGGCATAAGCACTCCCAAAAAGTTGTTCAGGATTGGTACCTTTTCCTCCGTCACCACCCAAACCTTTTGGCACCGAAAGTTCCATATCTATTTTGCCGTCATCTGTACTTACGTGTCCTTTTCTGCCTCCTGTAGCAGTAGCGGCAGCTTCATATAATGTTTTCATTTTCGTTTGAAGTTTAAAATTATTAAATTTCAAGATACTGCGTTAAACCCGTTTTTGAAAGTACATATTCATAAAATTGTCCTAAATTCACGCTGTGGCAGCAACCAAAAAAAATACAAGTGCTTTAAACGAGAAAGTAGGTGTTTCACAACCAGAAACCTTAAATAAGGACGCTGTGAAATTGTTCAAAAACCTAAAAAAGAAATCTCCAAATTTCGAGGGTTTAGTTTCTGGAATGCTAAACCATAACCAAACTGCACTAAGTCAAGCCATCACCATCATTGAGAGCACAGCTCAAAAACACCAACAAATAGCAAAGACGCTTATTGAGAAATGCTTGCCTCACGCAAACAAATCAATAAGAATTGGAATAACAGGAGTTCCAGGAGTTGGAAAAAGTACTTTTATAGAAAGTTTCGGAAAGCTATTAATTTCTAAAGGAAAAAAAGTTGCAGTGCTCACCGTTGATCCAAGCAGCAGCATCAGTAAAGGAAGTATTTTGGGTGACAAAACCCGAATGGAAGAGTTAGTGAAAGAAGAAAATGCGTTTATTCGTCCTTCCGCCAGTGGCGATACTTTGGGTGGTGTAGCTCGCAAAACTCGTGAATCAATTATTCTGTGTGAAGCAACAGGTTTTGACGTTATTCTTATTGAAACTGTTGGTGTTGGTCAAAGTGAAACTGCAGTTCATTCTATGACCGACTTCTTTTTATTGCTAAAACTTGCCGGCGCTGGTGATGAACTTCAAGGAATAAAACGCGGCATTATGGAAATGGCCGATTCCATTATAATCAATAAAGCCGATGGCGAAAATTTAAAAGCCGCAAAACTCGCAAAAACTGAATTCAACCGTGCATTACATCTTTATCCTTCAAAAGAAAGTGGTTGGTCGCCAAAAACACTTTTGTGTAGCGCTATTAAAAATGAAGGGATTTCTGAAATATGGGAAGTGATTTCAAATTACTTTGAAACTGTAAAAAGCAACGGCTATTTTCAACATAAAAGAAAAGAACAGAACAAATTTTGGTTACTGCAAACTATTGAAAGCCGCTTGAAAAGTGAATTCTACGCAAATGCTTCCATTAAAAAAGAACTTGAAAAACAATTGAAAGCTTTGGATGAAAATAAAACTACACCTTTTGAAGCAGCTGAAAAACTGCTATCAATGAAAAATAATTAAAAGATTATTCCTTTTTCAACTGTTTCATAATATCTTCCATCATTTCCACTTGAACTTGTTGAATATTCAGTAATTCCTGTTGTTGGTGGATAATTAAATGATCCAATTTTTCGTGAAGCATTCGTATTTCTAGTTCAGATTTCAGGTTTATCATATAATCCTGCTTGGAGCGTTCGCGATCCTTTTCCTCTTGCCTGTTTTGACTCATCATAATAACGGGTGCTTGTAGCGCTGCCAAACACGAAAGAATTAGATTCAGAAGTATAAAAGGATACGGATCAAAAGGTTTACTGGCCAAGAAAATGATATTAATACACATCCAAACAAATATG
The DNA here is from genome assembly GCA_038259585.1 of Flavobacteriales bacterium. Classification (GTDB taxonomy): domain Bacteria; phylum Bacteroidota; class Bacteroidia; order Flavobacteriales; family Flavobacteriaceae; genus Aequorivita. The sequence goes on along the minus strand of JBBSOQ010000009.1, from coordinate 70,097 downwards.
AATGCTCCAAAAATCATTATAAACCTCCAGCTTCCACCAAAACTTGCAATTTTATCTGCCAAACGCTGCCCATAAGTAAACTTCACAGTAGCTTCATCTAAAATTATTTTAGATGAAAGTGTTTCTTGATTTTGAATAGTTTCTAAAACGTCCTTTTCAAGTTCGCCCAATTCGCCAACCTCATTGAGTAAATATTCCGAAATATACTTTTGACGATATTGGTTTAGTTCTGAAACGGAAACATAACAATTATGATTAAAGGAAGGGTGCTCTTTTTTTATTAAATCGAAAATAGACTTTCTAATTGTTTTGGCATGCATTTTTTCACTTTCTGGAAACTCCTTCCCTGAAATACTGCTTACAAATGGCTTCATAACTAAAATTTAGTATAAAAATAGGCTATTATAAAACAATGACGTTCAAGTTTTTTGGATGAATTGCAATTTGAATTTTAGGTTCTTTCGGAACAAAAAACTCTCCATCCTTTTGTGTTTTCAAAATAATAGCGTCTACACTTACAATTTCCAACGAAGTAATTTGCTTAAACCTCACTTCTTTCATCCAATGATGTTTTTTGAAAAGAAACAATGCGGTAAAAAGAAAAAGTCTGAAATTTGAAAGCTTGGGAACTATAACCAAATCCAGCAAGCCATCCTGCAACGATGCACGGGGTGTAAGGCTCATTTTATAGCCCATTTCATTACTGTTTGACACGAAAAGCAGAAAAGGGGAAATCAATTCGGTTGTTTGGTTGTATTTCAATTCCACCACATTTTTAAAGTGATACTTTTTCAGCGTTCGAAATGTAGATTTTACATAACTGAAGAGTCTCCGAGTAGTATTTTCCTCAAAATCAGAGATAACGTGTGCATCGAAACCAACGCCAGTATTGCTAAAAAACGGTTTGTCGTTTATGGTTCCCGTATCAATGGTTATTATTTTTTGTGCTTTAATAATGGCCAGCGCTCTTTTCAAATTCCTCGGAATTTTTAAATTGGAAGCCAAACCATTTCCTGAACCCATTGGCAAAATGCCCAAAACTACCGAAGTATTTACCAAACAAGAAGCCACTTCATTGATAGTGCCATTACCGCCACAGGCTACAATTATTTCGGCCCCTTCTTCAATGGAAGCTTTTGTGAGGGCAGATGCATGCAAAACAAATTCGCTTTCCTTTATTGAAATTGAATATTCTGGCTTAGGGAAAAAGGATTCTAAAAAAACTTGGGAGAGTTCATTTTTACCCTTCCCAGCAATAGGATTTATAATGAAATGAATTTTAGTCTTCAAGCCCTAAACTTTTTAATTTCAACCCACCGTTTGAAAATAAATAGTCCGCGGATTGATAGTTTGAAATGATTTCTTTTAAGAAAACTTCATTTTCATTTAATGGTGCAAGTTCATTAGTTTTACGATTCCATTGATAGCTATTTGAAACCTTTTGATCGCCCAATACCATTATTTTATCATTTCCTTTTAACAAACCCAGTTTTCGATATGTACCTACAAAAGCGCGTTCTTCTTCGGGTTTCATTTTTAATACATCGTTACCGTACAAATTGGAGTTGTAGTTCCAATTGAGCAATGAAAAAAGCGTTGGAAAAATATCTATCTGTGAAGCCATTTTATCAACTTTCTGTGTAACGGAATTTGGTAGATTTAGCATTAATGCAGGAATGTGATAATTTTTCACATCTAGTTCCTGCCTTCCCGCGCTGGAGGCGCAATGGTCCGCCATAATTATAATCACAGTATTTTTATACCACTCTTTTTTCTGAACTTTTTTTAAAAATTCACCAATAGCGTAATCAGTATATTTCACACCACCACTTCTCCCTGAGCCTGACGGAATATCTATTTTACCTTCAGGATAGGTATACGGGCGGTGATTGGAAGTTGTCATTACAAAATCGAAAAATGGCTTTCCAGAATTATGTGCTTCATCTGCAACTTTAATCACCTTGTTGTAAATATCTTCATCGGCAACTCCCCATGCATTTTCGAAGGTTACTTCTTCATCTTCAATATTTGTGCGTGTTGTAGTAATGCTGGCATCCATCAAAAAGCCGCGACCGCGATCTACAATATTAAAGCCGTTTCCTCCAAAAAAACTATTCATATTGTCGAAATAACCATCACCGCCATAAAAGAAATTCCTTTCGTAACCTTTCTGTTTAAATACTTCACCAATGGTAAAAAGATGCTGATTGTTTTCACGTTTCACAATGCTACGCCCTTGTGTTGGCGGAATGGAAAGCGTGATGGCTTCCATACCACGAACGGTTCGTGTGCCGTTTGCGAAAAGATTAGTAAAAAACAAACTTTGATTCGCCAACGAATCTAAGGTTGGCGTGATGTTTTCTGTATTTCCAAAACTTCCCAGAAACTTCGCACTAAGGCTTTCTACACAAATAAAAATAACGTTTGGTTTAGCCTCTGGAAGTGAATCTATATTGCCGATATTCCTATAAATTAAATCCTTTTCAGGGAAAAGTAAACTGTCGCCGCGCTTTTCTAATTCTTTTTTTACTTCAACAAAAACTTCTTTTTCTGGAAGCGTTTTATAAAAATCGGTAAAGGAAAGCTCGTTGTTTTGAAAGGCTGCAAAGAAGGAATAGATTCCTGTTTTTGCAATTTCATTATTATAGCGATTTTCAAATTGCTCTGCGTCTTTGTTTTTTACAAAAAGAGCAAAAATTACAGCAATGGTTATAAAAAATGCTGTTGGCAGTAACTTCTGTTTAAAAGTAGTTTCGTTATAAAATGTTTTATGAAAAATGCCCTTCCGTTTCGTTAGGAAAAGAAGCAAAGCAGTCAAAAGCAAAATACCGCCTACCAATAAAGGAATTGGGTAAGATTCGTTGATGTTTTTTACAACTTCATAAGTATAGATCAAATAATCAACCGCAATAAAATTGAAGCGGTTTTTAAATTCTTCCCAAAAAGTAATTTCTGCAAAAAATGAAAAAAGGAAAATAACTAAACCGAGCGTATAGGCAAACCAAGTTACAATTCTATCAAACACTGAACCGTACCATTTTTTCGGAAAAACCAATAAATAAAGCGCATACGGAATAGCAAAGAATGAAACCGTACCAATATCAAAAAGAAAACCTATTAATAGTGTATTGCCTATTTTGAAAAAAGAAATATCAACTTCCTTAAAAACCCATATCACAAATATGAGGCGGAGAATTGTTGACAATATTATAAAAACAGAAACAAAAAAGAAGAGTAGTTTATACCGCTTCGGAAAAAGTTTTGAAAACATTCTTTAAATTATCCCGCGAAATTAATTCGCTATAATTAAAAGAAAGACAAATGGGCGCCTGGTGATGTCCTGTATGTTTAATTAGGACTCATTTGTGCCTAAAATAAGGGATTTTCGATACTCGGTTGGCGTTAGTCCTTTTGCTTTTTTGAAGGCAGTATAAAAATTTGATTTTGAATTAAAGCCCACTTCATTTGCAATTCCAACCAATGTAAGGTTTGCATATTCGGGATTATTCAATTTATCAATAAATTCTTCAATACGGTAACCATTTACGAAATCCTGAAAATTAGTATTAAAGTGTACATTGAGGATTTCTGAAATATATTGTTTGGGTATATGCAGCTTTTCGGAAATAACTGAAAGAGATAAATTGCTATCCATAAAACCTTTATCGTCTTCCATAAAAGCGATAATTTTTTCTGAATAACTTTCTAACATAGCATCGTTCAAACCAGAATGTTTATATTTTTTTGGCTCATTGATTAACATTATTTCAGAAGGCGCCATAATTAGCTTTAAAGTGATAAAATAAAACAGAAAGGCCACCAAAATAAGGGTGTAGGTATTAATAGAAGGATCATTTATGTATGGAATATTTGAAAATCCCACAATACCAAAAATTTCATCTGCCAATGATAAACCTGTAATAATGGCTAAAGGCAAAATAAAATAGCGCATCCATTTTTGCTTTTCAAATTTGAATAAAAATCGCAAACTTAAAATTAGATAGAAAAGAAATGTGAGTTCAGCTAAAACTTCAATAATTTCAACAATTAGAAGTTGTGGATCTTCATGCGAATCCTCAATAACTTCAATAATAAAATAGGCTACGTTAGGCAAAAAATAAAACAAATCCCTGAAATTGAAAAGCTCTTTGCCAGAGACAAAATACTTGACAAAAAGAAAAAGAAAAGTGATAAATAATGTTGCATCAAAATAGAAAACATCAATTTTCTCGAGGATAAATCCATTTTCATCATCGGCAATAACATAAAGAATAATGGAAATAATGCTACAAGCCAACAACCAAAAAGTTGGTTTTTTATATTTATTATAATTTGAAAACAAAGCTACAAGAAGGAAAATACCTTGAAGCAATGTAATTATTTGCAATATTTTAAGCATCTTTAAAAATCTTGAGAAAATTTAAGCTGTGGCTAAAAATTCTTTTTAAACCAAGCTGTTTGGGCTATTAATCCTTCTCTTAAATCTGTTTGTGGATTATAACCAAGCAATTTTCTGGCTTTGTCAATATTTGCTTTGGTTCTGGATTGGTCACCATCACGAGGTGGTTTTAGTTCTGTAACGATTTTTTTTTGAAGAATTTCCTCAACAATAGCAATTCCTTGTGCGGTGGTGCTTTCGGTTTCTGTTCCTAAGTTGAAAATCTCGCCGTTGCAAACTGTTTCATTTCCAATCACGCTTACAATGCCGTCCACAATATCTTGCACATAAGTAAAACTGCGAAGGTGTTTGTCACTTCCCTTAAATAACGGGAATGGTTTGTTGTTCAAACTACAATCTATTAAGCGAGTGTAAAGCTTATCTGGCCTTTCGCGCGGGCCATAAACAGAGAATAAGCGGAATGACGTACCCTCTAATTTCTTTTCACGGCTTTTAGCCAAAACCAACTGCTCTGCTGCAAGTTTAGTAACGCCATACCACGAAGCAGGTTTGGGCGGAACGCTTTCAGGAAAAGTAGCTTCCAATCCGTAAATTGAAGACGTTGCAATGTTTACAAAAAATGGTTTCTTCGGAAGATTTTCAGCAAATTCAAGCAACCGCTGGGTTCCCAAAATATTATTGCTGAAATAATCCTCAAATGTAGAAGTATTTGAAATTCCGGGATGGGCGGCAAAGTGGAAAATATAATCGAAATCGTTTTGAAGCTTTTTCGCTAAATCATCAGTCCGCAAATCAATTTTGAGAACTTCAATATTTTTTTCCGAAAGTTCCTTTTCATTCAATTTTTTTAGAGAAATATCATAATAAGGAGAAAAATTATCAACGCCCACAACTTCGTGTCCAAGTTCTTTAAGTCTTTCTGAAGTATGTGAACCTATAAAACCAGCGGCTCCCGTTACAAGTATTTTCATAAAATTGATTTCCTCTGCAAAATAACATCTTTTTTAACGTTCTGCCGTATTCTTCAAAAAAGAAATACTTTTGCAGAAAGCTTTTCAAAAACCAAGATGTACGAATTTACTATTATTGTACCTGTTTACAACGAAGAAGAAAACCTGCAAAGGGTTGAAAAGGAACTGTTAGCCTACACGCAGATTGCGACCAAAAATACTTCCATTCTTTTTGTGAACGATGGCTCCAAAGACAATAGCCAAACGCTAATTGAAGAGATTTGTAACCGAAACGAAGCATTCCATTATATTTCTTTCAAAGAAAATCGCGGCTTAAGCGCTGCAATTAAAGCAGGTTTTGATTATGTTGAAAGTCCGTTGGTGGGTTATATTGACAGTGATCTACAAACCGCGCCAGAGGATTTCAATCTTTTGCTGCAACATATTGGCGAATATGATTTAGTAACTGGAGTTCGTGCTGAAAGAAAAGACAAGTTTGTGAAAAACATGTCTTCAAAAATTGCAAACGGTATACGCAGAGCTTTTACGCACGATGGCATGGACGATACAGGTTGTCCGCTGAAAGTTATAAAAACAGATTATGCCAAGCGCATTCCAATGTTTAAAGGGCTTCACCGTTTTTTACCAGCAATGATTCTCTTGCAAAACGGAAAAGTATTACAAGTTCCCGTAAAACATTTTCCACGCATTGCTGGCACGGCAAAATTTGGACTTTGGAATCGACTTTTGGGTCCATTGATGGATTGCTTCGCTTACCTTTGGATGAAGAAAAAATACATCAACTACGAAATTAAAAGTAAAGGATGAGCAACTGGATTGTGTATGGCATTGGCTTTTTAGCACAAATCCTTTTCAGTGGAAGGCTTATTGTTCAGTGGATTCTTTCCGAAAAAAGCAAACGAATAATCACTCCATCGGCATTTTGGAAACTGAGTTTACTCGCTTCTTTTTTGCTCTTCGTTTATGGACATTTACGCGATGATTTCGCCATTATGCTTGGCCAGGCGCTCACGTATTACATTTATATCCGCAACTTACAATTGCAGGGCGAGTGGCAGAAATCGCCGAAATGGCTGCAAATTTTCCTTTATATCTTTCCAATTCTTGTAGTTGTTTACGCATATAATAACGGTGAATACGACATTGAGAAACTTTTCAAAAACGATGCAATTCCGCTTTGGCTTTTAATTTTGGGTATTGTTTCCCAACTCATTTTTACGCTTCGGTTTGTATACCAATGGATTGTTTCCGAAAGAACAAAAACCTCGCAACTGCCCGTTGGCTTTTGGCGTATGAGCGTTTTAGGGGCATCTTTAATTTTGACCTATGGAATTTTTAGAGAAGATCCGGTGCTTTTGGTTGGGCACGGCGCAGGGCTAATTATTTACGTTCGGAATATTTTCATATGGAAAAAACAAATGCGTTATGAAATGCCCATTAAAGATTATAAAACAACCGAAAATGAATAACTTGGGCATTACTCACAACGTGAAGATTAAAAACAGGAGATCGTGAACCTTCGGTTTCCATCTTCCTCTTTATCAAATATTTAATATAGATGAAAATTGAAAAGAATTATTTACTCCTTCTTTTACTAAGCTGTGCAGCTATTTTCTTCGTGAATTTACATTCGCTCCCAGTAAACATTATGGAAGCGAGAAACTTCATCACCGCACGTGAAATGCTTACCGATGGCAATTGGTTACTAACCACAATTAACGGTGAACCGCGTTACCAAAAACCACCATTACCCACTTGGCTCACGGCTTTCTCTGCAGCTATTTTCGGAATTAAAACGGTTTGGGCACTTCGGCTTCCTGCGGCGATAATGACGCTTTTCTTGGTTTTGTTTTCCTATAAATTTGCAAAAAAACTTACTTCTGAAAAACTATTCGCTTTTATTAGTTCGCTGATAATGGCGACTTCCTTTTACATCGTTGCCTCTGCCCGCGATGGGCAATGGGATATTTATACACACGGGTTTATGGTTGTGTGCATTTATTTTCTCTACCTGCTTTTCACTGAAGATATTTACAAATACCGCAATGCACTTTTAGCTGGACTTTTCTTTGGTTGTTCGTTTTTGAGCAAAGGCCCAGTTTCACTTTATGCTCTGCTCCTGCCCTTTTTAATAGCCTTTGGAATTGTTTACAAATACAAAAACTTCAAGTTACGTTGGTTACCACTTTTGTTATTTTTGGTAGTAGCTTTTGTAGTTTCGGCTTGGTGGCATTGGTACACAATCACTTTTGACCCAGCCGCTGCGGAAATCACGAAAAATGAAACCACTAATTGGATAAGCTACGAAACAAAACCATTTTATTATTATTGGAGTTTCTTTACACAGAGTGGCGTTTGGACCATTCCCGCATTTATTGCACTGCTCTACCCCTATTTAAAAAATCGTGTATTTAATAAAAAAGCATATCTGTTTACCTTTCTTTGGACGGTACTTTCCGTGGTTTTACTTTCCATAATTCCCGAGAAAAAGTCGCGCTATTTATTGCCCGTATTGATTCCGATGGCATTTAACACTGGGTTTTATATTGAATATCTTTTCCGAAGGTTTAAAGAGTTAAAAGACAAGAAAGAGACCATTCCAGTTTATTTTAATTTCGGACTTATTTCTTTTATTGGAATCGCTTTCCCCATTGGTGGTTATATTTTTCTGAAAGACGGTCTTGATGGCAATTGGGTTTGGTTTATATTGCTTTCAATCGTTTTGTTTGGCATCGCAATATTTATAATCAGAAGTCTTTTCCAAAGAAATATTGCAACGGTTTTCTATTTAACCATTGCCTTTATTATTTTGGTAATTTGGTTTGGGCTTCCGCTAAGTGCTGCAATTACTAATAATCCGGAATACAAAGCCTTTTCAGAATTGAAATCTTTAGAACAAAAACAGAATATAAAAATCTACGAGTTTTCAGATATGACGCCCGAACTTATTTGGGATTATGGTGAAAAAATGAAGGTTTTAAAAGAAGGAGAGAATATTACAGTTCCCGAAGAAAACAAATTTGGCGTTTTGGTGCAAGAAGATAACATACAATTGTTTAAAGAAACTTTTCCAAATTTTCGCAGAGAACCCGTGGCGCGTTATGATATGAATCCAAAAGGAAAAGATAGCAAAACCCACAAAAACAGATTGTATCGCGATTTGTTTATCGTGACGAAAAACTAAAGGAATGTCACCCTGAGGGCAGTCCAAGGGCTTGACCAGAGAAATTTATTTATTAAATCGCCTCTGTCCCCACTTCTGCAAAAGATAAAAAAGCCAACCAATCAAACCACCAAAGGCCATTCCAGTAATTACATCTAACGGATAATGAACACCTAAATAAATGCGGCTATACCCAGTAATTACTGCCCAAATGAGTAAAAGGAAAGGCAAATATTTATACCATTTTTGAAGACTCAATCCTAAAAATACAGCAGCAGCCATTGAGCTTGCAGCGTGTGCAGAAAAATAACCAAACCTGCCACAACCATCCGCAATATAGCGCATTTGATCTTTCAGTTCAGTAACCTGGCAAGGTCGCGGACGACGAATGCCGTATTTAAACAAACTAGCAATTTGATCGGTAGCAGTAATCATCAAAGCGACGGAGACTAAAATCACCAACGTTCCTTTTAAACCATAGTTTTTATAAACCAAATAAAGAAGAATGGCATAGATAGGAATGGAAGACCATTTTTCGGTTACAAAAAGCCAAAATCCGTCCCAAGAAGTGTTTCCTAAATTGTTTAAAAAAAGGAAAAATTCGGTATCGTATTTTAAAAGTTCGTCCAGCATTCAAGAGTAATTTTTAATGGTTGGTTTGAAATGTTGAGCCACTAATTCACGAATGCCTTTATAAATATTAGTGAATTCGTGGTAAATATCAATCCTCGTCGTAAAGCGCTATTTCTCTATCATAAAAATCGGTAGCACCTTGAATTAAATTTTCCCCCTCAGCTTCCAGTTCCTTTTGATCCTCTGCATCAAAATCTTCCAACCATTCCACTTCATCGTTTTCAAGGTTGATGATGAAACGGGGGAATTCAGTATGTATCACAAAAATCGCCGTCGGATAATCACTATTGTCGCCTAATAAATATTTTGGGAAATCCATTTTTTCTAGTTGTTAGTTGATGGTTGATGGTTGATGGTTGATGGTTGATGGTTGATGGTTGATGGTTAAATTATGCTTTTTGCTAACTGCTAACCGCTAATTCCTGCCTGATCAATTTCTTCGAAAGATAATTAAATCTGATGAATAACATGATTCCGCTTGCTGAAAGCCCTGCCAGTAAGCCGTACCAAATACCTTGACTTGCTAGACTGGTGTGCATACTTAAGTAATATGAAATTGGGAAACCTATAAGCCAATAAGCAACAAAGCAAATTACAGTTGGTATTTTCACATCCTGCATGCCGCGCAAAGCACCCAAGGCAACCACTTGCAAAGCATCAGTAAATTGAAAAATAGCTGCAATAATCAATAATTGCGCGGCAAGTGTCACTACTTCATGATTGTCTGCAAAGTCAGTTACGCTGTTATAATCGAGGAATATTTTTGGCAGTTCGCCATTAAAAAGAATAAAGAAAACTGCAAAAACCAATGCCAAAATTGAAGTTAGCAAAACAATAGAAATTGCCACACGCCTCAGTTCTCTAAAATTTTTCAATCCTTTTTGGTTGCCCACGCGAATCATTGCCGCCACGCTAAAGCCCATCGCTACCATAAATGTCATTGAGGCAAGATTCAGCGCAATTTGGTTTGCAGCTTGTGCATTCTTCCCAAGAATCCCGGAAAGCCATATAGCCGAAGTGAAAATTGCCACCTCAAAAAACATCTGCATCGCCGAAGGAAAGCCAAGGCTTAACAGCTTTTTCAGCATGGCTTTACTGAGTGTGAAAATTTTAATGCTCGTAACAAAATAGCGCGATTTCTCTTTTCGGCTTAATAAATACCATAGATAAGCTACCATAACAACACGTGAAACTAATGTTCCGATTGCCGCACCAACAACACCAAGTTCAGGCGCGCCAAATTTTCCGAAGATAAACATATAGTTCAGCAGCACATTCACCAAATTTGCCACAATAGTAGCATACATCGGGAAACGCGTCATAGAAAGCCCATCGCTAAATTGCTTAAAACCCTGAAAAATAATCAAAGGCACAAGTGAAGCCGCCACTAAAGTTAGATAAGGCATCGCTAAATCAACAACTTCTGGTGGTTGTTTCATTACATACATCAGCGGTTTGGCAGCCATTACCACTGCAAAGAGCGCTAAACCAAGCACGATACATAAAAACAAACCGTGCTTAAAAGAAGATTTCCCTTTTTCCCGATTTCCTTCGCCATCGGCTTCCGCAACCAAAGGCGTTATAGCAGTAGAAAAGCCAATTCCTAAGGACATCGCTATAAACATAAAACTGTTCCCCAGCGATACCGCGGCAAGTTCAGCTGTTCCCAATTGCCCAACCATAATATTATCAACCAATGCCACCACTTGGTGCCCTAGCATGCCCAAAATAACGGGAGTTGCTAATTTGGTGTTATACTTAAATTCTTTGGTGTAATCAGAAAGGGCCAAATTTTAAATTTTGGGCAAAGATAGTAGTTGCATATTTTTAAAGGGCTATTTCTAAAAAAACTGTTACTTTAATAAGTCAAAAAAAATAGATGATGAAGAATAACCACCAATTAGCAAACAGATTCCGGGAAGTACTTCTCAATGGCACTTGGGTAGCCAATACAAATTATAAAGACCAATTAGAAAACCTGCCGCTGCAAATAGCGCAAACAAATGTGGGCAATTTAAACACCATTGCCATTTTGGCGCAGCACATTCATTATTACATAAAAGGGGTGTCAGTCGTTTTTAAAGGTGGTACTTTGGATATTAAAGACGCATACAGTTTCACTTTTCCACCGATGACTTCTGAAGCTGAATGGAAAGCCTTCTTAGACACCTTCTTTAAAGATGCCGAAGAATTTGCAACCTTGCTCGAGCAACTTTCAGAAAACAAATTAAACGATGTCTTTACAGATAAAAAATACGGAACTTTTCAAAGAAATATAGATGGAATGATTGAACACTGTTACTATCACCTTGGCCAGATTGTTGTAATAAAAAAGATGATAAAAACGCTATAGGCTATAAGCTTTAAGCTTTTTAAAATATAAATTATTCATTACTAATTATTAATTACTAATTACTCAATTCTCAATACTTTAAATGCCCAGACCCACACCAAAATCCATTACCGAAAAAGAAAAGAAAACCAGCGTCAAGGATTCTTTTAAAGCCCTAAAAACCATCCCGCGTTTTTTTAGGGAAATATACCGAAGCAGTCCAAAACTGTTTCTATTAAACGCTTTTAGCAGATTGCTCAACGCTTTCACGCCAGTGGTTATCCTTTGGGTGGGGAAAATGATTATTGACGAAATCATCCTCCAAGTTTCTTTACCAGAAAAAGATTTTACCCAACTCTGGAACTTTGTTCTCATCGAATTTGCCGTAGCTGTGCTTTCAGACCTTTTGGGAAGGTTGATAAACCTAACCGACGGACTTTTGGGCGATTTATATTCCAATATGTCTTCGGAAAAAATAATTCGGAAAACAGCAGAGCTTACCATTGCACAACTGGAAGACCCAGAGTTTTACGACAAACTGGAACGCGCCCGAACCTAAACAAACAGTCGGGTAGATTTAATGACCAATGCGCTGGGACAAGCGGAAAGCATCATTTCCATAATCACGCTGATTGCGGGATTGATTTATTTTGAACCTATTTTGATACTCATACTCGTGCTCAGTATTATTCCTTCGTTTATCAATGAAGCAAAATTTAGCAGTACGCGATATTCGTTGGCGAGAAGTTGGACTGCCGAACGTCGCGAATTGGATTACCTCCGCTTCATCGGTGCCAACAACCAAACCGCCAAGGAAATTAAGCTTTTCGGCCTAACCGATTTTATTGCGGAACGTTTTAAAGGGCTCTCGAACGATTACTATCTCATCAATAAAAAATTGTCGCTCAAACAGAGTTTTTACGGGTCGCTGTTTAATATTTTGGGCGTGCTCAGTTATTACGGCGCCTACGTTTTCATAATTCTGCGGGTGCTTACGGGCGTGATTACTATTGGGGAACTCACTTTCCTTTCCGGTTCGTTTAACCGTTTGCGCAACAATTTGCAGGGCTTCTTTTCGCGATTTACCCGTATTTCCGAAAGTGCGCTTTACCTTCAGGATTATTTTGATTTTATTGATTTAACCGTAGAGCAGACTGCCGAAGCAAAAACGCCTATGCCCAAAACCATTACCCAAGGGTTTCAGGTAAACGATTTGCATTTTGCATATGCAGGCAGCGAAACCGAAGTATTAAAAGGCGTAACCTTCAAACTAAACGCTGGCGAAAAAATGGCTTTCGTAGGGCAAAACGGCGCTGGAAAAACCACACTTATTAAACTCTTCCTCCGTTTTTACGAACCCACGCAGGGCGAAATCCTTTTGGACGGCATCAACATAAATAAGTTTGACGTGGACGAATACCGAAAACGTTTTGGCGTCATTTTTCAAGACTTTTTTAAGTATGAGTTTACCCTACGCGAAAACATAGCCGTGGGCAATATAGACCAAGTGCAAAACGACGAAATAATAAACTACGCCGCCAGCAAAAGCCTTGCGGAACAAGTAGTGAGTGAAATGGCAGACGGACTAGAACAACGCCTTGGCAGAAGGTTTTACAAAGGCACGGAACTTAGCGGCGGGCAGTGGCAAAAGGTGGCATTGGCACGCGCCTATATGAAGGACGCAGACATTATGGTGCTGGACGAACCCACCAGCGCGCTAGATGCCCAAGCAGAGTTTGATGTTTTTGAACGCTTTATAGCCCTCACCAAAGGCAAGACCAGCATTATTATTAGCCACCGCTTTAGCACCGTGCGTATGGCAGACCGTATTTTGGTTTTACAAAACGGGCAAGTGCTAGAACTTGGAACCCACGAAGAGTTAATGGCAAACCCAAAATTATATGCCGAGTTGTTTAAGTTACAGGCGGCGGGGTATCAGTAGGATTTTATTATAAAATTGAAATTAAAAAGTTTACATTTATAGAAACTTTTTTATCTTTGTATTTGATGAAAATGACTAATCCACAATGATTAAACGTTTTGAAACAATATTATTAGAAGAGGCATTTGAATTCATCCACAAACAGAATTTAAAATCCAGAAGTAAAATCCTTCAAAATATAAGAAGGGCAGAACAACATTCTGATCCTAAATTCTTTAAAAAATTGAATGATGACATTTGGGAGTTTAGAACTTTATATTCTGGTATTCAGTATAGGCTATTAGCATTTTGGGATAAAGAAAACAAAAGTAATACACTAGTTTTTGCAACCCATGGAATCATTAAGAAAACTAGCAAAGTGGATAAAAAAGAAATTGAAAAAGCAACAAATATTAGAATCAGCTATTTTAAAAATAAGATAAAATGAAAAGCTATAAATTAAACGAAGCCGAAGACCTTTTAATAGGAAAAAGAGGAACGAAAGAACGGGATGAATATGAGTTTGAATTAAAGCTTGAACTCATTGGCGATATGATTAAAACCGCCCGTAAAAAAAGAAATTTAACCCAAGAGCAATTAGGCGATTTAGTGGGTGTAAAAAAAGCCCAAATCTCCAGACTTGAAAACAGTACGGGCAATGTAACTTTTGAAACTGTTATGAAAATTTTTGATGCTCTAGGAGCTAAGTTAAATTTAAAACTTCAGATTCAATAATACTAGTGTCCTAAACTGGATGTGGAGTTGTTTAAGTTGCAGGCGGCGGGGTATCAGTGATTATTTTAATATATGTTAAAATAAAAAATGCATATTTGTATCTACTAACCATATATTATTTATTTCTATGAATAAAGATAGAGCCTTAACATATAGCCTTTTGGCACATATTCGTAATAATGGTACATTAATAAAGGGTCCTTTAGATATATTTAAACCACTTGTTAAAAGAGTTATAAGTCTAATGAATGATAAAGGTATTTATAGTGGAAAAAGCACTATGGAAATAAAGCTGGAGTTTGAGAAATTATATGATATTGATATTCCAATTCCAGTATTAAACAATATATTAAAGCAAATAGCTCAAGATGTTAATTCAAAAGAAAAAAAATCATTTGAACTTTATAGAGATAACTCTTTTAATATTGTTAAATATACATTTCTCGATTACGAAGAAACCATTTCCAAAAAAGAAACTGCCATTAATGACATAGAAAATTTATTTCAAAAATTTTGTGAATCTTCCGATTTTAAAATTGAAAACACAACATCCATATTTAAATTCATTGAAAGAAATAAATTTGAGCTTTCAAAATATTTCTCTAATTCATCTTCCATTGATAAGGATGATTTTACCGCAGAAGCTCAATTTGTTAGATTCTTTAGGAAGATTCCAACAGTCTATAACAAAATATAAGAAATATATATTGGATCAATAATTTCAGGTTTTATTTTATATAACCCAAGCGAAACTGAACTAAATGTTGAGCTTTTATTTGATACAAATTTTATTGTTGGATTATTAGATCTAAACACACCCGAGTCAACACATACCTGTAAAACATTGATTGAAATTGCAAAAAATCAAAATTTTAAAATTCGTGTTTTAAAAGATACCATAGAAGAAACGAAGAATTTACTTGAACAAAAAGCTAAGCATTTTGATGCTTCATTTTTACAAAGAAAAGTTTATCCCGAAGATATATATAATGCCTGTGACAGAAGAGGTATGAAAAAAACTGATTTAGAGAGAATTGCAGATAATTTGGAAGCGGAAATTTCTCATTATGGTATAGCTGTTATAAACGATGAAAAGTCTAAAAACGAAGCTAGATTTTCAAAGGAGTATCGGCAATTAAAAGATGTTAGAAACAGTGCAATTTCCGCCTTACACGATGCAACAGCTATAACATACGTTAGAAATGTCCGAAAAAAAAGAATTAAAGAATTTGAAAAAGTAAACTGTTGGTTTGTAAATAATGTTACAACTCGCGAAGAAATAACATTTGAAAATCAAAACGAGTTTCAACCAGAAATTATAAATGCCGATAATTTATTAAATATCTTATGGTTAAGCAATCCGCAAGCCAAGTTAAAAATGGATGCAAATGATTTGGCTGATATTGGTCTTACCTCATCAATTGCGATCCAACTTAATAAGGATTTACCAAAATCAAAAATAATTAGAGAGTTAGATGATAATATACATAAATATGCTAGTGAAAGCCTTAGTGATTCTGACATAGTTCGTATATCTACTAGAATTACCAATAAACAATTACGTGATATAAAAGAATTAAATGATTTAGCCAATAATAAAAAAGAGGATTTTGTAAAACGTTTGGAAGAAGAGGCAAACAAACAAAAAATTTTAGAAGAACATCGCATTAAAAGACTAGAAGGCATTTTAAAAGAGTTCACAGAAAAATCCGAGGAATTTGAAAAAAGTAAAAAGACAATTGAAGGTAATGATGAAGTTAAAAATCAAAAGCTGCAAAATTTAGAATTAAACAATACTTCATTAAAAGAAAAATTAATTGATTCTAAAATGAAAAATTGGCAAAGAAAAAGTCTCTTTATACTTTTAGGCATTTACGCATTAATCGGAATAATATTTATTGTAATTATGTTCATAAATTCTTGGAATATTGAATTGGCAACACATTTTATAACTGATTTTAGTTCAAATTTTATTGTAGCTTTTATATTATGGACACTTGCAATTTTATTAAATATTTTTGGTTTCAAATTAGTATATGATCGATATTTTAACAATTCAAATATTAACCATAAAAGACAAACAATAAAAATTGAATAAGTTCCTCAACCGGGCGCGGTGTTACAAAAGTGCCCAGCTAGAGCGAGCATTTCGCTCGTGACTGCAAAACCAGTAAAACAAAAACACCATGGAAAACATTAAAATCTATATAGACTATATCGCAAAAATAATGGAGGCGATTGGTGTCTTAACAATTTTCTTGGGTTCCGTTTTCGCATTGGGTAAATATCTTGTTCAACTAAAAAGTAAAAACCAACTTTCCTATAAAGAACTTCGGCAAGCAGTTGGAAAAGCAATACTTCTAGGACTGGAAATATTAATTGCCGCAGATATAATGGCTACGGTAGTTACAAAACCTTCCCTAGAATCCGTTAGCATATTGGGGCTTATCGTTATAATTAGAACCTTTTTAAGTCTGTCGCTTCAGGTTGAATTGGAGGGAAAATTTCCTTGGCAAAAATTCAAAGCGAACAAGAACCAAAACGATTAGTGAAAGACCAGTTAGCGCCCCGCTAGCGCGAGTATCCTTTTCTTGTCAACACTTTGTGGCGCGCCTTGACAAAGCGCGCCAAGCTAAATAGTGTAAATGCAATTTAAAGCTAACTTTTAACTCTCACTACTCTCATCACACTTCAAAGTATATTGAGCCGCTTGATATTCTTTGCATTTTTTTTCAAATTCCTTGGGTAAGATCGTTCTAAAAGCGTGTGAATCCTTTGGTACTATTTCAACCATTTTATCAATCATTTTTTGAGGATCAAATTGATTATCCAATAACTTTTTGCTGGCTTCAATAATTTTATCTGCGGATGTAAAATATAAATCATCATCAAACCACTGCTCAAAGTTTTCATACATTCTATCATTAAACCCTGTTTCGTAAGGACCCGGATTTATGGTTGCGACTGAAACACCAAATTCGTGTAGTTCGTCACGCATACTTTGCGCAATAGATTCCAATGCATGTTTTGAAGCGTTATAAGCACCCAAAAATGGAGAAGTCGTTAATCCGGCAATGGAAGAAACAAAAATTATTTTGCCCTCTTTTTTCTCAACCATTCTTCTAATAAAGGGTTGCGAAAATTGCAATGGGGAAAAAACGTTTACTTCCATCACTTCACGCATTAGCCCTACGGGCATTTCTGCAACAGGGCCAGAATATCCCATGCCCGCATTGTTTACCAATATATCTATTTCGTATTCTTGTGCATAATTACAATCTAAATCATCAGTAATATCAAGTTTTATGATTTCGATATTATCTTCCAATTTTTGCTTTTTAATTTCTTCAAGCAATGCCGATTTTTGTTCCCAAACGTGTACGCCTGCAATTATTTGATGTCCTTTTTTTGCTAGTCCCAAAGTCATTCCTTTACCAAGGCCAGAACCAGCTCCCGTAATCATTATTGTTTTCGTTTTCATATAATTTATTTGTTTTAAGCTAAAAATACATTACATAAGTTTGCTTCTTTTCTATTTATCAAAAATTTATGAATTTGCCATTCCTGCTAGTGCGAGCGTCCCCGCTCGTGACCATAACGTAAGCAATAAAATTTTTAACTTACGTGCATTTGCAACTGTATTTAATTAATTACACATTTACAATATAAATTCCAACCTGAAAATTATTTTCAAACCAATATATTTGTGCACTTGTAAAAAACTTACAGCTTGAAAAGCTGATAAAAACACATTGATGAAAAAATATATAATTCTTAGCATAACCCTTTTAACACTTCAATTTTCCTATAGCCAAGATTACAGCTCAGACTTTTTAGTAAACGCCTTTGACGAAACGGAAAATGTAAAGATTATAGGTCTAGATGGAAAAAAAGTAGAATATATCAAGGAAGGAAAAAAGAAATCTAAAAAGATGAACTTCTATAATTTAAAGAAAATGAACATCACCAATCTTGATGTTATAACCAACCCTTTGAATTTAAAAATTCAACAGCCAGAACCTGGCTATGCGCATGTTTATATTTATCGCCCTTATATTTATTTGGAATCAGCAATGGGTGTAAAAATGCAGCACAACAAAGAAAATCTAGCTACCATTATAACAAACTCCTATTTCCTGCACAAAGTGAAAGCAGGAGAGCTTCACACCTATGAGGTAAATGGAATGCATCCTGAAGAGGTTGAAATTAACGCAGAAGATGGTGAAATATATTACATAAGAGTCTCAATTGGTGCCGGTGCTGGTTCACTGGGTGGGACGCTCACTGCATTGGGTCAAGGAAAAACCATTTTCCTAGATGATCCAGACATAGCAAAATATGCTGTGTTAACTATGGAACAAGAAAGTCCAATTTTAGATTAAATAATTTCTGATAGTGCAGGTTCGTAGAGTGTCTAAATAGACAGCATTCCACCTTCGTTTCACATTTAGGAATTTCAGCCATTTTGAATATTCCTAATTAATTTCATTATTTCTGATATTTTCAATAACTATTTTATTAAATTTTCGCTTATCTTTAACATCATTTCCTCACTTTAATGCCATAAAAGGTATTAGGGCGAGGTTTTTTATTTTTAGGAAAAGCTCAATTTTTTTCACCCTTACTTTTTTGGATATAGTGTTTAGGAAATATCGCGTATGGTGAAAAGCGCATAGAGTAGCCAAAATCTTCTAATTCTAAACAAATGAAAAAATTAATGACAGTATTTTCAATTATGTTTTTAGTAGTTTCCTTTACTACTACAGCAACCGCACAGCAGTATTTTACCTATGACGGAGACCAGTTCAACGTGTATTTAAAGACCAATTCAAACAATACGCAAGTGCTGGAAGTATCTTTTACAGATGCGGCAAAATCACAGTGGATCACATTCAACATTGTTGATTATTATGATGTGTCTGATGGTTTTGGATATGTTGTGGACGATGGGGTTGGGCAACGATTTGGCCTTGATTATTATGGTTATGGGGATTATATTCTTGTAAGGAATATCAGTACAGGATATCAATGGACGCTGTATAGAAGGCCACAATAAAAATTTTACAGGAGGATAATTTATTTTTATAAATCGGCGCGCGCTAATAAAGCGTGCCGATTTTTTTATAAGCCTATTATTAAGAATATGAGTTACTTGCCCCACTCGATAGAGCGTCCCTCTCTTAATCAACTACTAGATTCAATAATATTTTATCCGTATAGCAAAATTATCCGGCCGTATAAGATAAAACTCCACCCATATAGCAATATTCTTTGTCCGTATCAGATAAAACTCCACCCGTATAGCAGCATTCTCCGTCCGTATCGGATAAAACTCCGCCCGTATAGCAGCATTCTCCGTCCGTATCAGATAAAACTCCGCACTTGAGATTAAAAACTATACACTTTCCAAGAAGCAACACAAGGCTTTTGCATCTGTTAAACACAGTGTTACAAAACTCTTAAAACACTTTAGAAAAAATCTAATTAATGTACCTTGCCAACCCATTTAAAAGGGACAATTATGGATGATGTAAAAGTGCTAGATTACATAAAAGAAGTATTAGAAAATATACCAGCTTCATGGTTAAAACTAACCACACACAGACTGGATATTTATGATGAAAGCCAAGCGAAAACACAGTTCATACACCAATTTGAATCCCTATTTAATGCCAATAATGCGGAAAGCGCAGCGCTAAAAAACCTACCTACGGCTTATGACTATATTCGCCTTGGCCATCCATTATCGTGTATATTAGAATGGGGAATTGCCAACTTAAATAATCTAGCTCCGGAGAATGTAATAACTTTTTCCTCAAAGACGGTTCCTATTCTGGCAATCCTACGGAAGAATTTATTAGCAAATAAAAACACTCAAATCCTATATACCGAAGAATTACCACCCTTTTTCGATGCTGAAATAGTAAAAAGTATTTACGGCTACAATTTTGAGCTGAAGAAAGTCGCCAATGCAGCAGCCATTCCAGAATTTAACGGGAGCACAATCTTCATTTCACAAAAAGAGAAAATTGGTGCTGTTGCACTAATCCCAAAAATTGACTTTTTCATAAGCCTTCATGGGCATTTGGGAAGTACCTTAATAGTAAATGGCGAAAAGAACAAAGATTACATTTCAGAAATTCAACACGTAAGAAGAAGAGAAACCATCGCCATGACGCCCGCCAATTGCCTAATTGCATTAAAGTGGTTAGGGAAATATCCATCTATTGAAATAAATAATACAGATGAAAACAAAACAAGCGTATTAACTTCTATACAAGAAATTACCGGTTCGCCTACAGATGCACTCGTTGCTTCTAGTGGATTGTCTATTCAGTACGCCATTATGATGGGGCTTATTCACGATGCGCAAGAAAATCATAAAGGAAAAGCTATCAAATTTATTGTTCCGCCAAATTGTTATGGCGGCACAAACGACCAAGCAAGACGCGTTGCTGCCTGTCTTGATAATGTTGAAATTGTAGACTTGCTTGTAGATGGCGATAATGAAATGGTACAAAGCATAGCTACCATCTTAGATAAAATCGCTGCCGAAGATGCCATCCCGTACATCATTGCTGAAATTCCGACAAACCCAAGAGTAGAAGTTCCAGATCTTAATCAGTTAAAGGCTGTTTTAAAAAAAGAACGCAAAACAGCAAATGGTGATATTGCGATTGATCCCGTTTTTATTTTAGATCAAACCTTTTGTCCAAACTATCATTTTTTAGGCGAAGGGAAAATACTTTCAACAGTTCGAGCCATTTCGTATGCTAGTGGATCAAAATTTCCCAGTGGCGGAAAATGCACGGCTGGCTACGCGGTAGGAAATACCAAAACGGAAGGTTTGATGAAAAAAATAGAGTTGCATCTATCGCTCTGCGATAACGAAGCTACAGACCTTCAATATGAGATATTAGCAAAGCAATTGCCTTCCATGAACCAACGAATTGATGATGCTTATGACAATACCCGCGAGTTTGTAAACTTCATCCACGAAGCATTACCAGAAGCAAAAATTAATTTTGTTTCAGAAGAATTGGCAGCACAAGGTTTTACACCTTCAGTTTTTTCATTGGATCTTCCAACAAAAGGAAACACTGCTGAAGAAAAAGAAACCTTCAAAAGAGCTTTGAATTTGAAGTTAATCAAATTAATGATTACTGAAATTCCAAATGAAAGCAAGTTCTGTGTAAGTTATGGTCAATTAAAAGGATGTTATTGGACGATTCCTGCAACCTCAACACAAGGCACAACTAAAGAAGGCGATAAAGATTATATTGTGCGTGTATCACTTTCTCCAAAACTGGATCTTGATTTTCATAAAAAGGTGTTTTTAAAATTTGTTGATCAGATTTAGTCACATTTGTAGCTAATTCATTAACTAGTATTTGAAATGGAGAATATAAAATACTATTCCAAATTAAAAAGTTCAAGCAAAACGCTTGTAGACTTATTGGCTAGTGAATCCAGCTTCTCCAAGGTTCCAAACACTTGGCATGTGGTGGTGGTAGATGTTCAAAATTCAACCCAAGCTGTTGATGACGGAAAACACCATCAGATAAATTTAACGGCAACAGGTTCAATTATTTCTGTATTAAACACTATCAGAAGAGAAAAGCAAAATATTCAAATACCATATTTCTTTGGTGGTGATGGCGCTACCTTTCTCCTGCCAACCGCGCTTTTAAATAAAATTATAGTAGTCTTAGAAAACTATAGTTTTCATATTAAAAGAAATACCAATTTAATACTTCGGGTTGGTCATATTTCGGTTGAAAAATTAATCAATCAAAAAGCTAGTATAAAAATAGCTAAGCATCAGCTTACCGCTCAATTAACAATACCAATTGTAATAGGCAATGGCTTAAAAAAAGCGGAAGAAATCATTAAAAACAACTTTGTAGAAAACACCTTTACTGATTTTAAAAAAGATCTTTTAAATCTGGAAGGAATGGAGTGCAGATGGAAACAAATTGATCCTGCACAAATCCAAAATAAAGTGATTTGTCTATTGGTTGATTCAAGTAATGAAACCGATCAAGGTTTAATTTATAAAGATGTATTAATCCAAATGGATACTTTATTTGGCACATTTAAAAGCAGACAACCTATAAAATCAAACAAGCTAAATTTAAATTTTAGTATTTCTACCATATGGGAAGAAATGAAAATTACACTTGTTGATAAAAACTGGATCTA
Source organism: Flavobacteriales bacterium (assembly GCA_038259585.1). Lineage (GTDB taxonomy): Bacteria > Bacteroidota > Bacteroidia > Flavobacteriales > Flavobacteriaceae > Aequorivita. The sequence continues at coordinate 47,741 of JBBSOQ010000009.1, read as the reverse complement.
CTTAATTAAAAACTGGATTTCCACACTTTTCGGAATCGTGTATTTAAACCTTTCCAGAAATGGCAAAGAATACTTAAAACAAATAAGCCAACTATCACATACTTTTATGCTGGATGGTTCTATAAATACAATTTTTACCGCAGAACAAAATAAAATAAACATCTTTATAGAATATCTAAATCAGTTAGAAAAAGAAAAAAAGATTATCTATGGTATTCACTTAACCCACGCCTCGGTTATGTCTTGTTACGTTTTGGACAGAAAGACGAAACACTCGCACTTTGTAGATGGAACCGAAGGTGGGTATACTTCAGCCGCTAAAATGTTGAAACTAAAAATTGATAACATTAAGGAAATTTCATAAATTGACTATCCTACTTGTAAGACAATTAAATTAGAGATGAAAAGAATCGCAACTAAAAACCAATTCCTCTAAATGAAAGAAACGCTCTTTGCATTAATACATAGGGTAAAAGCCTTTTTAATTCGCAACTTTCACCAGTACAATAGTAAACTACCTTATATAATTACTGTTGTAGTAGCTTTGATTGTAGTTATTGGCGGCATCAATTTGTTTATTGAACTTACGGAGGAGTTAAAAGATGAACTACTGCCACAATATGACCAGGCAGTAACAGATTATATCATTTCCTACCGGAATCCTGCGCTTACCAAGTATTTTGTTTTCATTACCAATGTGGGCGATTTGTATGGCTATCTTATAGTTGTGGGTATTTCAGCAATTATATCCTATTTCGTTTTTAAAAAATGGCGGGGCGTAGTACAAACCGTTTTCGTTTTATTATTGGCATCATTGTCTAATATAATGTTGAAACGCTTTATTGACCGCGCTAGACCGGGAATAGAGCACTTAGTTTCGGTAGAAACCTTAAGTTATCCTAGCGGTCATGCCATGAGTGCTATGGCTTTTTATGGCTTTGTGATTTATCTTTTTTTCAGATTTAAAATCAATCATTTTTTAAAAACCGGAATAATAACATTCCTGATTTTCATCATTCTAAGCATTGGCATCAGTAGAATATACTTGGGTGTTCACTATCCTTCAGATATTGCTGGCGGGTACATAGCTGGATTTATTTGGGTGGTTTTTTGTATCCTTATTTTTAATTTAGCAGAAGTATTCCGAAGAGATCCTAGTACTTAAAAGAAGTTTCTGACGTGTGATTTAAAATGTACCCCCTCTTGTATAACATAACCCATTATTGGCTATTCATTAAAAATTAGTCATTATTCAACTACCTTTGGCATTCTAAAGCCAAACGTGTGCACCCAAAAAACCCCTTCAATAAAGACTATAATTTTGACAAGCTTATAACGTTCCACCCTGTTTTAAAAGAATACGTTTTTGTAAATGAGCACGGCACCAACAGTATAAAATTTTCTAATAATTTAGCTGTAAAAGCACTCAACACTGCCTTGTTAAAAGCGCAATACGGTATAACTTATTGGGACATTCCAGAAAACAACCTCTGCCCACCCATTCCTGGGCGTTTGGATTATTTGTTGCACATAGCAGACCTACTTGAAAAAGAAGACGTAAACCTGCTGGATATAGGCACAGGCGCTAACCTCATCTACCCTATTTTGGCAAGTCGCCATTTTAATTGGCACTGTACCGCCAGTGAAGTAGATCCTGATTCGTTAAAAAATGCACAGAAAATCATTGAAAAGAATAAGAATTTAAAAGATATTGAATTACGCCACCAAAAATTTAAAAACAGCATTTTAGAGCATATCATTCAACCCGATGATGTTTTTGATGTAGTGGTTTGCAATCCTCCATTTCATAAAACTAGAACCGAGGCAGAACGCAATAACCAACGCAAGGTGGACAATCTTAAATTAGATAAAGAAGAACCTCAAAATTTTGGAGGGAGTAGTAACGAGTTATGGTATAAAGGTGGTGAAGAAGCATTCATTAAAAAAATGGCTTCAGAAAGCGAACAGTTTAAAACACAAGTAAAGTGGTTTACAGTATTGGTTTCACAAAAAGAACACTTAAAAAATATTAAAAGAGCTATAAATAAAACCTTGCCAACCCAAGTAAAAATAATTGCGATGGAACAGGGCAATAAGCAAAGCCGATTTATTGCTTGGACGTTTCAATAAATTTAAAAATTTATTCTACAATCAATTTTTTTGTAAGTAGCCCGTAACTTGATTGAATTACAACAAAATAAGTTCCTCTCGAAAAATTGGGAGTAAGTACAAAACTATTTTGTGTGAATGCTTGGCTGTAAATTTCTTGACCCAAAACATTATACATTCTTACTGAAACTTCCCCAACATTTCGATCCAAGTTTATAGAAACATTACCACTTGTTGGGTTTGGGTAAATTTTAAAATCAAAAGTATTTACATTTTCATCAATTGCAAGGTTGCAGGGCATTGGTTCTGGATTAAAATCTGAAGGGAAACTATCCTCAAAAGCCTCTACTGTTATATCTCCTATAAACTCTTCAATTCTGAACAGATAAACGTTTTCTGGACTTATTAATAGATAAGAAGGATATCCATTAATACCAAAATTAAGATCCACAGCTTCACATCCTCCTTCAATTCCTACCGCTGGCGAATGATTAAAAGTGCCGCCAAATTCATTTTCATAAGCAACGACTTCTGCATTAGTTTCTGTACCTCGATTTATTGAAATTAGAAAAAGGGCTCCGCTATTACATCCATATTTGTCATAAACTTCATTAAAAGTGGCTTGGGTAAGTTGGCAAGGCACACAATCAGCAAAGAAAAAATCGAGATATACAAATTTTCCTTGGGAGGTTATATCGTATAAATTCCATTCATTTCCTTTAATGTCAGTAACAGTAAAATCATCAACCACATCACCCAGATTGTAATTGGCAACTTGCGATATAACATTATACCCCACAAAAAAAGTAAGTAATAAAAATTTTTTTTTAGAGATTATTTTCATGTTTTAAAATTTAAGTTTCAAAAATCATAAACTTAAGATAGTTAAAAGATTATTCATATAGAGCGTGCACAAATGGCTCGATTGTAATTAGAAATTATTTTCGTTTCCTAAAAATATAACTCATCCAAACTGGATCATTATCATCAGAAACCACAGATTGGCGGTCCAGAAACTCCCAGTCGTGCGCGTTCATATAATTCAGTAAAGTTGAGGTTTCCTCTATATCCTCAATTTCTTCAATAGAAATATTTTGACCAATCATAGAAGTTTGTTCTTCCACTTTTATGCGCTTCACTTTCCCGCGGTTGTTGGCTTTCTGAACTACAATTACTTCAAGAAAATTATATTTAGTGATTTCTTGTGAATAACCTTCTGCAGCAAACAAAAGAAAAATGCCAACTATTGAAAATGCTATAAGTTTTTTCATTTTTAGATTTATTTTACTGAAAAGTACAATTATAATTTTGTCTAACAAAAAGCAGTTTTAAAATGAGTCTTAAAAAACATTTCAATAAAAATCTTTTAACTTTGAACTTTCAGCTTTAAACCTTCAAAAAATGCAATCCAAAGCCACCACTCCAGACCAATACATAGCCGAGCTACCTGAAGACCGGAAGGAAGTTATGCAAAAGCTAAGAGAAACCGTTTTGAAAAACCTCCCAAAAGGTTTTGAAGAAACCATGCAATATGGTATGATAAGTTACGTAGTGCCGCATAGCATCTACCCAGATGGCTACCATTGCAAACCTGCAGACGCATTGCCATTTATGAGCATTGCTTCACAGAAAAACCACATTTCTTTTTACCATATGGGTATGTACAGCGACCCTGATCTGCTTAAATGGTTTACAAAAGAATACCCCAATCACTCCACAGGTAAACTAGATATGGGCAAAAGTTGTGTTCGTTTCAAAAACGCAAAGAATGTACCGTTTGAGTTGTTTGGAGAGCTAACTACCAAGATGTCAGTGAATGATTGGATTGCAAAATATGAAAGCGAAATAAAGCGATAATCATTAAAACAACAAGCATTTTACAGCATTTTAAAAACGCACCCGACTTAAAAATCAAATCGGAAAGCTATCCGTTTGAAAACTTTCAATTTTCAGATGAAGAGCTAAGCGACCGCGATTTCAACTTCCCCCATGATTTGGTACTAGGCAAGCAAGCCGAAGCATGTTTTGAAGCATATTTAAAACAATCAGAAAACTTTGAACTGCTAATTGCAAATCTTCAAATTCAAGGCGAAATGGAAACCTTGGGTGAGTTAGATTATATAATTCGAAATCTTAAAACCGAAAAGATTATTCACATAGAATTGGCCTATAAGTTTTATTTATATGATGAAAACGCAGCTGCGCTTGAAGCGCAAAAATGGATAGGTCCCAACCGAAAAGACAGTCTTTTTGACAAATTAGAAAAAGTAAAGCTGAAACAGTTTCCCCTTCTCAACACTACTGAAACAATTCAAAAGTTAAAAGAAATTGGAATTCCTTTACCTTCATTACAAGTGTTGTGTTTAAAAGCCTTTTTATTTCTTCCGAAAAAAATGACTGCGGAACTATTCCCAAAATCAGTTCAAGATTGCATTGTGGGTTATTACGTAAAACTAAAAGATTTAGAGGAAGATGAAACAGCGCTCTACTCTATTCCCACCAAGAAAGAATGGCTTTTGCCAATAGAAAAATTGATCAATTGGCATACCTTTCCAGAAATCAAACACTTAATTGACGAACAGTTAATATTAAAAAAATCCCCTATGGTATATAAAAAAACGCCCCATAAAATGGAGCGCTTCTTTATAGTTTGGTGGTAAGTTTATTTAGTGCCATAGGTATCAAAAAGATACACAAGACTTGCCATAGTAGCTGCACCAAGTTCCAGCTCACGTTTATTCACATTTTCAAAAGTATCGTTGGCAGCGTGATGGTAATCAAAATACCGCTGACTATCTGGCCGAAGTCCGGCAATAACATCAATATTTCCTTCCAGCGGACCAATATCAGAACCACCGTGGCCCTTTTCAAAATAGTGTATTAAATAAGGTTTAAACAAAGATTGCCACGACTGTGCTTTCTTAAAATTAGTAGCATCCGTTTGGAATGAAAATCCGCGTGGTGTAAATCCACCTGCATCACTTTCCAAAGCGAATAAATGTTTTTCCCCTTTCCGCTTCACCTCTTCGGCATATTTAGTTCCACCACGAAGCCCGTTTTCTTCATTCATAAACAAAACTGCCCTAATAGTATGATTTGGTTTATAACCTATCTTCTTAAAAAGACGAAGTACTTCCATGCTCTGAACACAACCTGCTCCATCATCGTGAGAGCCATCAGCAAGATCCCAACTATCCAAATGTCCACCAACAACCATATACTCGTTTGGATTTGTACTCCCTGTTATTTCGCCTATAACGTTATAACTCTGCACATCGTCAAACGTTTTACAGTTCTGTTTAAAATAAAATAGAAGATTGGGCTGCAATTTCAAAAGGCTGCTTAAATATTCCGCTCCATTTGTACTGATTGCAGCAGCAGGAATTCGTTGTGAAACTGGGGTATCTCCATAACCCATTGCGCCTGTGTGCGGATAATCATCTAAACGTAAATTCATAGATCGAACAATCACCCCTAGTGCGCCATACTTTGCAGCTTCAGCAGCGCCTGCATATCGCTGGTCTACGCATCCACCATAGGCTTCAAAGGTTTGAATTAAATCTGCCTGCATCGGTCTGTTGAAAAATACAATTTTACCTGCAAGCTTTTCTTTACCTAAGGAAGCAAGTTCATCAAGACTTTTTACCTCAACTATTTCAGCTTTTATACCAAGGCTTGGCGTAGCTACGGAACCGCCAAGTGCACAAATTTCGGTTACGGTCTTTTCACCATTGCTGGTTTCAATATAGGCGTATTCCTTAAAGCCTCTTGTCCATTTTGGAACCATCACGGGTTGAAGCCAAACTTTGTCCAAACCAAGTTCATTAAGTTGCGCCTCTGTATATTTAACTGCGATTTCAGCCTCAATGGAGCCGGAAAGTCTGCCGCCAATTTCATTGGAAAGATAATCTAGCCAATCATAACTTTTACCTTCAGTTAAAGATGCTGTATAAATCTTTTTTAGCATAATTGAGTCCTGAACTGCGTTCTGTGAAATGCTTACTGCCGAAATAAATAGAAAGAAAAATAATGTGGGGAGGAAACCGATTTTCATTGTAAATGTTTTAAAAAAAAATTTAATTGAAGTTAGTCATTCTTAAGCCGTTCGCGATATTCAGAAATCTTGGCCTTTATATCGTCGTCCAATTCTGGCTCTTTTATGTCTGTGTATTTTTTAAGCTCTTGCAACATAATTTCTGCTACAATTACGCGAGAGGTTTCTTTATCATTTGAAGGAATTATGTACCACGGCGCATGGGGTTTTGATGTTCTATTGATAACATCTTCATAGCATTTTTGATATTCACCCCACAGTTCGCGCTCGTCCAAATCGCCTGGGGAAAATTTCCAGTTTTTTTCAGGTTGGTCTAAACGTCTAAGTTGACGGTTTTTTTGTTCGTCTTTAGAAAGGTTTAAAAAGAATTTGAAAATAATAGTTCCATTCTGCTGAATGGTCTTTTCAAAATCATTGATTTGTTGAAAACGTTTGTCCCAAAAATCGGCATTAACATCTTCCAAACTATTTACATTTGGCAAGTTTTCGCCAAGAATATATTCAGGATGTACGCGGGTTACCAAAACGTTTTCATAATGTGTTCTATTGAAAACGCCAAATTTTCCGCGCTCGGGAAGCGCTATGTAATGACGCCAAAGATAATCGTGCCTTTTCTCAAGTGATGTAGGCGTTTTAAAGCTGTAAACTACTACCCCACGCGCATTAAAATCTTTAAAAACTTCACGAATTAAGCTGTCTTTTCCAGCGGTATCCATTCCTTGTAGACAGACTAATACGGCGTATTTTCCATGGGCGTATAATGTGTCTTGAAGTTTGCCCAGCTTTTCTCTAGTGTCTTCTAAATGGTCCTCTAGTTCTTCTTCAGATGCATCCAAGTCCCAAGCGTTCATCGATCCATCCAGCTTTATGGGTTTGGTCACTTTAAAATCTTCGATTTTTACTTCTTTCATACTATTTATTTACTTGCAAAAAGTTTTACATCTTCTTCGCTGATTTCTTTTCCACCAAGAATAATTAATCGTTCCACCACGTTTCTAAGTTCGCGAATGTTTCCCGTCCAGTCATATTCCTGTAAAAGTTTTATTGCTTTCGAGGAAAATTTCTTTTGAGATGTTCCGTGATCGTTGGCTATTTTTTCAGTGAAATATTCTACCAAAATTGGAATATCCGCTCGTCTGTCGTTTAGTGATGGTACTTTTATAAGTATTACTGCCAATCTGTGATATAAATCTTCACGGAAGCGGCCTTCTTCTATTTCTTTCTTTAAATCTTTGTTAGTAGCAGTTATAACACGTACATCAACTTTTATGTCTCTATCGCTTCCCACGCGTTGCACTTTATTTTCCTGTAATGCACGAAGCACTTTAGCTTGGGCAGAAAGACTCATGTCGCCAACCTCATCTAGAAATATTGTTCCGCCATTTGCAGCTTCAAATTTGCCCGCTCGGTCTTTAATGGCTGATGTAAATGCCCCTTTCACGTGACCGAAAAGCTCACTCTCAATCAATTCACTGGGGATTGCTGCACAATTCACTTCTATCATAGGACCATTGCTGCGCTCGCTTTTTTGGTGAAGCCAGTGGGCAACCAATTCTTTTCCTGTTCCGTTGGGACCTGTTATTAAAACACGGGCTTCGGTGGGGGCCACCTTTTCAATCATTTCTTTTATGCGGCCAATTTCAGGAGATTCGCCAACCATTTCATAGTTTTTGGAAACCTTCTTTTTAAGGCGTGTGTTTTCAACAACCAATTCCTTTCGGTCTAAAGCAATACGAACTGTGTTCAGCAAACGGTTTAAATCTGGCGGTTTTGAAATGTAATCAAAGGCGCCCATTCGCATCGTATTTACTGCGGTATCAAGATCTCCGTGGCCAGAGATCATTACCATTGGTATTTCTGGTTTAATTTTTTTAACTGCCTCCAAAACCTCAACGCCGTCCATTTTTGGCATTTTTATATCGCAAAGCACCAAATCAAAATCTTCTTTTTTGATGATTTCCATTCCAGCTAAGCCGTCTTCAGCTTCAAAAACTTCGTAACCTTGATTTTCTTCGGAAAGAATTTTCACCAAAACTCTTCTGATTGCTGCTTCGTCTTCTATTATAAGTATTCTTGGCATTAATATTTGAATTTTAATCCTGCCCTAAAATAAGGCGAATTTTCGGTATTAATCTTATAAATTTTATTTCCATCACCATCTTCTAAACGGAAATCATTATATACTGAATGTGCTGCATAACCATAAAACAAAAGGTGCTTGGTGAAAAAATGCTCGTAACCCAAACCAAGAAGACCTATAGTTTCTTGAATACTTTGGGCAGCTTTACCATCAGCGTTTTGATCCGAAATAGGAATAAAACTTTGTTGAATATTAGCATAAACATTGTCTAAGGTCGCGAAAGCCTGTAGCGCGTCTTTGTGGTTATCATTCAAATAATGTCTCACATTCGTTTTTGGAACCCCTAAAGTATAGGTCCAATTAGTATGAAATTCCTTGTAATAATTTAAGATAGGCAACGGAAATTTTCTACCCGGGGTAGTTGAATAAGACAAACCCATTATCAATCTATAGGGTTTGTTTCCGCCAATGGTATCGTGCTTTTTGTCTTTTATTGCATATACAGCTCCGTCATATATAATATCATCAGTTTGCAAACCATCTTTAAAATCACTTTGGAATTTTGGACCAAATTTTAAACCAAACCGCCAATTATTTTTGGCGGTCCAAGTATAACCCAAATAAGCGTCAAATTGTTGGACGGAAGTTACAAGATTATCCTGAAAATTTGCATTTGGAGTTGAGTCCGTAAATGCTAGAACGTCTTCATTATCCTTTATATTTATATCAACATATCTGTATTCCAAACCTACCACCAAATAATTTTTCTTCTCTTTATTTATGGGGATAGGCGCTTGGACCAACGCACGATATCGATTGATAGAGTTATTTGACTTGGAAAATGGCAGTGCTAAATATTCAACACGTAACAAATCTGTTGTTTGAGCGTTCATCCCAAAAGTCAATAACAGCAGGCATGAACTTATAAAAATTTTTCTTTTCATGTTTTTCTTTTTCATTTTAAATTATTTGCTGAATTCATAGCATTATTCAGTCAAATATTTTTTTTAATACTTAAGCCATTTGAAAATTTCTTTGTAGGTTGGTTTCTTTCCGTACATTAAAATCCCCACGCGATAAATTTTTGCCGCAAACCAGACCATTCCACCAAAAGTAGCAAACAGAATTACTACAGAAAGCAGTTGCTGCCAAAGCGGAACACCAAAAGGAATTCGCATTAACATTACCACCGGAGAAGTAAAAGGAATATATGAAAACACTTGCGAAACCGTGCCGTGTGGATTGTCAATGACTGTAAAAAAACCTACATATACTGCCAAAATAAGCGGCATTAGTATGGGCATCATAAATTGTTGTGTATCCGTTTCGCTATCAACTGCGGCACCAACGGAGGCATACATAGAAGCATAAAGCAGATATCCACCCACAAAGAAAAGGATGAACATTACAATTAAATTTGTAATTGGCAGGTTGTTTACCTCAATCATTATATCGTGTAAAACCTGCTGGGTGCCACCATCTACACTATTTTCAATAACTTGCTGTGAAGGTGATGCTGCAGCGGGATCAATTCCAAAAACGGAAGTTACGACGGTCATCAAAACCAATATTAAAACTACCCAAACCAAAAATTGGGTAATTCCTGCCAAAGTGGTTCCAAATATTTTTCCTAAAAGCAACACTCGTGGTTTTACGGACGAAATAATAACTTCAATCACCCTACTGGTTTTCTCTTCAATCACGCTACGCATAATCATATTTCCGTAAATGATTATAAACATAAACAGTAAATAACCTGCGGCGCCGCCAAAAGCAAGCTTCAAACCAGATCCGAGTTTGGAAGTTTCCATTCCCTTAAAAGTTTCCTGATTGGTACGAATGTTTATGTGAAGACTTTTTATGGTTTCGGAATCTATTCCTGCCTCTTTCAGTTTTAGTGTATTCACTTTGGTTTCCAGCATATCGTTGATATCGCTCATCATTGAAAGTGATGGAGAATCTTCGGAATAGAAAGTAATTTCTTGGGAGAGAGATTCTAAATTTTCAGTTTTTGGAATATAGAGTAATCCATAAATTTCTTTGAGCTCTGCTTCTTTTTTTGCATCTTCCAAGGAAATATTTTGCAAAATATTATATTGGGTATGTGGAGAATTATTGAACTCATCTACAAACAAACCGCTTTCGTCCAATACAGAAATTATTCGAACGGTATCGTTGTTCAAACTAGATAAATAGGCAACCAAAGCAAAGATACCCACAAAAATAAAAGGGCTTAAAAAGGTCATAATTACGAACGACTTGTTGCGGACTTTGGTAAGGTATTCCCTTTTAATTATTAGAGGAAGATGGTTCATTGTAGCTTAATTATTTTGGATGGTTTCAATAAAAATATCACTTGCAGTAGGTATTACTTCCACAAAATGTGTCAACTGCCCTTGTGAGGTCAAATAGTTTACAAAATCATTTGTCGAGACCGAATCGGGCACTTTCACTTTGTATTTCAACTCGTCATTAATGCTTTTGAAGGTTGCTGGAAATACATCAAATTTTTCCTTTAATAATGCGGAAGTTGCTGCGTGATTTGGTGTTATTAACCCAATTTCAAACATATTATTTCTGTATTGGCGTTTTATATCTACCAGTCTGCCGTCAAGTATTTTATTTGATTTGTGAATTAAAGCAATATGGTCACACATTTCTTCAACAGATTCCATTCGGTGGGTTGAAAAAATAACTGTTGCTCCCTCATCGCGGAGTTTTAATATTTCGTCTTTTATAAGATTTGCGTTTATTGGGTCAAACCCACTAAAAGGCTCGTCAAAAATTAACAGTTTCGGTTTGTGAAGCACGGTTACCACAAACTGGATTTTTTGCGCCATTCCTTTAGAAAGTTCCTGTATTTTCTTGTCCCACCAATCCCCAATCTGCAAACGATCAAACCAATATTTCAGTCGCTCTTTCGCTTCCTGCTTTGAAAGACCTTTCAGTTGGGCTAAATAAAGCGCCTGCTCTCCCACTTTCATTGTTTTGTATAATCCGCGTTCCTCAGGAAGATAACCAATGTATTTAATATGATGCGGCTGAAGAGGTTCGCCGTCCAAAATGACCGAGCCAGTATCGGGCATTGTTATTTGGTTTATAATTCTAATTAAAGTTGTTTTTCCGGCACCATTTGGGCCCAATAGTCCAAAAATGCTTCCTTTTTCAACCTCGATGGATACATTGTTAAGCGCTGTATAATCACCGTAGACTTTGGAAACATTGTTGACCACTAAAAGTTTTTCCATAAATTTTATTTGAAGTATGTAAATATATTGATTTGACTACGAAGCACTGTAATTATTAAGAGTAATTTAAGTGATAGTTAGCATGAAAAAAACTTGAAAAGAATAAAGAAAAGAGAGAAAAGAAGAATCACTATAAAGCAAAACCCACCCAAGAATGAATTCTTGGGTGGGAAAAAAATTGCTATGAAAAAGAAAAATTATCACCTCTAAGACGAAGCGACATTTCAAATATATACAAAAAAATTTATTTAACGTTTATTTAAGAGAACATATCTTTCACTTTTTCAAAAAATGATTTGTCTTCTTTTTCAGGTTTTGGCTGAAAATGCTCATCATTACTCATTTTTTCAAAAAATTCTCTTTGTTCTTTTGAAAGGGATTTTGGAGTCCAAACATTTACATGAACTAGTAAATCACCAGTTCCATAACCATTGATACTTGGAATTCCCTTATTGCGAAGTCTCAAAATTTTTCCACTTTGCGCACCGCTATCAATTTTTATACGAACTTTTCCTGTAACCGTTTCTATTTCTTCGGAAGTTCCCAAAGCGGCTTCAGAAAAACTAATGTATAAATCATAATGCAGATTATCGCCCTCACGCTGCAAAAAGTCATGTGGCTTTTCTTCAATGGCTACCAAAAGGTCTCCTGGAATTCCATCACCCGGTGCATCGTTTCCTTTGCCTGAAACTTTCAGTTGCATGCCATCAACCACACCTGCAGGTATTTTAATGGAAACAGTTTCCTCTGTCACTATCATTCCTTCAGCATCTGCATTTGCTGGTTTTAAATCCACAATTTGACCAAGACCGCCACAAGTACTACACGTTGCAGAAGTTTGCATACGACCCAAAATAGTATTTTGGATTCTAGTAACTTGCCCCTGCCCATTACAGGTAGAACATGTTTTATAGGTTGTTCCCTTGGCTAGTTTTTTAAGCTTGACTTTTATTTTTTTCTCAACTCCGTTGGCTATTTCCTCCAAAGTAAGCTGAACGCGTATACGCAAATTGCTTCCTTTTACAGTTCTACGACCACCGCCACCAAAACCTCCGCCGCCAAAACCTCCGCCAAAAGCGCCTCCGAAAATATCTCCAAATTGACTGAAGATATCATCCATATTCATTCCGCCGCCACCGCCGAAACCACCGCCACCTTCAAAAGCACGATGGCCGAACTGGTCATATCTTGAACGTTTGTTAGGATCGCTAAGAACTTCGTAGGCTTCTGCAGCTTTTTTGAACATTCCCTCTGCCTCATGATCTCCAGGATTTTTATCTGGGTGATGTTGAATCGCTTTTTTACGGTATGCCTTTTTAATTTCGGCTGTCGTTGCGCTCTTTGAGATTTCTAGAATTTCGTAATAATCTTCCTTCATATTTTATTGTCCTATAACCACTTTTGGAAAGCGGATTATTTTGTCGCCCAAAGTGTATCCCTTTTCAATTACATCAATAATTTTCCCTTTTAACTTTTCTTCCGGAGCTGGAATTTGGGTAATCGCTTCGTGCGAATCTGCATCAAAAGTATCACCAGCTTTTACATCCATCAACTGAAGTCCCTTTGCCATAAGCGTTTCGCGTAATTTATTACTAATAAGCTCCACACCCTTATAAAGATTATCATCATCACTTTTTTCAATTTGTTTCAATCCCCGCTCAAAGTCATCCAGAATTGGCAACATTGAAGTAATAACATCTTCTCCCGCGGTTTTGAACATCTCAATACGTTCGCGGGAAGTTCGTTTTTTATAATTTTCAAATTCTGCAAAAAGGCGTAAATAACGATCTTTTTCGTTTTGAAATTCATCTTGTAATTCAGAAAGCGCGTCGGTTACTTTTTCTTCAGCAATTTCCTGTTCGTTAATTTCCTTATCATCAAATTCCATTTCTTGATTCTGGTTTTCTTTGAATTTATCGTTTTTGCTCATAATAGCGTTTCTTTCAATTTTTTCAGAAGGGAGCAAAAGTACTGCCATTTGTTCTAAATTGTCAAAATGTCACAGCAATTAATTTAATATTACTTTAAGAGAAAACCAAGGTGTAAAGTATAATTTTGCGGCTTGAAACAAAAACCAATAAATATGAAATCGACAACTTTAAAAATTACAATGATGGCCTTTTTGGCAGTGGGAGCATTTTCATGCAAAAATGCTGAAAAAGATGCTGAAATGACAGCGGAAGTTGCAGAAGCAACTGAAATGGCTACAGAATATACTGTTGACACAGCAGCATCTCAAATTATGTGGGAAGGCACAAAACCTACAGGAACACACCATGGAACTATAAAACTTGCATCAGGAAAAATTCATTTGAACGATGGAAAGCCAGAAGCTGGAAATTTTGTGATTGATATGAACTCTATCAATGATGAAGATCTTGAAGGTGAACAAAAAACTAATTTGGAAGCTCACTTAAAAGGAACTGTTGAAGGAAAAGAAGGTGATTTTTTCAATGTGAAAGAATTTCCAACCGCTACATTTGAAATGACAGGAATTGAAAATAACATGGTGAAAGGAAACTTGACCATAAAAAATAAAACAAACGCTATTGAATTTCCTGCAGTTATAACAATGGATGGTGATAAAATGATGTTGAAAAGCGAAGCTTTTGAAATAGACAGAACTAAGTGGGAAGTAAACTACGGTTCAAAATCTATTTTCCCAAACTTGGGTGATAAATTTATCAGCGATACAATGAAAATAACTGTCTCTTTGGTTGCTACAAAAGCATAATCAAAAATCAATGTTATAAAAAAAGAGAGGCAAATTATGCCTCTCTTTTTTATTTATAGTAAATCCTGTAGGGCGTTTTCTAGATTGTAAAATTTGAATTGATAACCAAGTTGCTCAATTTTATGGGAACTGACCAATTGTCCCTCTAAGATCAAAACAGACATTTCTCCCAGCAATAGTTTTAGGGCGAAACCTGGAATATTTGGTAACCAAAGCGGGTTCTCAAGTTTTGACGCAATCAATTTAGCCATCTTTTTATTTTGGACTGGATTTGGTGCAACAGCATTGTATTTTCCTTCCAATTGGTTCTTAAGTATAAAAAGATAAATCCCTGCAATATCTTTAATATGAATCCACGATAACCATTGTTCACCGCTTCCTAAGGGAGCTCCCAAGCCAAGTTTTATTGGCTTTACAAGTTGTGGCAATGCACCCTCATGTTTTGCTAATACCACTCCAGTTCGCACTTTGCTAACTTCCATTCCTAACTTTTTAAATTTTACAGCACCCGCTTCCCAAGCAACAACTACTTCTGCTAGAAAAGTATCATCAACTTGATCATCTTCTTCTGTATAAAGTTTTGTTTTTGAATTTGGATAAATACTCACACCACTTGCAGAAATAAAATGCACAATGTTGTGATCTATTTTTTTCAACGTTTCGTAAAGTAATTTCATAGATTCCACTCTGCTGTCCAAAATAACTTTTTTATTTTTTTTGGTCCAGCGTTTTGAAATTGTGGCGCCTACTAAATTAATAATTGCCGTGACGCCTTCAAAAGCATTGGTGTCTATTTTTCCCTCTTTTGGATTCCAATAAAACCCTTTGTAATTTTCGGAGTTTTCAATTTTTTCTTTACTGGTTGTAAAGTAATTAACAGCAATTCCATCTCTGTGACATTGCTTTACCAATTCACTCCCAATAAGCCCAGTTGCCCCAGTTATCAATACTTTCTTATTCATACTTTTAAATTTAGAAATTCAAAAATGAATAGCAAAGACTGTTAACGGAAGATTGTGAATTGTTTAATTAAGAATTCTGAATTTATAATTTTGTAGCTCTTAACATCTCCTTTTTCCCAGGAGGTCCAACAAGTTTTTCCACTTTAAAACCTACAGCTTGCATTGCACGTCTCGCATTTCCGTTTGCGGCATAGGTAACCAAAACTCCTTTTGATTTTAGCGAATTGTACATTTTTTGAAATATTTCTTCGGTCCAAAGCTCGGGCTGAACACGAATTCCGAAGGCGTCAAAATAGATAAGGTTAAATGTATTTTCGGCAGTTATTTCAGAAAATAATTTCTGCTGTTTTGTAAGATTGAAATTTTGGGAAATAGTACTTTTCTCTTCCCAAGGACAATTATGAAGCGTCAAGAATATTTCTTCGGAAGCATTTAAAAGTGAATAGTAGTTCATTCCCTTTACCTCTTCAATACTTAAAGGATAGGCTTCAATACCAGTATAATTAATTTTAAAATTACTTTTTTCAGTTTCTAACAGCGTAAGAAAAGCATTTAGCCCTGTACCAAAACCTATTTCCATTATTGAAATTTCAGCATTTGTATTTACTGAAAACCAATGATAAAGCCCTTCTTTTATAAAAACGTGAACGGCTTCAGTTATTGCTCCGTGCTTGGAATGATATTGTTCATCCCATTCCGAAATATGTAATGTATATGATCCGTCGCCGGTTTTTAAAAGTGTGCGTTCCAAAAAGAATTATTGCTATTCTACTTCAGGAATCAGTACGCCATCCGCCTCAAAAGCTAGTGTGCGTTTTGGTTCTGTGATTGCAGCTATTTCTTCAGCAGATTTTCCTCCATCTTCAGCATAATGGCGCTGATCTTCCACGCTCATTTCTTCAACATAGGCTTTACCGTTTACAATTATTTCTTGTCCCGCAATGTCTTTCGGCATAAAAAAGCCATAATCTTTAAATTTAACCATTGCTTCTTTTTCGCCCATATTTAGATTCATCCAACACCCTTTTTTCTGGCAAACATCTTTTACAGTTGACGCAAATTTTACGTTTACCGTATCGCCAGGTTTCATATTGTTGTATTTTTCTATCATTTCTTGTTTGGTCAAAACATTTTCATCAGAAATTTCAGCACCAAAAGCTTGATAGTTTACTGCCATTTCTTCTGCTTCAGTTGTCAATTTTTCTTCAGATTTTTCATTTTTACAGCTAAATGCAATAAATGATAATGCGATTATGAATAGGATTTTTTTCATTTTAAAAAAGTTTAATAAATTATTGATTGATACGTGTTTGCAATTTTAATGATTTTTTGGATTTTAAATGGTTTAAATTTTACCTATTTTTACCGAATAAACATTTCTTTGATGAATTCTTCAGCCACACAAAAACTAGCTATACAGAAAATTGAATCTTCCAAAATTGGACAAGTAGATTTTAGCAACTTAACTTTTGGAAGCACCTTTAGTGATCACATGTTTGAATGTGACTATAAAGATGGTGAGTGGCAAAATCCAACAATTAAGCCATATGGCCCGCTTAGCATATCACCGGCAGCCAAAGTTTTTCATTATGGACAAGCGGTTTTTGAAGGGATGAAAGCATATAAAGATGACAATGGCAAGGTTTGGCTTTTTAGACCTGAACAGAATTTTTTACGTATAAATAAATCTTCGGTACGGATGGCTATGCCGGAATTTCCGAGAGATATTTTCTTTGATGCTTTGACAACACTTGTAAAATTGGATAAAGATTGGATTAAACCAGGACTTGGTAATTCGCTCTACATTCGTCCTTTTGTAATGGCAACTCAAGTGGGTGTTGGTGCATCACCTTCCACAGAATATAAATTTATGATTTTGATGTCGCCAGCACAGGCCTATTACACAGGTGATGTTAAAGTGGTTATTGCTGACCATTACAGCCGTTCCGCAAATGGTGGCGTTGGTGCTGCAAAAGCTGCTGGAAATTATGGTGCCCAGTTTTTTCCAACTAATTTGGCCCGTGAAAAAGGTTTTCAACAAGTAATTTGGACAGATGCCAGCAACCATCAGTATTTGGAGGAAGCGGGAACAATGAATGTTTTTTTCAGAGTAAATGACACTTTGTTGACTGCGCCTATAAGTGATAGAATTTTGGACGGTGTAACCAGAAAAAGTGTTATCGCACTTGCAAAACAAGACAATATAAAGGTAGAAGAAAGACCAGTATTGGTTTCAGAAATTGTAGAAGCTGCAAAAAACGGTAATCTTAAAGAAATATTTGGTGCAGGTACTGCCGCCGTTATTAGCCCAGTGAGCGCCTTTAGCTATAAAGATGAAACTTTTGACCTTGAAACGCAGGATGACGGTTTCGCTACTCGATTCAAAAAAGAACTTTTAGACATTCAATATAACCGAAGTGAAGATCCGTTTGACTGGAGATTTGAAGTGGTATAAAACAAATTAATATATTTAAAAAAGGCCCAAAGCAGAATATGCTTTGGGCCTTTTGGTTTCTTATTTATCGAGTATTTCCTTAATATTTGGCTTAAAATAATTAGGCCCTTTTAAGACTTTTCCGTCTTCTCTGTAAATGGGCTTTCCGTCTGCGCCCAGCTTGCTCATATTGCTCCGTTGTATTTCATTAAAGACCTCCTCTATTTTGTCCTGCATACCGTGTTCAATGATGGTTCCGCAAAGAATATACAACATATCTCCCAAGGCATCAGCAACCTCAACCAAATCGTCATTGTTTGCCGCCTCAAGATATTCCTCGTTTTCCTCCCGCATCAGCTCATAACGCAATAGGTTTTTCTTTATTCCGAGATTGGCTGTGGGAGTTTCCTCCATTCCGAGGTTAAAAGCTTTGTGAAATTCAGAAACTGCGGCTATTTTATTTTTCATTGTATAAGTTTAAGGTTGTAAATTTGCTACGTAAAACTACAAATTTATGTTTACTACTGGCCAGTTGGTTTTTGCTATTTTATTTTTTGTTGCTTTCGTTTTTATAATGATATACAGTTATCGCGGCGATAAAAAACTCCACAAAAAACATTATAAAGGGAGCTTTTGGGTTTTGATTGGCTTTATTGCTTTTATCATTTTTTTGTTGGTGATAAAAACATATATGAAAGATTAATTTTAAGTACATAAAACAAAAAAGCTCTTCGAATAACCGAAGAGCTTTTTTTATAAATCTTAAATTTCATTAATTCATTGCTGGCAAATTGCTGTAGTTTTTGGAATAAAACAACATTTGTTCTGCAAATGTCTTTGGTTGTTCAATGGTGAAGCTTTCTATTTCACCATTATCTCCCATTTTTGGAACTAACACAGGATTTACAAATCCGCTGTAAGGCGCAGATGTAAACTGCTTGTTGCGTTCTAAAATTTCCTTGTGAAGTGTTTGATCCACTTTTACACCGTAGGTTTCAACCAAATGTTCCACCGCTGTATAATCGCCTTCGCTTTTAATACGTTGTGTTTCGCGAAGCAATTGACCGAAAAGATCGTGCAATTTTTCATAATCGTTAATGTTGTAATAGGTTTTTCCATCACGCGTAATTTTTTCAATTACATTATCAGCTTTTCCCTTTTCAAAAACCCAAGCAGAAACCCATTGACGGTTACGCATGTGTGCTTCTTCAACGTCATCACCTAAATTTAAACGAATTAATTGCGACATCAAACCGTTACGGATATAACCATCATAAGCAGCCATTCCCACTTTTTTCCAATCGTCGACCAAACCAAGTTCTTGTAATTTTGGGCTGTATAAATAATAAAGACCAACTAAATCTGCGCGGCCTTCTTCTAAAGTGGAAGCGTAATTTTTAAGTGTTTCCTTAGTTTCGCCAACGCCTGGATTCAATTGTCCGGAGGCGTGACCAATTA
Source organism: Flavobacteriales bacterium (assembly GCA_038259585.1). Lineage (GTDB taxonomy): Bacteria > Bacteroidota > Bacteroidia > Flavobacteriales > Flavobacteriaceae > Aequorivita. The sequence goes on along the minus strand of JBBSOQ010000009.1, from coordinate 28,662 downwards.
CTTCGTGAAGGGCAGTGTGAAGTTTATCTGCAATTTGTCCGTATTTTTCTTCCAGTTCAAGTTCGGTAGAATCGTTTACAAATTCTTTCAATCTACCTGTATTTCCTGCGTTATTGTAAGCATCTATTATATTTCCAAGGGAAACAGATTTACTTCCCACGGCTGCGCGAATCCAGTTTGCGTTTGGAAGGTTTACTCCAATTGGCGTACTTGGTGAAGAATCTCCTGCTTCGCCTGCAACATTCACCACTTTGTATGTTACCCCAACTACATTTTTCTTTTTATGCTCATCCATCAATGGTGAATTGTCTTCAAACCATTGTGCATTTCCTGAAATAACAGACATCTTTTCAGACATATCAAAATCATTTATTTGAATTACGGTTTCGTAAGAACCTCTATAGCCCAATGGATCGTTATACACTTCAATAAAACTGTTAATATAATCTATATTGCCTGCGGTTGCGCCTGTCCAAGCTACGTTGTAATCATCCCAAGTTTGAAGATCACCTGTTTTGTAATATTTTATTAAAAGACCAAGTGCATCTCCTTGTGCTTGATTTTCTGCAACACCCTGAGCTTTTTCAAGCCATTCCACAATCTTGTCTATTGCTTGCCCGTAAAGTCCTCCAGATTTGTACACCATTTCTTTTAACTGTCCATTCTCTTTAACCAATTTAGAGTTCAAACCATACGAAAGTGGTTTTTTAGGATCTGGAGATTTCATCTTTGAATAGAAATTTTCAACATCTTTATTGGTAACGTCCGGACCGTAAAAGTTTACTGCACTTTCCAAAACATTATCTACACCCTTAGCTTGGTTTACTTTTTTAGAATCTTTATCGTTGAAAATTACTTCAAAAGCTTCACCTTCCAAAGTAGTATTGGTATCGGTTAAAAGCTGCTTTAAATATTCCGAAGAAAAATCCGGCTTCATTTTATCGTTGGAATAATGATGATGAATGCCGTTGCTGAACCAAACTCTTTTTAAGTATGTTTCAAAATTTTTCCAATCTTCAGTAGATTTATCACCTTTATAATTGGTGTAAATATTTTCGAAAGCCTTTCTTATTGTAAGATTGTAACGGTAGTTTTGATCCCACATAATATCTCTTCCAGCCAATCCAGCTTGAGTAAGATAATACACAAGTTTTTGTTCTTTTAAGGTAAGTTTTTCCCAACCTGGAATTTGATAACGCAAAACTTTTATGTCGCCAAATTGCTCTACATTATAATCAAATTCTGTGGATGCTACTGTTTCCACTTGGGCCACATCTTTATCTTCCTTATTTTCTTTACAGGAAAAAAAGAATGAACCAGATATTGCCATCGCAATAAAAAAGGTGTTTTTCATTTTAAGAAATTTAGATTTCCGCAAATGTACTAAAATATTTTCCGCAAAATAAAATCTGTCAAGTTGTACGATGATTGCCAATACTGATTTTCCAAGCGTCAATGAAATTTCATTATCTTAGCAACTGCAATCAACACCCTCCCGACAAATGAAAATAATAAAATACTTACTTTTTCTTATTCTTCTTATTATTATTGGCAGCGCCATTTATTTTGGAACTAAGGATGGAACTTATGATATTCAGGATTCCATGGTTATACAGGCGCCACCAGCAGTTATTTTCAACAAAGTAAATGATTTTAAAAGTTGGGAAACATGGGGTCCTTGGAAGAAAGAAGATTCCACGATGACTTTTACCTATGCCGAAAAAACTTCGGGCGAAGGAGCTTCCTATTCGTGGGATGGAGATATGAGTGGCTCTATGACCACTACCAAAGTTATTCCAAATACAGAAATTCAACAGGATTTAACGCTAAATACTCCCGGCGGAGAAAGGCATCCAAAAGTATATTGGAATTTTGAAGAAGTGGATGGCGGAACCAAAGTAACTTGGGGAATGAAAGGCGAACATACTTTGATTGATAAGGCATATTATTCCATGAGCGGCTTTGATTTTGACACAGCAATGCACCAAATGAACAAAGCAGGTCTGGAAGGAATTGCTTATGAAGTTGCTGAAGATATGAAACAATATTCCATAAATGTTGATGGCGTTACACAATATGGCGGTGGATATTATATGTACACAACTTCAGTTTCAAAACAAGACGAACTTGATGAAAAAATGAAACCAATGATGGACATAGTAATGGGTTTTATTACAAAAAACAATTTAAATATGGCTGGAAATCCTTTCACCATATACAACGAAATAGACAATTCAAACAGTACCGTTATTTTCTCAACTGGAGTTCCTGTAAAAGAACAAGTAATCACGCCAGAAGGAAGCCCAGTTGTTTGTGGTTTTATGGAGCCTGTTGCTGCTGTAAAAACTTCTTTGAAAGGAAATTACAAACATCTTTCTGAAGCCTATACAAAAGCAAGACAGTATATTGAGAAGAACAGTCTTCAAATTGATCCTAACAGAAAAATGTTTGAAGTCTACATAACAAATCCCGAAGAAACTCCCAATCCGGCTGATTGGCTAACGGAAGTTTACATACCAATAATCTCAACCCCAGAACCTGTTGAAGAAGGATTATAAGAACATCCAAAATCAATTTTTAAACTGCTAGTAGAATGATCAATAAAGTGATGCATTTGACATTTAGAAAACAAATATTATAGTCAAATGAAACAGTTAGCATTAGTCTTTATAGGTGGCGGTCTTGGAAGCACATTAAGATATGGGCTTTCAAAATACTTGGATAGTTTTGAAACAGGTATTCCTTACGGCACTTTTGTAGCAAATATTACTGGCAGTCTTTTAATAGGAATTATTCTTGGACTTGCTTTGAAAAACGACACACTTTCCCAAAACACGGTACTCTTTTTGGCCACAGGATTTTGTGGTGGTTTTACAACCTTTTCCACTTTTGCTTATGAAAATCACGTATTTCTGAAAAGCGGTGATTTTATGTCGTTTGCGCTTTATACAATTGCAAGTTTTGTAGTTGGTTTTGCAATGGTTTTTTTAGGAATGTGGTTGGTGAAGCTTTTTTAATGCTTCCCAAAAGCCTTTACTCCTGCTTCAATTCGAATTAAAAGATCATTTTCTTTTGGAGGAATTGGGCAAGAAAAGCGAGCACTATAAGCGCAATACGGATTATAGGCTTTATTGAAATCTATAATAATCGTATCTCCTTCTGGAATCCGCTGATCTAAAAATCTGCCACCTCCATAGGAACCGTCACCGCTGGTTAAATCTGTAAAAGGCAAGAATAGATAATCTTCATAACCCGGTTCATCATAAGGCTGCAAGCTTTTAAAAAGATTCAACACAAAATCATTTTCATCAATAATAAAATGTGCTTCGCCATATTTCACATATTCTGGCAAACGGGAAGTTGTTGTGGGCATTAAAAATGGTTTTTCGTTTGGGGTGCGAATAAACTTGGCTTCAATAATAAATTTTTCATCAATTGGGTAAAATTCCAAGCCGTGGAAATCTTTAAAATCCTCGGGATCCAAAATAGTGGTTTCGGGATTTTCAAATTCTTCGTTTAGTTCAATTTGGGCGGCTTTGCTTTCTGAAACCATCGCTTCTTCCTGTGCAAAAAGTAAATAACCAAACATTAAAAAAGAAAGGAGTAATAGACACTTCATAAGATTGCTTTCAGTAAAAATAGAAAAGAATTTTAAACTTCATAAATATTTCTATTTTTGGGCAAAAATAAATTTATGAAATTAAAATACCTCCTCTTCACTTTTTGTATCCTTTTCGGCACACAATTTTTGACTGCACAACATATAAGATTGGACAAAAAAGAAACGGCTTTTTTAGCATCTCAGGAAAAAGTAAATGTAGTTTTCACATATGAGGATCTTCACTTTAATGCCGATAATTTTACTGAGCAGGAGTTTTTGGATTATATAAAAGAAAAAATAGAAGGGAAATTAAATGCTGAAGAAGCTTTAGATTGGGAACAAAAACATTTTAATGCAAAAGATTCTATTTACACTAAAATTTTTGTTGCTTCATTAAACCACCGCATTAAAAATTATGACCATCCCATAGAATTTGTTTGGAATGATCCGTCAATAAAATATACCATGAAAGTACAAACAGACTGGATGTATTTTGGTTATGATGCCGGAATTGCAAAGCAACCCGCAAAAGCAAACCTTAAAATTTCATTTTATGAGACCTCAAATCCAGAAAATATTATTTCCCAAATTGATGTTGAAAGAGCTGAAGGTTTTGATGTTGTTGGAAACCTTTCTTTTACTTCAGAAGGATCCGTTAATTCTCCCAATTGGGTTGAAAAGTTTTTAAAAGCAAATGAAGATTATCCAAAGCCTAGTCTTATAAGAATGGGGAACATGTACGACAAAGCTGCTGTTAGATTCGGGATGACTTTAAAAAGAGTTTTGGATTAGAAGTGAAAAAATAATTTGTCAATAAATATTTTCACTACATTTGATCTTCAAATTAAAAGAATAATGAAAAATAGAACATACACCTACCCAACCAATCAGGTCATTTCTGAAAAGAAATGTCGGCGATGTATGTATTGATTATATAGAAATAAATTTATTCAATATAAAAACGTTCCGGCAACCACCGGGACGTTTTACATTTATAGCACCAGCCAACAATGAAAAAAATATACACCAACTATTTAGCAAACTTTCGCGGACTTTCCCGAGAGATCTGGCTATTGTCTTTGGTGACCTTCATCAATCGGGCAGGTGCGATGGTGATTCCGTTTTTGTCTTTATATCTCATAAACGTTGAGGGCTTTACTTTGCCACAAGTGGGGTGGATTATGTCCTGCTTTGGTTTAGGTTCTTTAGTGGGGACATATATAGGTGGTAGACTAACCGATTCTATTGGTTTTTACAAGGTTATCCTCGCCAGTCTTTTTATGGGAGGTATCGGGTTTATATTGCTTCAGTTTATAAGTAGTTTTCAAGGATTTTGCATTGGTGTTTTTTTATTAACACTAATGGCAGATGCGGGCCGACCCGCAATTTTTGTTGCGGCAGACGCATACAGTAAACCTGGAAATATAACTCGAGGTATTGCTTTAATACGCCTTGCTATAAATTTAGGTTTCTCAATAGGCCCATTGATTGGAGGATTGATTATTGCAAATATTAATTACACTTCACTCTTTTGGATTGATGGCATTACATGTATGATTGCTTCTTTAGGAGTATTTATTCTATTAAAACCAAAAAAACAAAAAGAGAGAAACATTGAAAAAGTTGTTGTAATTAAAGAAGGATTGCCTCCATATTTAAACAAACTATTCGTGGTGTTTTTCTTAATAATGGTGGCATATAGTTTGGCATTCGTTCAATATTTTTCAGTAATGCCTTTGTACTATGAAAAAGTTCACTTCCTTTCCGAAGACGTTATAGGCTGGCTCATGTTTATAAATGGAGCGACAATCGTTATTTTTGAAATGGCATTAATTGGCTGGTTAGACAGAAAAAAAGTCTCAAAAACCATGGCTACTTTCTGGGGAATTTTCTTTTTAGGCCTAAGCTTTCTAGTGTTAAATTTAACAAATTGGAGCGGTATTTTAGTAATTGCAATGTTACTGATGACGTTGGGAGAAATGATTGGATTTCCGTTTTCAAACGCGCTTGCACTTGAAATGGCTCCTAAAGGAAGAAAAGGAAGTTATATGGGTCTTTACAGTATGAGTTTTAGCGTTGCACATTTAGTTGGCCATAATGGAGGGATGAATATGGTCAATAGCTTCGGTTATTTCAATACTTGGATTGCATTTTCAATATTCCTTCTTGTTTTGGCTGGTTTAACAATCTGGCTTTATTTTCTATTGAAAAAATCTGAAAACAAGAATATTTGATTCTACCCTTTAAGACCTGATTTTTTATTCATATTTCTTTTTTTTCTGCTGATGATAACCGCATCTAAACAGGAAATCATAAGACCAATTCCTGCAAAGAGACAAATAATTCGAACTGCTGTAGCTCCTGGAAAGTCTAACCCTGTGAAGCCTAAAAGTGCTGAAGCAATTGTTATAATTAGAAAATGAATTGTATAGTTTTTCATGGCAAGTTATTTTAGAATTTCTTATCTAAAGTAAAACATAATGATAAAGTTCTCTCTTAAAAAGAATCCAATTACCACTTATTTAACATCAACGCAATTTATTTAAATGGATGCAAAATATTATTTTTAACTACGTGTGAAAGCACAATCTGTGTTTTGGTTTCACCATAAACAATTAATTGATCTATAAAAGTTTCTAAATGCTTTTGATTTTTGAGAACTACCTCCATTACAATATTTTCGTTTCCCGTAATTCGGTAGCAGTTTAAAACCTCATCATAGGTTTTTACAATTTCCAAAAAAGGTTTCAATTTACCCATAAAAGCACGAAGTGTAATTATAGCTTTAAATTGGTAACCTGCTTCAAAAGGTGAAACTAGCGTTAAATAGCCATTGATAATGCCAGAATCCTCCATTTTTTTTATGCGTTCGGAAACTGCTGGAGAAGTAATTCCAACTTGTCTACCAATTTCAGTATTTGGTTGCCTAGCGTTTTTCTGAAGGCAATTCAATATTTTCCAGTTTAGAGAATCTATGCTCATATTAAAGTTTTAAAGAAAATTAACTTACTATTTAAAGCAAATATATCGATTTACTTTAAAATCAATTGCTAAATAACGATGCTTGTCATTAAATTTGATGTGCTTAAAAAAAAATAAAGAAAAATGTCGCCCCATTCTTTCAGAAACAATACACAGTCTGCCCTTTACAATAAGGCGTTGGAAATATTCAACTTGTCAAGACATATCTCCTTTTACATAAGTCATGATTTAGCCTACCTTCAAAAAAATGGCAAGGAAGATATAAATATATATTTCACTGGGGATATTGTGCAGCAGTCCGTTTCGTTGGCGCCGCAAATCTTGAAAGCGGAAAGCCAGCCTTTTTCTGAAGAAAAGCATAAATATGCCGCCTCAGTAATGCAACTCTCCAATTTACTTTATAAGACTTGTGAACGTTTGGAAAGAGTGAATAGCAATGGAAAAGATTTTTTACCACTACTCCGTAAAGAAATCAAGAAATTTAGAAAATTACAAAATACTTGGAGGCTGACACTTTAAAAATCTAGTTCCTTTGTTTCTAATTTGAAATATCCTGCGCTCAGAATTTTCAGATTTATTTTACATATTTCTTCTATACTGACCTCCTACTTCAAACAAAGCTTCCGTAATCTGGCCCAATGAACATATTTTGGTAGCTTCCATAAGTTGCTCAAACATATTTTCGTTGTGAATAGCCGCTTGTTTAACTTTTTCAATTACCGAAACTGAATTTTCGGAATACATTTTATGAAGATTTTGAAGCGTTATTATCTGAAGCTGTTTTTCCTCTTCTGTAGCTCTAATAACTTCCGCTGGAAGAACCGTTGGCGAACCTTTGCTGCTCAAAAAAGTATTTACACCTATAATGGGGAAATCACCATTATGCTTCAAAGTTTCGTAATACAAGCTTTCTTCTTGAATTTTGCTGCGTTGATACATTGTTTCCATCGCACCTAAAACACCGCCGCGTTCCGTAATACTATCAAATTCTTTTAAAACTGCGGCTTCAACAAGATCTGTCAATTCTTCAATTATGAAAGATCCTTGAATTGGATTTTCGTTTTTTGCAAGTCCCAACTCCTTATTTATAATTAGCTGAATTGCCATAGCACGGCGCACGCTTTCTTCTGTAGGCGTGGTTATTGCCTCATCATAAGCGTTTGTATGAAGTGAATTACAATTGTCATAAATAGCGTATAATGCTTGAAGGGTTGTTCGAATATCATTAAAGTCAATTTCCTGCGCGTGCAGAGATCTACCTGAAGTTTGAATATGATATTTCAACATTTGCGCACGCGAATTGGCACCGTATTTTTCCTTTAAAGCCTTAGCCCAAATTTTACGGGCAACGCGGCCAATAACTGCATATTCTGGATCTATCCCATTACTGAAAAAGAAGGATAGATTTGGGCCAAATTCATTAATATCCATTCCCCGGCTCAAATAATATTCCACATAAGTGAAGCCGTTGGAAAGTGTAAAAGCCAACTGAGTAATAGGGTTTGCTCCTGCTTCAGCAATATGATAACCGCTAATGGATACAGAATAGAAATTTCGAACTTTTTTCTCAATAAAATATTCCTGTACATCGCCCATCAATCGTAACGCAAATTCTGTTGAAAATATGCAAGTGTTTTGTGCTTGATCTTCTTTAAGAATATCTGCTTGAACAGTACCACGAACTTGTTGAAGGGTTTCAAATTTAATTTTATTATAAACGTCTACCTCCAAAACTTGATCGCCAGTAACGCCAAGCAACATAAGCCCTAAGCCATTGTTGCTTTCTGGAAGTTCTCCGTGATATTTGGGGCGTTCAATTCCTTTTTCTTTATAAATATTTTTTATTTTCTTTTCCACTTCATTTTCCAAACTGTTTTCAACAATATACTTTTCACAGTTTTGATCAATGGCTGTATTCATAAAGAAACCTAACAACATAGGCGCTGGACCGTTAATGGTCATACTAACCGAAGTCATTGGGTGGCTTAGGTCAAAACCTGAGTACAGTTTTTTGGCATCGTCAAGACAACAAATAGAAACGCCCGCATTGCCTATTTTTCCATAAATATCTGGTCGGAAATCTGGATCATTTCCATATAAAGTTACGCTGTCAAAAGCGGTGGAAAGACGCTTTGCTGGCAGGCCTAAACTAACATAATGAAAACGACGATTGGTTCGTTCTGGTCCGCCTTCGCCAGCGAACATTCTTGCTGGGTCCTCTCCTGTTCTTTTGAAAGGATAAAGGCCAGAAGTATAAGGAAATTCGCCTGGTACATTTTCTTGTAATTTCCATTTCAAAATATCACCCCAAGCTTTATATTTTGGTAAAGATACCTTTGGAATTTGAGTGTGTGAAAGTGATTCGGTGTGGGTTTCAATATTTAGTTCCTTTCCACGAACCTTAAAACTAAAAACTGGATTTTTATATTTGTTTAATTTATCATCCCACCCTGTAATTATTTCCCAATTATACGGATCTAAATTAAGTTTTTCGCGATCAAATTCAGCAAGTAGTAATTTCAGTAAATCTTTGTTTTTTTCTGAATTCACAATCGATTCTGAAATAATTCCTGCTTTATCCAATTCTGGTTTTTTTCCAGAAATCGATTCCATTGTTTTAAATATTCCGTAAAGTTTCTGTGCGACTTCACTTTGATCTTCAGCTTTTTTATCATACGCCCTATTATTTTCAGAAATTTCTGAAAGATAGCGTGTTCGGGATGGAGGAATCACAAAAACCTTTTCCTGCATTTCCTCGGAAACATGAAAATCGCTTTTAAGATCGGCCGCTGTTTTTTCAACAATTTCTTTCATTACGGCCTGGTATAATTTATTCATACCGGGATCATTGAATTGTGAAGCTATAGTGCCATAAACAGGAAGTTCATCTTGGGGAGTTTCCCAAAGTTTGTGGTTCCGAACATATTGTTTCTTTACATCGCGAAGTGCATCTAAAGAACCTCGTTTGTCAAATTTATTTATTGCAACTAGATCAGCAAAATCGAGCATGTCAATCTTTTCAAGTTGTGTTGCCGCACCAAATTCCGGTGTCATTACATATAATGAGACATCGCTATGTTCAATTATTTCCGTATCGCTTTGTCCAATTCCCGAAGTTTCAAGAATTATTAAATCATATTCAGCAGCTTTTAAAACTTCAATAGCTTCTGAAACATATTTTGAAAGCGCTAAATTACTTTGACGCGTTGCCAAACTTCTCATATAAACTCTAGGAGAATTTATGGAGTTCATTCGAATTCGATCCCCAAGTAAAGCCCCGCCTGTTTTCCTTTTTGATGGGTCTACAGAAATAATACCTATTGTTTTCTTTGGGAAATCTATTAAAAATCTACGCACCAATTCATCAACCAAAGAAGATTTTCCCGCTCCACCTGTTCCCGTAATTCCTAAAACAGGAATTTTAAAATCTTTATTTTTAAGATGTATTTTTCGCAAAGTGTCCTTAACAACTTCAGGAAAGTTTTCAGCAGAAGAAATAATGCGTGCAATGGCACCTATTTCTTTTTTTGGCAGTCTTGAAAATTCTCCATTCAATTTATCACCTATTGGAAAATCGGAAGTTTTTACCAAATCATTTATCATTCCTTGTAGCCCTAACTCCCGGCCATCATCTGGAGTATATATTTTAGTAACACCATAATCCATTAACTCTTTAATTTCAGATGGAAGAATAACGCCGCCGCCGCCGCCGAATATTTTAATGTGGCTTGCTCCTTTTTCCTTTAGCAAATCACACATATATTTAAAGTATTCATTATGTCCTCCTTGATAGGAAGTCATTGCTATAGCATTTGCATCTTCTTGAATTGCAGTATTAACAACCTCTTCCACACTACGGTCATGGCCAAGATGGATAACCTCTACGCCTGTAGATTGGATAATGCGGCGCATAATATTTATTGCGGCATCATGACCATCAAAAAGGGAAGCAGCTGTAACAATACGAACTTTATTCTTTGGTATATAAGGAGTTATTTCTTGCATTGAGTATCTCTTAAAAAGATGAAATGCAAATTTAAGTAAAAGCTAACGAACATAATACCTTAAGCTGATAAGGATATTATAAATTTTTTAAAAAGATGTGTTGCTTTTTTTTATTTTTTTGTATATTGCGTGTTCAATATTAAACTTTAAAACTAAAAATCATGAAAAAAATTTACTTATTAGCTTTTACTTTAGGAGCTTTTGCATTTTCTGCAAATGCTCAGTTAATTAATGACGACATGGAGGATTACTCTCTAGGAGCTGTTCACGAAGACCATTGGTCTAGCTGGAGTGGTGCTCCAGGTCAAGAAGATATGACTATTGTAAATACTCAATCTAACTCTGGCGACCAATCTGGAATGATTGGTGCAGGTGGTGCAAGTGGTGGTCCACAAGATGCTCTTTTACTTTTAGGTAATTTAACATCTGGTCAATATGACTTAACTTTTAAAATGTACATTCCTTCTGATAAAACAGCATATTTTAACTTCCAAGGTGAAACTGTAAACGGCGGTGCTGGACCTGCTGGTGCTGGTACTGGTGTTTTCAACTCAGGAAACGTTACTTTTAACCTAGATGGTTTATCTCCTGGAATTGTTGAAGACATTGATGCTGATGGAACAGTAAACAACACGTTTTCTTACCCACAGAACTTTTGGTTCGAGGTTGGTATTTTCTTCGACGTTGATAACCTTATGTACACATTATCTATTGATGGTGTAGCTGGAAATGCTGTTGCTTTTGGTGCAGACGCTACTGTTGGAGCAATTGATTTCTTCGCAATTGATCCAAACAATGAGTTTTACGTTGATGATGTTCTGTTTGCTGCAACTGCTGGAGTAAATGATTTCTCTGCTGATTCATTTAGAGTTTATCCAAATCCAGTAAAAGACATTTTGACTATCAGCACTAAAACGGCTGTTGACAATGTTACAGTTTACGATATGTTAGGTAAAAAAGTACTTACGGCTCAGCCAGATGTTACTTCTCCAAAAATTAACATGAGCGGACTTGCTTCTGGTGCTTACTTAGTTGAAGTAACTATTGGCAACTCTTCAAAAACAATTAAAGTTATTAAATAAGACTTTTAAAAGTTTTTTTATGAAAAGACCCTTCAATATTGAAGGGTCTTTTTTTATATTTGAAATTCATTTAATCTAAATCTATGCTAGTTAAAAAAATCTTTCTTTTCTGATCTCTATTTATTTTCATGTCTTGTGCTGAGTTGCAACAAGTGGTTAACACGATTCCAAATCAAACTGGAATTGGAACTGATTCAACAATGATAGCAAATGGTTTACGACAAGCATTAGATTTTGGAATAAACAAACAAGTAACAAAACTTACCAAAACAGATGGTTTTTACAAAAATCAATTAGTGAAAATATTATTGCCACAAGAATTACAGAAAGTGGACCAAACCCTAAGAGATATAGGACTTGGAAGCTTAGCAGATGAAGGCCTGAAAGCATTAAACAGAGCAGCTGAAGATGCTGTAAAGGAAGCGACACCAATTTTCGTAAGTGCGGTTAAGGATATCACATTTACCGACGCAAAAAATATTCTTATAGGACCAGACAATGCAGCTACAAATTACTTGGAACAACGAACTAATACTGCCCTTTATTCAAAATTTAACCCTGTTATTAAAAAGTCATTTTCTAAAGTTGGTGCAGATCAAATATGGAGTAATATTATTACAAAATATAATTCCGTACCATTTGTTACTAAAGTGAATCCAGACCTTACAGATTATGTAACCAACCAAGCTCTTGATGGGGTTTTTAAAATGATAAGCTTGGAAGAAAAAGATATTAGAAATAATATTTCAGCTAGAACTACAACGCTTCTTAGACAAGTTTTCGCTCTACAGGATTAAAACCCTTTTTTTTTAACTTAAAAATCTAAAACACTCATTAGTTTATGATACCATTAACCTTGCGTTAATAATACATTCTCTAATTCAAAAGTATCTTTGTACAATTAAGAATTAGAAAATGTTAAGTTGGTTCAAAAAAAAATCTAAAGTTGAAATATTAAAAGAAAGGTATACTCTTTTAATGAAAAAGTCATATGATATTGCGTTGAGAGATTGTAAAAAAAGCGAAAAAGTACACCATCAAGCCAACAAGCTTTTCCAAGAAATTAAATATCTCTCAATTCAACAAGGAGATAAATAACCGTAAAATTATATGCTGTGTAAATCTTCAAAATAAAGAAATGCCTTTATTAAGCGGGAACCATACCAACTAAAAAATTCGCCATCTACTAATCTAATTTCGACATCAAATTCTTTTCTCAGCCTTATGGCATCTTCCTCCTTAAAAGGATAGGGCTCTGTTGAAAGCAAAATTAATTCTGCCTTTTTAAATTCTTCTTTTCCTACTTCAGGATAGCGTGATGCTTCGGTATCAATAACATTTTTAAAATTATTTATTTGAAGAAGCTCATCTATAAATGTATTCTTTCCAGCAGCCATATAAGACCCTTTCCATATTAAATAGAGTACTTTTCTATCGGGTATATCTTGAATATTTTTTTTAAATCTTAAGAGTCCTATTTCAATTTTTGAAATAATTTCATCAGCCTTTTCAGCAACTTTAAACATTTTTCCAAACTGCTGAATTGTAAAAATACTATCAGGAATATTCTGAATATCACTAATCCAAACTGGCGCTATTTTTTCTAATTGAAGCACCATTTCCTCGGTATTCTCCTCTTTGTTGCAAATAATAATATCTGGCTTGAGGGATTTAACTTTATTAAAATTTACCTTTTTTGTTCCGCCAACAATCGTCTTTTCGTTTTTCAAATTTGGAGGATGGACGCAAAATTTCGTAATGCCTACAATGCTACTTTGTAAACCGAGGTCAACCAACAATTCTGTTTGTGAAGGAACAAGCGATAGTATTCTTGAAGGAGTTTTTTTAAGGAATATCGTTCTATTTAATTGATCAACGAATTCCATCAATTATAGTATTCATTTCTTGTTGTATTTTTTTGGCTTCTTCCGCGGCTGCTTTCGCGAAATCGATACCATTTGAAGCATAAATAATTCCTCGTGAAGAATTTACGAGCAAACCAATATTTTCTGAAAGACCATATTTACAAACTTCTGCTAAACTTCCGCCTTGTGCGCCAATGCCTGGAACTAACAAAAAACTATTCGGAATAATTTTTCTAATTCCTGCGAAATATTCCGCTTTTGTGGCACCCACAACATACATTAAGTTTTTACTATTTTTCCAGTTTTTTGAAGTTTTTAAAACGTGTTTATAAAGTTCTTCTTCTCCAATTTTTTTGGTTTGAAAATCAAAAGCACCTTCATTAGATGTTAATGCTAATAAAATAGTGTGCTTATTTTCAAAAGCAAGAAAGGGTTCTATGGAATCCTTTCCCATATATGGCGCAACGGTTATTGAATCAAATCCTAAATCTTCAAAAAAAGCTTTGGCATAACGTGAAGAGGTATTGCCGATATCGCCACGTTTGGCATCAGCGATTGTGAAAATTTCAGGGTAATTTTCATTCAAATAATTTATTGTTTTTTGTAATGATTTCCAACCCTTTATACCGTAGGCTTCATAAAATGCAGTATTGGGTTTGAAAGCAACGGCATATTGATGAGTTGCATCAATAATGGCTTTATTGAAAGAAAATACAGGGTCTTCTTCTTTTAAGAGAAACGATGGAATTTTATCAAGATCTACATCAAGACCAACACAAAGAAAAGATTTCTTCCTCTTTATTTCTGAAACTAAATTTTCTGTTGTCATGCTTTTCTATTTCAGAAGAATGAACTTTTAAAAAGTTTCACCAGTTTCCTTTAATTTTTCTGTATTACTCACCAGTTGAAGTTCGTCAATTATTTCCTGAACATCGCCATTCATAATATTACCAAGATTATACAAGGTGAAATTTATACGGTGATCTGTAACGCGACCTTGTGAATAATTATAAGTCCTAATCTTAGCACTACGGTCACCACTAGTTACCATTGAGCCACGTTTTAAAGCATCTTCTGCTTGTTTCTTGGCTAATTCCATATCATAAAGTCTAGAACGCAATACCTTAAACGCCTTCTCCTTGTTCTTATGCTGTGATTTTTGATCTTGACATTGAGCAACAAGACCTGTGGGAACGTGCGTTAAACGCACCGCAGAATAGGTTGTGTTTACAGATTGCCCCCCTGGACCAGAAGAACAAAAGAAATCTACACGTACGTCTTTTGGATTTATTTCAACATCAAACTCTTCCGCTTCCGGAAAAACCATTACCGTTGCAGCACTTGTGTGTACCCTACCCTGAGTTTCCGTTTGTGGAACGCGCTGAACACGGTGTACTCCTGCTTCAAATTTAAGAGTTCCGTAAACGTCATCTCCCTCAATTTCAAATTGTATTTCCTTAAAGCCACCGCTGGTTCCTTCATTAAAATCAATAACATTAGTTTTCCAGCCCTTACTCTCGCAGTATTTTGTGTACATTCTGAAAAGATCGCCCGCAAAAATACTTGCTTCATCTCCCCCAGTTCCGGCTCGAATTTCCATCACGGAGTTTTTGGCGTCTTCCGGATCTTTGGGCACCAAGAGGAATTTGATTTCGTCTTCCAGCTTTGGCAAACGTGTTTTAGCCTCATCAAGCTGAAGTTTAGCCATTTCAACCATTTCTGAATCGCTACCATCGGAAATTAGTTCCTCAGCTTCAGAAATATTATCAGTAAGCTCCAAGAATTCGGCGCGTTTGTCCATCAAAACTCTCAGATCTTTATATTCTTTGTTCAACTGAATATACCGTTTTTGGTCGCTGATAATATCCGGTTGAATAATGAGGTCGCTCACCTCGTCAAAACGTTGTTTTATTATTTGAAGCCTGTCTAACATAAAGATTTTATAATGGGTGCAAATTTACAATTTTTTAGGGGAATGGAAACTATTGTGAAATGATTCCATGTAAGAAGAATATATTTCGAAGAAAGAGAAATTTTGGAGTGTTGATCTAAGAAAAAGATACTTTCAGACTTTTAGTGTTTTTCAAATCCAAAAATGAGAAGTGAACTAAAACGCACAAACTAAAGACGAAAAAAATTCGCGCCAAATACACAAAAGCAAAACCATCAGCCAAGTTATAGTAACCTATACCTCTAAAAATTTCAGCGAAAATTATAAAAAAAATTAAAAGTGTAAATGCCATTGATTGTCGTGAATTATCGTAATGGTTGTAAAAAAGTGCCAAAAAGCCTAATAGAATTCCACAAGAAGCACTTAAGATCATAAAAATATATTGAGTATAGTTTAGCGTCATAATTTTCATTAATTCCACCAACTGCAAAAACAAATAACCGTTTACAATTACCATCAAAATAAAAAGCAGCGTAAACACTTTTGTAATTTTTCTTAAAGAAAATTTTGGAACTACATATAGAAGAAGCATTAAAAAAGCCATAAAATTTAAAATCATAGAAACACTTGCCATAGTTCCATCTTCATACCAAACAGTTGTAATACTGGAAGCTCCGTAAAAGAAAAGAAAACCAACCAACCACTTTTGAATATTTTCCCTATGGACAATTAACAAATAAATAAGTGTAGTGTAACAGATTATTCCACGTAATAATCGGAACATAAAAAAATTATTGAAGAGGTGGAATGTTATGCTTAGTATGATGAAGAAAACTGCCAGAATCCCCAATTCCACTTTGTAGTTTCTGAAAAAAATTTTCTCTGGCATCCGCTATTAATGATTTGGATGTATATAGCTCAAAATCATTTACGAATATAGTTGAAAATATCAATATACAAATTCGCCTACTGCTGTTTTTATCGTCAGTTTTTTTGACGGAGAGTCTTCTACTCTTCCAATAATCTTCGCATCAACATGGAATGATTTCGAAATTTTTATAATAGTTTCCGCTATTTCTTCGGGAACATAAAGCTCCATTCTGTGCCCCATATTGAAAACTTGATACATTTCCTTCCAATCTGTCCCACTTTCAGACTGAATGAGTTTAAAAAGTGGTGGAACTTCAAACATATTATCTTTAATAATATGTAATTCGTCCACAAAGTGAAGGATTTTTGTTTGTGCTCCACCGCTGCAGTGAATCATCCCATGAATTTTCTCATTATTAAATTGTGACAAAATTTCTTTAATAATTGGAGCGTATGTTCGTGTTGGAGAAAGCACAAGCTTACCAGCATTTAAAGGACTATTCTCTACAGAATCCTGTAATTTTTTTGAACCTGAAAAAACAAGGTCATCAGGAACCGATGCATCAAAACTCTCTGGATATTTATTGGCCAAATATTTCTCAAAAACATCATGCCTTGCAGAAGTTAAACCGTTGCTGCCCATACCACCGTTGTACTCTTTTTCATAAGTAGCCTGACCAAAAGAGGCTAGACCTACAATAACATCGCCTGGTTTAATATTTTCGTTATTAATAACTTCACTTCGTTTCATTCTAGCGGTTACTGTGGAATCTACAATAATAGTTCGCACAAGATCGCCTACATCTGCAGTTTCTCCACCTGTAGAATGAATGTTTACGCCGTGTTGCTTTAATTCGCTAATCAACTCCTCAGTGCCGTTTATAATTGCTGAAATAACTTCCCCAGAAATCAGGTTTTTATTTCTGCCGATGGTAGATGAAAGCATTATATTGTCCACGGCACCTACACAAAGTAGGTCGTCAATATTCATTATAAGCGCGTCCTGGGCAATACCTTTCCAAACTGAAAGATCATTGGTTTCTTTCCAATAAGTATATGCTAAAGAAGATTTGGTACCGGCTCCGTCAGCGTGCATTATCAAGCAATAATCTGAATCATTGGTTAGATAATCTGGAACTATCTTGCAGAATGCTTTTGGGAAAAGACCTTTGTCAACATTTTTGATGGCGTTATGTACATCTTCCTTACCTGCTGAAACACCTCTTTGGGCATATCGTTTTGAAATCTCTTTGCTCATTGGTTATTATTATGCTTACAAAAGTACGGATTAAAAAAAAGCCCACAAAGGTGGGCTTTCAGGGTTTTGAAATTTATTTTGGTTATTCCCAATCGGGCATAAAGGCATCCGTGTAAAGTAACTCTCTAGTTTCTTCTTCTCCAATTTCTAATGTGTAAACATCTTTTTGTGAAATTCCGTCGTTAGAGGTATTTGTATAAATTACAAAAGCTTCATTTGGTGAAAATATAGGTTCCAAATCGTTAGTGCCATTTGGTTTTTCGGCAGAGATATCTACAGTGGTTCCATCAGAAATAGTATACATAAATATTCTAGAATCTAATCTTCTGTAGTCTGAACTTTGAAAATCTGACACATCGTATGAATAAATAATTTTACCATTAGTTACTGAAAGATCCAAGCCACTTGTAGCTCCTGGAACCCCTGTTATTAAAGCATCCAGTACATTTCCATTAAAATTAATTGTGAAAATAGAAACATTATAGCCATCTAAATTATTTGTTTTTAGGACTATTAAATTATCGTTTTCACTTACCGCAACTTCAGAAATTAAAGAACCATCAATTGTTTGATATAAAAGTTCGAGCCCTTGTCCATTAGATTGTATTCTATATAATTTATCTAAACTGGGAAAATAGATTCTATTGCTGGTTTTTGGCCAAGCAATGTTTATTTCGTTCAAATTGAAACCATTTGGACGAACGTTTGAAGTAACCTTTACTTTATCAGTTCCGTCACGTTTCATTGTATAAATATCAGCTTGTGCTCCTGTGGTTTGAAGGTAAGCAATTCTGTTTGCAGAAACATTTCTTCTTGGGCGATAGCTGTTCGTATTTTCGGAAGTAAGTTGGAATTCATTACCGTCTTCATCCGCAGAAAAAATAACGTTGTTACCATTAATATTTCTAACAAATAAAAATCTATTGTCTACTGGCGCAGTCATTACTTTAAAAGTTCCAACTGAACTTAGAACTGCTGGATTAAATTCATCTTTTGCAGCAACTTGCCAAAAGTATTGTGCCCCGAGTATTAATTCTGAATAAACATAGGTAGAGTCAGTTATATCCTCGAATAAAAGCACATCTTCATTTTGATCATTTCTTAACTCCAATGAATATGTTATGGGGTCTTCCTCAGGATCGGTTGAGCTCCATTCAAAGATTACCTCGGTGCTTTCCACTACTTCATTTTCAGCCGGCTTAATTAATTCTGGAGTTGTTGGAGGTCTATTATTTGCAGTTGAAATTTGCATTTCAAAAATTACTTTTACAGTTACATTTGTTACAACAGTAGCTGGTTCAAAAGTTGCAAGGTAGCCATCTAAGCGCACTCCAACCGAGTACTCTCCTACTGGCACATTTTCAATTTTGAAATTCCCTTTATCGTCTGAAAAAACAGTACTTGTGGCAGGGCTAGTTGATATTCTTACATTTTCTAAGGGAGCATTTGTTCCTTCCGCAACAACTTTACCTTGAATGGTGCCAAAATCGTTTTCGTTAATTCTATCCTCATTACAGGAAACCAAAAGAATCAAGAAAACACCTAGCAGCTTTATATATGTTAAACTTCCTTTCATCATCGTCGTTTATTGATTAGTTTTAAATTTAGATTTTACGGATCCAAAATGATAGTTTAGACCAAGACTAAAAGTGTAATAGTAATCGTCTCTTCGGCCGTGCGGCAGATTGTCGATTTTATCGGAAAAGGTTACGTTCCATTCTCCATTAACTTCAAAAGAAACTCTTTGGGAAACATCATATTCAAGACCTGCGCCCAATTTTAAATTAAAGAAACTATCCCAACGTTGCAAATAAAGCGATGGGCTGTCATCTGCAAAAAGCAAGATTCCAGGAGCTGCATAAAACAGAGGAGAAAGCTTGTCATGGGGAAGCATATTGTATTCAACCTTTATACTCTCGGTCATCCACCAATGATTTGTTTTCGGCGTTGAATTGAGCTTGAATATTTGGAAATCAGAGCCTATGCTAAGTTCTGGGATTATTCTGTATTTATAACCCAAACCCGCCTTATAATCCAATATTCCTGTGCTATAATCACCATCAACCAGTGCCGTTCCGAAATTAATATTTACAACATTTCTGAAATCATTTTTTAAAAATTTTCTCTCGTAAAGACCCGTAGATTCTTCAACTTCCTTTTCGAGCAAATATTCATCAACAATCTCTTTATTTTTTTCTTCGCCTTCAGCTGTTGACCAAAGTTTATCTTTTATTCCTTCTATAATAAGAACTTCTACAGATTTTTCGATTGCTTCTTGAACGGCCATCTGTGCAGGTTCATTTTTTGTAAAACCTGTTTCCACCTCAAGCAAGCGCTCAAAATTCACATAACGGAAAAGACTGATATCTACAGCCTGCGACAAAATTGTTTTTGAAACATATACCGTTTTTAATACCTCGCCGGTGGATGTTGATACTGCTCTAAGATATACCGTTATTCTATCCTGCCTATATTGAGTAGATCCCCCAACCCCAAAATAGCGTGCCCCAGCTCCACCTGTCATAATATTGGAATCATAAGAAACTACGCCACCTTCCAGTAATATTCCTGCAAATAAAAGTGGTGTAAGCCTTGTTGGGGTGTTGTCATCTACTTTTTTGTATTCTTCGCGTGTACTTCTTATAATGTTTCGCTCGTTTAGTAAATTGTTCAGATTTTCTCTCTCAATAGGTCTAAACCATTTAGAATCCTGTAATGCTTTAATAAGAATGGTTGTGGCTCCTTGTGTTATAGCAGTACTGAAAGTGCTTCCTGCTTCAATACTTTTATATTGACCTGTTTGGTCCTTAAAATTATAGACACCTGCAATAATAGGTTCAGCAGGATCTGCTAGCGTGTACAACTTTTTTGTCTGTTTTGTTGTTTCACCTATACGAGCTTCTTGGCTCCCTACAGGTTGATTGAAGTAGGCTCCACAACTTACTAATAGAAAGGAGGTAAATACAATACATAATTTTGTAAGTGTATTTTTTTTCATAATATTTTTTAATTTGGGATGATAATCTGGCTCGCTTCCCCAGTAACTATATTCAAAACATTTATTACCAACCCCGCGGTTGATTCAAAAACTTCATATTCAAAATTTCCTTCGGTAGATGTACCCAAAGGAGGAGTATTATTTTGTCCAAACTGATTTCCAAATTGATTGTCCAGATTACTGGTTAAATCATTTAAACCGTCAAATCCAGAAAGTCCTGAGGAATCATCAAACGAGTTTTGCGCGTTTGCAGAGTTTAATAGCCAAGTATAATTAAAAGGATCACCTCCAAAAGCTGGATTTATAGGGGTATAAACCAATTGTTGCGCAAAGCCGTATGAGGAAGCTATCAAAAAAACAAGAGTAATAATTGGTTTCATTTGGCAGTTATTTTATTTGTTTGATTTTCTGAATTTTGAAAGAAATCCCTCTCAAATTTAAGTAAATTTTTCCATTTTTTATACTTCAAATTAATTGCTTAAAGAGAATACAATGAAATAAACTAGTAATATTTCTTAATATTTTTGTCTTGTTTGGATTTTTGAAGATACCAATAAACTCTCTTAATAGAAATTTCAGACATTGTTTTCAAATATTCTTCTTGGGGTCTTATAAAAAATTCAACTACTTTTTCAGTAGCTACAAAAATTTCAATTTTAGTATTATTATTAATGGCCAAAACTTCTTTAACCGTAACTATTTCGTCACCATTTACATTGTTTGCAGAATATAGCGAATAGAACATTTTATAAAAATCCCTACCGGGTTTAGTCTTCGTTTCTTCTATTACGATCCCTCTTAACACTACGCCATCAGCTTCTTTTTGAGT
The DNA here is from genome assembly GCA_038259585.1 of Flavobacteriales bacterium. GTDB lineage: Bacteria > Bacteroidota > Bacteroidia > Flavobacteriales > Flavobacteriaceae > Aequorivita. Next base: position 7,281 of record JBBSOQ010000009.1, on the reverse strand, counting down.
TGCATCTGGGGAAGTATTCAGCAATTTCTCTTTTTGTTCATTTTCAGCATCTTCCAATTTTACATCTTCCTGTGTCCCATTTATTACAACACGATCCATCCCTAATAGCTTATCATTTTCATCATAAACCAATAAAAGAATAATAATTCTATCTTTTTCTTTGCTATTTATAGTGGTTGTAGAAAGGTTCTTTTTTTCCCCTAAGTCTAGAACAAAACGACCAGTTTGATCGTTTTTTGAATTATTTGAATTGTTTGAGTTATTTTTAATAACAGAAAGAACATAGCGTAAACTTTGGCTGGAAGATGTTTTATTTAATGCAGAACCTGTAATCTGAATTACATCGCCATATTGCTGCATATCTATCTTTGCCTCTACTTGTGTATTGTATACTTGTGAAAAACCACAATTAGTAACCAATACCATGGCCAGTATAATTAATACGGTATGTGTCTTTTTATTAAGCAAAATATTTTAATTTTTTATATTTCGAACAAGGATAGTCTGATTTTTTCCTTGCATTGAGATAATCATATTATCTGAAATAGAATTTGATCCCAGCATAATAAGATTTTGGTTTGCGCCTTTTTGAAAAACAGCAGTGGTATGCAATAAAGAACCGTTTGGGTTTAAATCAATAACGCTGTTATTAATTCCAGTTTGCAACACATTTTCTTTTATAACGCCCGCAGTTATATCGAGCAGCACTTCGTTGTTATTTCCTTTTTGAAATAAACCAATATCACTATAAACAGCGCGCGTATTAGATACAATATTGTTGTCATTTCCTATTTGCTGAACGTAAACATTATTTGAAGTAGAGAGATTTCTATTATTGCTAGACGAACTAGTTTGTGAAGTAAAATATTTTAATTGATCTGTTTGGCTTTGAAGATTTGCAATAGTGTTTGATGAAGAACTATCAATTCTATATGTTTGGGCATAAATACTACTACTCATAAGCCCAACCAAAATAACAATTGATATTTTAATTATATTTTTCATCTTTTCCCTTTTCATTGTTTGAGTAAATTGCAAGAGCACTTAAAAAGTGCTCTTGCAGTTTTACTACTTTACCTATAAATATAACTAATTATTTAATTACAGGTTATTTTGAACTACTAAAGAGCCGTTACCCAAACCTATTTGGTTTACAACACTATTGTGGCCAAGACCAGTTTGCATTACCAAACTTCCGTTACCAACACCAAGTTGGTTTACTAAAGAAGTGTTGAAGAAACCTAATTGAAGTACTGCACTTCCGTTTCCAATACCTATTTGGTTTACATCAGAATCGTTAGCAATTCCTAATTGACCAACATAAGATCCGTTTCCAGCTCCCAATTGGAAAACATCAGAATCATTGAACAAACCAATTTGATCAACAGTAGATCCGTTTGCCAAACCAATTTGAAGAACATCAGAATCATTCATAATACCCATTTGATCCACATCTGATCCGTTTCCAACACCAAGTTGAACTACATCAGAGTCGTTCATAATACCAGTTTGGTCTACATCTGATCCATTTCCAACACCAACTTGCAATACAGCAGAATCGTTGGCCAATCCTAGTTGTGTTACAGTAGAACCGTTAAAAGCACCGAACTGCAATACTTGAGAATCGTTAAGAATTCCATCTTGATCTACATCAGAACCGTTACCAATTCCAATTTGATTAACATAAGAATCGTTAGCAATTCCATACTGATCTACGTTTGAACCGTTACCAAGGCCCAATTGGATTACGTCAGAGTCATTCACCCAACCTTGTTGGTAAACTGCTGAACCATTTAACGCCCCTACTTGAAGAACATTACTGTCATTGAATTGTGCGAACATTGCTGTTCCTGCCATTAGCGCTACTGCGCAAAAAACTACTTTTTTCATAATTAAAAGATTTAAAGATTAATATTTGGTTAAAAAATATTCTGCTTTTGACAAGGAATTTCTTCCTCCTTTTAATAAATCATCAAAAAAAATGATTTATCTAAATTAATTATGGGGATAGTTTTAGAAATTTTTAAAATAGCACCTTTATAATAAGGAGCATTTTAAACTAAGGTTTTGAATTTTAAAAAACCTTTTAAAGAATTAGACAAATAAACATGCCGTCAATTCAAATTTACAATGGGGAAGGTTTGTTATTTTAACAAATTTTGAGGAGATGTGATTATGATATATCAATCAATCACAATTCAAAGATGCAACAAAAAAAACTATTACACAATAGTTTTCAAGCCTACAAAGGAAAAAAGGGGGATTTCCCCCTTTTCAAAAGTGGTTTTTCCTGTCCATGAAAGCCATTTTTATAGATGAAGAATATAAAAAAACCGATTAAATGGCTTTAATCGGTTTTTAACAAAAAATGTTAATTTTTTGTTAAAATTATTTAGTGAATAAAAGTTCTCTGTATTTAGTTAATGGCCAAATTTCATCATCAACTAGAAGTTCAAGCTTATCACAGTGATAGCGGATTATTTCAAAATATGGCTTAACATCATTACAATAAGCAAATGCTCTTGTCTCAGAATTATCAATTTTATTAGCTTTTTTTCTGGCATCAATCATCTCAGTAATTCCATTATTGATTTTTGATATGTGCTCACTTATTTGTTCAATTAGACGCATTTGTTCTACAGATAATTTTTTGAAATCATTACCGTAAATATTTTTTAATCCTTGAACATTTTCAATCAAAATGTTCTGATATCGAATTGCTGTCGGAATAACGTGGTTTCGGGCAATGTCGCCAAGAATACGGCCTTCTATTTGAATTCGCATTGCATAATCCTCTACTTCTATTTCATGACGAGCTTCGATCTCTATCTTGCTCATAATTCCCAGGCTTTCAAAAAGATCGATTGTCTTTTTTGAAACTTTTGCTTTTAAAGCTTCTGGAGTAGTTTTGTGATTACTCAATCCTCTCTTTTTAGCTTCTTTTTCCCAAGCTTCACCATAACCATCACCTTCAAAACGGATTCTTTTCGAATCTTTAATATATTCTTTAAGAACGTTGAAGATAGCATCGTCTTTCTTCATCTTCTTATCCTTTATAAGAGCATCAACTTCTTTTTTGAAGTCTATCAACTGTTTTGCGACAATAGCATTGAGAACAGTCATTGGGTTGGCACAGTTGGCAGTTGATCCCACTGCTCTAAATTCAAATTTGTTCCCAGTAAATGCAAAAGGTGAAGTACGGTTTCTATCAGTGTTGTCCAATAAAATCTCAGGAATTTTACCAACAACGTTCAATTTTAAATCGGTTTTTTCCTGTGGAGAAAGTTTTCCACTAGTTACTTTTTCAAGTTCGTCCAAAACCTCAGTTAATTGCGAACCAATAAAAGCAGAAATAATTGCTGGTGGTGCTTCATTAGCTCCAAGACGGTGATCGTTGCTCGCACTTGCAATAGAAGCCCTCAATAATTCTTCATATTCATTTACAGCTTTTAAAGTATTTATAAAGAAGGTTAAAAACTGAAGGTTCTTCATTGGAGTACTTCCTGGGCCAAGAAGGTTTACACCTGTATTAGTTGCCAATGACCAGTTGTTGTGTTTTCCGCTTCCATTTACACCCATAAAAGGTTTTTCGTGAAATAAAACTTTAAAATTGTGCTTTTCGGCAATTTTATGCATCAAGTCCATTAATAAAGAGTTGTGATCTACCGCCAAGTTTGTTTCCTCGAAAATTGGAGCCAATTCAAATTGGTTTGGAGCAACTTCATTGTGGCGTGTCTTCACCGGAATACCCAAAAGCATACACTCCGTTTCCAAATGACGCATAAAATTAAGAACACGTGCTGGGATAGATCCAAAATAATGATCATCCAATTGCTGTCCCTTTGCGGAAGAATGCCCCAATAAAGTTCTGCCAGCTAAAGAAATATCAGGTCTAGACTTGGCCAATGCACTGTCAATTAGAAAGTATTCCTGCTCCCATCCCAAAGTAGCAATCACTTTAGTAACATTTTTATCAAAATATTTTGCTACTGCAGTCGCTGCACCATCGATGCTTTGAAGTGCTCGTAATAAAGGTGTTTTATAATCAAGGGCCTCACCAGTGTAAGCAACAAAAACGGTTGGAATACACAATGTAGTTCCATAAATAAATGCTGGGGAAGTTGGATCCCAAGCTGTATATCCTCTTGCTTCAAATGTATTTCGAATTCCTCCATTTGGAAAACTGGATGCATCTGGTTCTTGCTGTACTAATTGTCCACCACCAAATTTTTCAATCGCCTGCCCATTTTCCATAGTTTCAAAAAAAGCATCGTGCTTTTCAGCAGTTGCCCCAGTTAATGGCTGAAACCAGTGTGTATAATGAGTTGCTCCTTTTGCAATAGCCCATTCTTTCATCCCTGTAGAAATATGGTCGGCTATATGGCGTTCAATTTTAGAGCCGTTTTCAACTGCATCCATTACACTCTTAAAAGAATCTTTTGTAAGATACTGCCGCATTGCGGCTTCGTTAAAAACATTTTTTCCGAAAATATCAGAACGTCTTTCAGGTTCGGTAACTGAAACTGGAACTCTATTAAAAGTTTCCTTTAAAGCATGAAATCTTAAAGTGGGCATAATGGATTTTTTATTGTTTTACAACGCAAAAATATAAAAAAGACAACTACACCCCCTAAATTTTAATATTTATTTATTAAAATTAATAATAAACTTATAAACACCCCTAAAAATTTAGGGGGTCTTTACTAATTTATATTTATTTCAAAATTGTCATTCCAATAAATATTGCATATGCTGTAACTAATAGAATCCCTCTTTTTCGGCCCAATTGGTAGGATTTTGGAAGAAATGCCAATGGAAGCAATATTGCGGCAAACCCTATCATCCAAAAAATATCGTTGGTGAGGACTTCTTGGCTTTTAACCGCTATCGGCTGAATTATTGCAGTAATACCTAATACGGAAGAAATATTGAATATGTTTGAACCAATAAGATTTCCAAGCGAAATGGCATTTTCCTTTTTAAGGGCAGCAATCACTGAAGCCGCAAGTTCCGGAATACTTGTTCCGATAGCTATCATAGTTACCGCTATCACTCGCTCACTAACGCCAAAGCGCCCAGCAATATCTATTGCACTACTCACAAGAAGTTCGCTTCCAAAGTATAGAGAAGCTCCACCAATAAGTAGCCAAATAACTATTTTGAAGTTTGAAGCTTTGGACAAACCATCGTCAATACTGTCATCAACAGGCATTGATTCTCTTTCCTTTTTCGCTTTTTTTATTAAAACCCATAAATAAACAAAAAGCATCAGCAGCAATGCTATTCCTTCTGATCGGGAAATTTCCTTACCACTCTGCAGAATAAAATAAAGGCCCACTGAAAGAATCATCATCACTGGCCAATTCAATTTATAAAAGCTTTTATCAATTACAAGTGGAGAAATAATGGCGGTTATACCTAATATCAAACCGATATTGGCAATATTTGATCCTATTACATTCCCCAAAGAAATATCTGAAAAACCATTCATCGCAGCCTGAAGACTTACCAATAATTCCGGAGCCGAAGTGGCAAAAGAAACCACCGTTAAGCCAATTACCATTTTTGAAAGATGAAGCTTAAAAGAAAGTGCCACTGAAGAGCGAACTAAGAACTCTCCACCCACTACTAACAAGGCCAAGCCTAATAAAACAAGTAAATATTCCATATAATTTTATAAAGATTGCGAAGATAGCGAAATCGAATACCAAATGAAAAGCGTGAAATTTATTGGTGACAAAAATTTAGAAGAAAATCTAAGAACAGATAAAATCTTACAATATATTTATAATACGTTAAATGCTAATTTCAATACCTTTATACTATGAAAAAGAAAATATTTCAGTTTTTAGCAAAAGTAAACAAGAAAATTTTACCCAGTCTTACAAAAGAGGAAGTAGATTTGGCAAAAGCCACAAAATTTCAAATGGCTATTTTCGCCTATAAATTGTGGGTAACAAAGAATGCTTTGGATTAATATCTTAGTAATGATTTAATAGTGTGTTTTTTCAGTTTTTGACTTCCATTTAAGAATTCAAGTTCAATTAAAAAATTACACTGCACGATTTCACCTCCCAAACTTTCAATTAAGTTACAGGCAGCTCTTGCTGTTCCTCCCGTTGCCAATACATCATCGTGTAACAAAACTCCCTCACCTTTTTTTATTGCATCTTCATGGATTTCCAAAGCATCCATCCCATATTCTAGTTGATATGGTTCTTTTAAGGTATTGTATGGAAGTTTTCCAGGTTTCCGTATTGGAACAAAACCTGCATTGAGTTTTTGAGCAAGCAACATTCCAAAGAAAAACCCGCGAGATTCGATTGCAACTACTTTATCAATTTTCTCCCCATCAACCATCGCCGCCAATTGTGCTAAACAAAAAGCCACAGCTTCATTGTTTGCAAGCAAGGGTGTAATATCTTTAAAATGCACTCCAACCTTTGGAAAATCTTCAATATTTCGGATATATTCAGTTAAATTCATTTTTTACAATTTTAAATTTGTCTTGCAATTTAAAAAGAAATATATTTGCACCCGCTTAAAGCGAAATTAAATTGGCCTTGTGGCGCAACTGAATAGCGCACCTGATTACGGCTCAGGAGGTTCCAGGTTTGAATCCTGGCAAGGTCACTAAAAGCAATACCAACAAATTACAAAACCCTGCTAATTTTATGATTAGTAGGGTTTTGTGCTTTTTAGCAATATCATTTAATTTGATATTATTTGCTTTAAAGGTTCACAAATCGTCAACATCTTTTTTTAATCGTCAACATTCTAAAAATGTTGTCCTAAATTTGTGCAAACGATCAATATGGCTGATTTGACTTTCGTCTCAATTTTGTTTAACATTAAAGACGACAGCTATGCGTACTTCATCAACTTTCTCGATCCTTTTTTGGATCTATGGCACTCGCGCCAAAAATCAACAAGCCAACATTTATGCCCGGATTACCCTCAATGGTAAAAGAGTAAATATTAGTCTTAAGCAAAAAACGGAAATTGCTTCATGGGATGCAAAACGACAAAAAGTTAAGGGCAATGCGCAAATATCCAGAACCATCAACTTTTTCTTGGAGGAAACCAAATCAGAATTTATCAATTGCTATAGGGAGCTCCGCTCTGAAGACAAAGAGCCAACGGCACAAATGATAAAGGCAAGATATCTGGGAGAGGACAAAAAAACACATACCATTAAGGATATCATCCAATACCACAACGAAAGTATTGAAAACAAAGTTTGCGCCAAAACGCTGTGCCATTACCAAACGACCCAAAAAT
>JBBSOQ010000008.1:0-131779 GCA_038259585.1 Flavobacteriales bacterium | reverse complement strand
TTGTCATTTATATAATGACCAATGTAATGATAGTTCGAACGTCTATTTTTGGTGATGCGAATTGCCAATGGAAACTCTCCCTCTTTATTCGCTTTTTTTCTCAAAACTATTTTTGTATTTGAAGACATAATGCATTGATTTTACAATATAAAGATAATTAAATTTGGTACAACATAGGTACAACAAATTGTGATTTTATATGATATTAAGCAAAATCAAAAAAAATTAAAAGTATGCTAATCAATTGATTATAAGAATAATTAGCTAAATTTGATGTTAAATTCGCTGGATTCAAAATCCAGTGTTTTAGGACGTGCGGGTTCGATTCCCGCCTCGAGTACAAAAGCTCTGACTGTAAAGTTGGAGCTTTATTTTTTTATGAATTTTTGAATTGTTTTCCCTTCTTCCGAAATAATTTCCAAAAAATACATTCCTTTTGAAAGTGAGGAAACATCAATAGAATTCAAAGTGCCATCCATTTCCATAATCTTTTGACCACTTGCTGAAAAAACCGCCATTCTTTTTACCAAAAGATTTTCTGAAGTAATAAATAGTTGGTCATACACTGGGTTTGGATATATTTTAACTTCCTCACTCAAATAGTTGGTTATTGAAAGTTCTTCGCTCACAAAATCTAATTCAAAACCAATAAATCCTTTCGATAATACAAAGTGCACAATTTCATCTGCATCCGTATAAAAAAAATACTCTAATTCTCCTGGCATTTTAAAGTATCCAAAATATTCTTCTTCAATAGCATCATGAAATTCAGTTTCGCAATCAAAAAGGCTCTCGGTATAATTTATAGGGTTAAATTTATTGGTTGCGGAAATATATTCTAAACTCCCCGAAAATTCATTACATGCGCCAAAACCGTTAAATTCTAAAGATTGATTTATGGTTAACCAAGGAGAAATGGGTGGATCCACTTCAGAAATTAAAAGACCGTTACTGAATTTAATCTCAATTTTATAAAGACGCCAAGTTTTGAAAATTTCAGGATCTGGATCTTGACCAAAGCTTTGAAACCCTATTAAAATTCCAAATAATAGTATTGTAATTAGTTTCATAATTGCAAAATTTAGAATTCTTAATAAATATATGAAATTCTGAACACAATGCCTATATTTGGGCAAACCTTGAAAAACTTTATCCCCAATGTCTGATTTCTGGTTGTACTTTAACCTTGGCCTTCACCACGTACTTGATTGGAAAGCCTATGATCACATTTTATTTTTAATTGTGCTTTGTGCCGCATATACTTTTTCTTCGTGGAAAAGATTGTTGCTTTTGGTAACAATGTTTACCGTTGGCCACACCCTTTCACTTCTCTTGGCGAGTTATAACGTGATTAGCGTATCTGGAAAAGTTATTGAGTTTTTGATTCCAGTAACGATTCTTGTTACAGCACTTTTTAATCTTTTTACAGCTGGAAAAGAGAAGAAAGTAGAAAAAATGGGTATTTTTTACATTGTCACAATTTTCTTCGGTTTAATCCACGGTTTGGGTTTTGCTTCTTTCTTTACTGCATTAGACAGTGGCGGCGGAATTTTGCCATTGCTGGAATTCGCTCTTGGTATTGAGGCGGCACAAATTATAGTGGTAATAATTATTTTGATCATCGCTTTCATCTTTCAAACCATTTTCCGTTTCAACAAACGCGATTGGGTTTTGGTAGTTTCTTCATTGGTTATAGGGATGATTATTCCGATGCTTATTAATAATTGGATTTTTTAATTACAATTTATTAAAAGTATATGCATTTTTAAACCCATCTGCTCATTAACTTCTACCTCACTTTAGCAATAACTTAACAACATTTTTTTTGGCAGTGGCGTAACTTCCAAGTAATTTCGCTACCTATATAAAAGTATGAAGGACAGTAAACAGCGTAAGTATGATATCGCCTATCTGCGAATGGCTAAAGAATGGAGCAAACTCTCTCATTGTAAAAGAAGACAGGTTGGCGCGCTTATTGTGAAAGACAAGATGATAATCAGTGATGGCTACAATGGCACGCCTACAGGTTTTGAAAATATCTGCGAAGATGAAGAAGGTTACACAAAATGGTACGTACTTCACGCTGAAGCAAACGCGATTTTGAAAGTAGCATCCTCCACACAGTCCTGTCAAGGAGCAACTCTATACATTACAATGTCGCCCTGCAAAGAATGCAGCAAATTAATACATCAAGCAGGAATAAAAAGAATGGTTTATTACAACGAATATAAAGACAATTCTGGAATTGCCTTTCTTGAAAAAGCGGGAGTAAGCATACAACACATTTCAGATTTGGATTCAGAATAATGGGAAATCAAAAAATATATTTGCCTTTGTGGATTGGAGTAGCCCTTGCCATAGGGGTTTTCATTGGTTCAAAACTTCACTTCAATGATGAAACCGAAAAAATTTTTGCTACAAAATCTAAAAAAGATAAGCTTAACAGGCTTATTGACTATATAGATTATGAATATGTAGATAACGTGAACACAGACAGTATTGTTGATGTTACCGTAAATGGAATTCTTGAAAACCTCGATCCACATTCCGTTTACATACCAAAAAGCGAATACGAACATAATGCCGATGACATGCGTGGCGCTTTTGTGGGCATAGGCGTGAGTTTTTACGTTTATAAAGATACAATTGCTGTAATTCGATCTATTGCAGGCGGACCGGCAGCACAAGCTGGAATAAAAGGGGGTGATAGAATTATATATGCAGATGGGAAAAAACTTTTTGGCGAACTGGTGCAACGCGATAGTATTTCCAATTATTTAAAAGGCGAAATAAATAGTAAAGTCGCCCTAGACGTTTATCGTCCCAGCGAAAAGAAAGTCATTGAAATGAAAGTGAGAAGGAAACAAGTACCGCTGGTGAGTGTGGATGCTTCCTATAAATTGACCGATGACTTGGGATATATAAAACTAAACCGTTTTTCCGAAACTACTTATAAAGAATTTGAACAAGCACTTGACAAACTAAAAGATCAAGGGATTAAGAAATTGGTTTTAGATCTTCGAAATAATCCAGGAGGCTACATTTCAACTGCGGAAAGAGTGGTGGACGAGTTTTTGGAAAATGAAAAGTTAGTGCTCATCACAAAAAACAAAAGTGGCGATATCAACAAAACATATGCAACGCGTCGTGGCGATTTTGAGCACGGAAAATTATACGTTTTAATAAATGAAAACTCAGCTTCAGCAAGCGAAATAGTTGCTGGTGCATTGCAGGATAACGATAAAGGAACAATAATTGGACGCCGTTCTTTTGGAAAAGGATTGGTTCAGCGAGAAATGTCATTGGGTGATGGAAGTGCTGTTCGTTTGACTATTGCAAGATATTATACTCCAACGGGTCGTTCAATTCAACGTCCGTATGGAAAAGGGAATGATACTTATTATAGCGACTATGAAAAGCGGTACCGAAATGGTGAATTAATCCACGCAGATAGTATAAAAGTTGCTGATTCCTTAAAATATAAAACCCCAAAGGGAAAAGTGGTTTACGGTGGCGGGGGAATCATTCCGGATGTTTTTGTGCCGAAAGATACAAGTGTAGAAAATGAAACCTTGCAATACGTTTCTCGGAGCGGTTTTATGAGTTATTTCATCTTTGAATATCTCGAAAAAAACAGAGCTCTCTTTAAAGGAATAAAATTCGATGATTTTCGAAAAAACTTTAAAGTGGAAGATAAACTTTCAAAGGAATTTATTGAATACGCTAAATTCAATGAGGCTCAAATAGACCTTACAAATTATACTGAAGAATTAAAAAGATCGCTGAAAGCAAATATTGCTCAACAACTTTTTGGCCCAAATGAATATGAAATTATTCTAAATGAAAGTGACCCAATGCTCCTAAAAGTTTTGGAATTAGAGGCAAATAATCACTTGGACAAAAAGTAAAAAAACCTATTTTTTTACTTTTGAAGCAATTTTTTTTGAAACAAGCAAAATGCCTAGCGCCAAAATTGCACACAATCCTGCCAATATACTAACTACGGCTACGGAGCTGTCTCCTTCTAACAAATGTTCAAAGTTGAGTTGGGTAGCGTTGTAAATAACGAGCCCTACCGCAAAGGCAATTAAAATGTAGATAAATATTTTCATTAATCTTTAATTAAAAAGTTCTTGAATATTTGAAGTGAAAAGCTTCACAGCAATGGCCAGCAAAATTACACCAAATATTTTTTGAATTACTGCAATTCCATTTTTTCCCAAAAAGCGTTGTAGTTTGCCCGAACTTTTCAAAACCGCATAAATAATTATAATATTCACAATTATTGCTACAATAATATTCTGAATTGCATATTCCGCTCGAAGCGACAGTAAAGTAGTTAAACTTCCGGGACCAGCTAATAACGGAAAGGCTAGCGGAAAAATGGAAGCTAAATCTGGACTTGTATCAGTTTCTTTAAAAAGAACAACTCCGAGTATCATTTCCAAAGCAATAAAGAAAAGTATCAACGAACCTGCAACGGCAAATTCGTTTACATTCACACCAATCAATTTCAAAATGCTTTCTCCCAAAAAGAGGAATATAATCATAACCACAGCCGCAATTATAGAGGCCTTTCCAGAATTTATATGCCCAGCTTTGGCGCGAAGACCTATTATAACTGGGATACTTCCAATAATATCAATTACTGCAAAAAGCACCATTGTGGCAGTTGCAATTTCTTTAAAATTAAAATTCATATTGCACTTATTTTCAAGCGGCAAAATTAGACAATAATATTCGTTGGCATAGAGGAAACAACGGTTAATAAAAACACAATTTCTTCAGAATAGAACCTTGAAACAAATTATATTTGTCAAATGTTTCAACTGGGAAAAACAATAGTTTCTGAAGACCTAATTACAAAGGATTTTGTGTGTAACCTAAACGCCTGCAAAGGCGCTTGCTGTATTGAGGGCGAAGCGGGTGCGCCTATTACTGAACAAGAAGTTGATATTCTTAAAGAAATCTACCCAAAAGTAAAACCCTTTCTTCGTCCCGAAGGGATTGATGCAATTGAAAAACAAGGCACATACATTAAAACCGATTTTGACGAACTGGAAACACCTTTGGTGGGCGGCAACGAATGTGCATACGTAACTTTTACAGACAAAGGTATTGCTAGCTGCGGCATTGAAGACGCTTTTAATGCGGGCGTTATTGATTTCAGAAAACCTATTTCGTGTCATTTGTATCCTGTCCGCGTACAGGAGTACAGCGAATTTTCCGCGGTTAATTATCACCGTTGGCCCATTTGTGACGATGCTTGCGCCTTGGGAAAGTCATTGAAAGTCCCGGTATATAAATTCGTCAAAGTTGCTCTTATCCGCAAATTTGGTGAAAACTGGTATGCAGAGCTAGAAAAAGTGGCTTCTGAAATGTAATTTCAACTTACTTCTTTAATTTTTTTATTAGTATTCTTTTGATATTGATTACATTAGTATTCGAAACGTAACAACTAAATTTTAAATTATGAAAAAGTATGTACTGGCGCTTTTTGTTTTTTCGGCCATGATAAGCTGTAAAGACAATCCTGTAAGTAAAAAAATAAAAGAGGCTAAGGAAAATGTTTCCAATACCACAAACGCAGTGCAAGAAATGTCCAAAATGCAGGAGGATATAGAAGAACTACAGAAAACTACTCCATTAACAAATGAAGAATTAAAATCGTGGCTTCCCGAGAAAATATCTGGGATGAAACGGATCAGTTACAAAGCTGGGCAAGCAGGAATGATGAATATTTCTTCAATTGAGGCGGCTTACACAAATGAAGATAAATCTAAAAAATTCACAATTAATATTATTGATGGCGCCGGTCAAGTGGGCGCTGCAGCAACGGCAGGCATGAGAATGGTAATGTCTCAGGATTTTGAAGAGGAAGATGAAAACGGCTCTCGGAAAACAGTTACCAAAAACGGAAGAAAAGCTATTGTAGAATATCGTTCGGGGAATAACAATAGTAAAATTCAGTTTATGGAAGGCAATCGTTTCTACCTTGAAGCCCAAGGTAATAACATGGATGTAGAAGAAACTTGGGACGCTATTGACGAACTAAATATGGAAAAACTAGGTTAAAAAAAATAAAAAAATTTACAAAAAGCCGAAAACTGAAGTGTTCTCGGCTTTTTTTATGGATGTTACATTTGTTATAGACTTTGGTACAATAATCATATTGCTTCACAGCCGCTTGCAATACGTTTGCTTTAAATTTTTGAAATTAGACATAAATAGTCATTTGACCTAGACACAAATTCATTGAACAATAAGAGGAGATTGTTTAATGTTGAAAAGAGGGGTTCGTTTTAAAGCGGATCCTTTTTTTATTGAAAAAATTCTTTTCAAGAGAATAAATACTTGCTAAATCACGGCGCTGTTTTTGATAAATATTTTCGGAATCCCAATAGCTGTCGGGTCATTTGCTTATATTTACGGCATGCGTAATTTTCTATTTATTCTATTCTTTTTTACTATAACTGCGGGTTTTTCGCAGAGCGATGCTTTAGCTAAAAATTATTTTGAACAAGGTCAGTTTGAAAAAGCTTTGAGCATTTATGAAAAACTCAGTAAAGAAAGCCCATACAGATTGGATTACTTTTTAGGAATGGTGGAAAGCAACCAGCAGCTAGAAAATTTCTCAGAAGCAGAAAAACTTATTAAAACTAAATTGGGCGACGGTCGTAATTTCCCCCAACTTTATGTTGAACTTGGTTATAACTATTCACTTCAAAGCCAGATAGAACTTGCAACAGCAAATTTCAATAAAGCTATTGAAACTATTGATTTAAACCCAAACTTCGCCTACAACATAGGCAATACTTTTGAAAAATACAGCCTTTTGGACGAAGCCGTTTTAGCTTACGAAAAAGCGATGGCGCTAAGCCCAAAAATAGATTTCAATATGCAACTGGCCCAAATTTATGGCGAACAGGGCAAGCTGGAAAAAATGTTTGATAGTTACCTTGGACTAGTGGAAAAAAACGTAGCATTCAAAGGTGCGGCGCAGCGCTATTTCAGCCTTTATACTACTGAAGATCCAAACAACGAAGCTAATATTCTTCTGAAAAAAACATTATTGCAACGCTCGCAGCAAAACCCAGATGTACTTTATAATGAATTATTGAGCTGGCTTTTTATTCAGCAAAAGGAGTATAAAAAAGCATTTACACAGGAAAAAGCAATCTACAAGCGAATTGGCGAAGATCTTGGGGGCATAACAGATCTGGCATATATTGCCATTGCCGATGAAGATTACGAAACTGGAAGGGAAATAGTAAACTACATTATTGAAAATTCTTTCACGCCACAAAACAAACTTCAAGGCAATCAAATTTTGATGAAAATGGAGGTGAAGACTGCGAAACCTAAAGATTACGCTGAAGTTGAAAAAAAGTTTGAAAAACTATTGGAAGAATTTGGTCGAAACCGGGAAGCTTATTTGCTTCAAATAGATTACAATCACTTTTTAGCATTTCAGAATAACAAAAAGGAACTGGCTATTGACAACCTAAAATTATTGGCTAAGCAAGATTTAACGGCTTACCAAGAGGCAAGAGTGAAAATGGAATTAGGGGATATTTTGGTTTTTGACGAAAAATTCAACGAAGCTTTAATTTACTATTCCCAAATCCAGAAAAAAGTGCAAAGTGATGTTTTGGCGCAGGAAGCTCGTTTTAAAGTGGCGCGCACCAGCTATTTCAAAGGAGATTTTGAATGGGCGCAAGTACAATTGGATGTGCTTAAAAAATCCACTTCACAATTAATGGCGAATGATGCCATGCAACTCAGTTTGCTTATTCGCGATAATTCGTTAGAAGATTCTACCCAAACTGCCTTAAAAAAATATGCCCGCGCAGATCTTTTGGAATTTCAAGATAAACATGCGGAGGCTATTGCTGCTTTAGACGATATTTTAACCAATAATAAAGGCGAAAAAATAGAGGACGAAGCACTTTTGAAGCAAGGCGAGATTTATGAAAAGAAAGGTGATTACGAAAAAGCTGAAGCCAATTACCTTAAAATAATCGAGTTTTATAACGACGATATTTTAGCCGACGATGCACATTATCGTTTGGCAAACCTTTACGAAGAAAAGCTAAATCAACCCGAAAAAGCAAAAAAGCAGTACGAGGAAATTATCTTCCACTTTGCAGACAGTATTTATTTTGTAGATGCACGGAAGAAATATCGAACTTTAAGGGGAGACGCAATAAATTAGAAAAGCACCGAAATATAAATCTCAAAACTTTCATGCTGTTTGAGATTTGGAATTTGGGATTTGAATTTTAGAAAAAATGTACATCTACAACGTAACGATAAATATAGAAGAAACCATCCACGACCGTTGGCTACAGTGGATGAAAACCGAACACATTCCCGCAATGTTAGATACCGGAAAGTTCAGTAAAGCATTGTTGACGCGTGTAATTATTGAGGAAGAAATGGGCGGAATTACATATTCGGTTCAATACACAACAGACAGTAAAGAAACACTTCAAAAATATTACGCCGAAAACGCAGCCGAACTTCGTGCACAGAGCAAACCTTTTGAGGGAAAATTTGTGGCATTCCGCACTGAACTTGAAATTATTGGCGAAGCTCACAACCAACTTTTCAAAAAAAGCTAAACTGCTCCGCGCTCTTTGAGAAAACCTTTACGTACTTTGCGCTTAAACAAGATTGCAGGTTTTAGATGAAAAAAGAATATTCAAATAAATTCAGGGAAAATTCAGAATCAGGAACGGTCCGTGCAAAAAAACACCTTGGCCAACATTTCCTGAAAGACGAAACCATTGCCGAAAAAATTGGCGATACTTTGATGCTTGAAGGCTATAAAAATGTTTTGGAAATTGGGCCCGGAATGGGCGTGCTCACCAAATATTTAATTCAAAAAAAAATAAATGTAATTGCAATGGATCTCGACAGGGACTCTATTGCTTATTTGGAAGAAAATTATAAAAACAAAAATCTTAAAATCATAGAAGCAGATTTTCTGAAATATGATATTTCACAGCTTTTTGGGGAAGAACAATTCGGGATTACTGGCAATTTTCCGTATAATATTTCAACTCAAATTGTTTTTAAAATGTTGGAATGGAAAGAACGAATTCCAGAATTTACAGGAATGTTTCAAAAAGAAGTGGCACAGCGCATTTGCGAAAAAGAAGGCAGTAAAGCATACGGAATTCTTTCAGTATTGGCTCAGGCTTTTTATGATGCCGAATATCTTTTCACCGTTTCCCCTTCGGTTTTTGATCCGCCACCAAAAGTGGACAGTGGCGTGCTTCGTTTAAAGAGAAAAGAAAATTTCTCGATTTCGTGTGATGAAAAGATGCTTTATAAAGTTGTAAAAACCGCTTTTCAGCAACGAAGAAAAACGCTTCGGAACAGTTTAAAATCCTTCAATCTTTCCGATAAAATAAAAGAAGATGCTATCTTTGGCCAACGCCCGGAACAACTTTCGGTTTCACAATTTATAGCCCTTACTCAAAAACTGGAAAACGATGCAATTTCAACTGACAGATGATTTTATCGAGCAGGTTGAACAACTCATTGCCAAAAATGATGGCGATGGGCTGAAAACCCTTTTGCTCGATTTTCACTTTGCCGACGTTGCCGAACTCCTACAAGAACTTGACACTAGCGAAGCTACCTATATTGTAAAATTGCTGGATAGCGAAATTACCAGCGAAATATTGATAGAGCTGGATGACGATTTTCGTGAACGCATTCTTAACAATCTTACCCCTTCTGAAATTGCCGATGAGCTGGATGAAATGGACACAGATGATGCCGCAGATATTATTGCGGAATTGGATGACGATGTCCAAAAGCAGGTAATCGATCATATTGAAGATGAAGAACACGCCGCAGATATTGTGGATTTGTTGCGCTATGATGAAGACACTGCGGGTGGTTTAATGGCTAAGGAATTGGTTCGCGTGAAAGAAACTTGGACCGTTGCAGGATGCGTTCGGGAAATGCGCAGACAAGCAGAAAATGTTACTCGTGTTCATTCCATTTATGTGACCGACAAACACGGAAAACTGAAAGGAAGGCTGTCTTTAAAAGATTTACTCACAGCTCCTGAAAAAGCTCACATTAGTGATATATACATTCCCAAAGTAGATTATGTAAACGTTCATACCGAAGCTGAGGACGTAGCGCGTATTATGCAAAAATATGATTTGGAAGCCATTCCAGTAGTTGATGATGAAGGAATTCTAGTGGGAAGAATCACCATTGATGACATCGTAGATTTTATAAAAGAAGAAGCCGAAAAAGATTACCAAATGGCGGCTGGTATTTCGCAGGATGTTGAGGCGGACGACAGTATTTTCAAACTTACAAAAGCTCGACTACCTTGGCTGATGATTGGAATGTTGGGTGGTTTGGGAGCAGCTAGCATCATAACCGGGTTTCAATCAATGATGACTACTTTTCCAAAAATCATAATTTTTGTGCCGCTTATTCAAGCAACCGCAGGAAACGTTGGTGTACAATCCAGTGCCATTGTAGTGCAAGGTTTAGCAAATGATACCATAAAAGGAAATATTGTAACGCGATTATTAAAGGAAGCCCTACTTGCTTTAGTTAATGGAATTGCAATCGCATTGGTAGTTTTAGTTATAAGTCATTTTGTTTTTTTTACTTCCTATTTGGAATCCATTAGCATCGGAATAGCAATCATCACAGTTATTATTCTTGCAGCTTTAATTGGCACTTTTATTCCTATTCTTTTGGATAAAAGAGGAATTGATCCCGCTGTTGCAACGGGTCCGTTTATAACTACCAGCAACGATATATTTGGGATTCTCACCTATTTTCTTATCGCGAAATTAATTTTAGGCTTTTGAAATCTGAAATTTTTAAACAGCGCTTTATCGTGCCAGCCTCAGCTATAGATGGTTTGAACCACGTAAATAACGTTACTTATTTGCAATGGTGTTTAGACACTGCGGAAGCACATTGGATTTCAAAAACTACAGAACCACAACGCGAAAAAAATGTTTGGGTGGTTCTAAATCACTTTATTTCCTATAAAAATCCTTCTTTTTTAGGCGAAGAACTGGAAACACAAACTTGGATTGAAAGTTACGAAGGGGTAAAAAGCGAAAGACATTACAAAATAATACGTCCCCTAGATGGAAAAACAATCGTTGAAGCAACAACACTTTGGTGCTTTTTGGATGCAAAAACATTCCGCCCCACGAAAATTACCGAAGAAATTTCGAATCTTTTCATTTAAATATCAAGTTAGGCAAGTAGCCTTCAAAACTATTATTTTCAATACTTTTGCGCTATAAAACTGCACCGCATTGAGCGTTTTCAAAAAACTTTTTAAACAGACATTTATTTACGGCTTGGCTACTGTGTTGCCAAGGGTTTTGTCGGTTATTCTCGTTCCGCTTTATGTGAAAGTTTTGTTGCCTGAGGAATACGGAATTTATGCTACGGTTATGGCTTTCCTTATTTTAGGAAACGTTTTGCTAAGTTATGGAATGGAAACGGCCTTTTTCAGGTTTGTAACCAAAGATGAATCGCAACAAAAAATTGTTCAATCCACAACACTTACTTCACTTACGGTTTCCACAGTAATCTTTTTGGGGATAACCCTTCTTTTCAGAAATTACATTGCTGAGGTTTCAGATTTCAAACCCGAATACGTAACCTACGGACTTTTAATATTAGCCTTGGACGCGTTGGTAGTTTTACCTTTTGTGTGGTTTCGCGCCAACGAAAAACCAATGCGCTATGCCACGATTAAAATCTTCAACGTAGTTATAAATCTCTTATTCAATTTATTTTTCCTTTTAATACTGCCGAAACTTGCAGAAAGTAGTAGCTATTGGAATTCTCTTTGGTTTCCCGAAAACAAAGTGGCCTATGTTTTCATTGCGAATTTGATTGCAAGTGCAATAACACTTTTAGTACTACTTCCACTTTATGTGAAAATAGGTTTTGGTTTCAATAAAACCATTTGGAAACAGATGATGAAATACGCCATTCCTGTGCTAATTGCCGGAATCGCTTTTAGTATAAATGAAGCTTTTGACAGAATTCTATTGAAATATCTTCTGCCAGAAAATATTGCTGAGGTGCAAGTGGGTCTTTATTCTGCCTGCTATAAACTGGGAATGTTTATGACGCTTTTCGTAATGGCTTTCAGATTAGGAATTGAACCTTTTTTCTTCAATCATTCTGGACACAGTAATGCAAAAAATACATATGCTACCATAACTAAATATTTCACGCTTTTTGGTTGTTTGATTCTTTTGGTAGTGGTTGTTTATATAGATATTTTCAAACGTATTTTAATCCCAAACAGTCAATATTGGGAGGCTATAAAAATTGTTCCTATTATACTTTTGGCAAATCTTTTTTTAGGAATTTACCACAACCTCTCGGTGTGGTATAAAGTTACTGATCGCACAAAATACGGAGCATACATTTCGGTTTTTGCGGCCGTCGTTACACTTGTGCTTAACTATGTTTTGATTCCTATTATTGGCTATATGGGCTCTGCAGTTGCTACACTTGCAGCATATGGCAGTATGATGGTGCTTTCGTACCTTTACGGCCGCAAGTATTATGACGTGCCGTATGAAGTGAAAAAAATAAGCGGCTATTTAGTAATGGCCATTGGCTTTTCGGCAATTTCCTATTATATTTTTAACGGAAATATTTGGATAGGAACTGCGTTGTTATTAGTGTTTGCAGTAATCATGTTTTATTCTGAAAAGAATGAATTTTTAAAAATCATCAGAAAATAATTTCAATGAAAATTAAAATAATCAACAAATCAAACCATCCTTTACCTTCCTACGAAACAATCGCTTCCGCTGGAATGGATTTGCGTGCCAACGTTGAAGGACCCTCAACTTTAAAACCGCTGCAACGCGCTATTGTTAAAACAGGACTTTTTATAGAATTACCTATAGGTTATGAAGCCCAAGTGCGTCCACGGAGTGGTTTGGCAGCGAAAAAAGGAATTACCGTTTTAAACTCTCCAGGAACTATTGATGCTGATTATCGTGGCGAGATTGGAATGATTTTGGTAAATCTTTCCAACGAAGATTTTACCATTGAACACGGTGAACGAATTGCACAATTAGTAATCGCAAAGCACGAACGCGCCGTTTGGGAAGAAGTGGAAGAACTGACTGACACTTCTCGTGGAGCTGGCGGTTTTGGGAGTACTGGAGTGAAATAAAAAATTGAATTCAATAAAAAAATAAATGAAAATAATAGTCCCAATGGCAGGCCGCGGAAGTCGTCTTCGCCCACATACACTTTCGGTTCCAAAACCGTTGATTCCCGTAGCAGGAAAACCAATTGTACACCGTTTAGTGGAAGACATCGTTGGTGTTTTGAATGAAAAAATTGAAGAAATCGCATTTATTCTTGGCGACCCTGCATTTTTTGGTGATGATGTTGTTGAAAGTTTAAAAGAACTTGCAACAAATTTAGGTGCAAAACCCAGCATTTACCGTCAATTGGATCCAAAAGGAACTGGCCACGCCATTATGTGCGCCAAGGATTCGCTTTCAGGACCGGCTGTAATTGCTTATGCAGATACTTTAATTCGCGCAGATTTCGATTTGGACAAAGAAGCAGATGCTGTAATTTGGACTAAAAAAGTAAAAAATCCTGAAGCTTATGGGGTTGTAAATCTCAACGAAAAGAACGAAATAATCGAGTTGGTTGAAAAGCCAAAGGAATATGTGAGCGACCAAGCCGTTATAGGTATTTACTATTTTAAGGAGGTTGCGCAACTTAAAAATGAATTACAATACGTCTTGGACAACAATATTATCAACGGTGGCGAATACCAAATTAACGACGGTATTAAAAGAATGATGGCTGCAGGAAAAATTTTTAAAACTGGAACGGTTGATGAATGGATGGACTGCGGAAACAAAGAGGTGACGATAGAAACCAATCAAAAAATGTTAGGTTTCCTTTCCGAAGCAAATAGACCTTTGATTTCTGAAAACATTAGCAATGAAAATTCAAAAATAATTGAACCTTGCTTTATTGGTAAAAATGTAATTTTAAAAAATAGCACTATTGGTCCTTACGCCTCTATTGGCGAAGGCACGGTAATTGAAGATAGTACGGTAAAAAATAGCATTATTCAAACCAATTCAAAAATAAAGAACGCGAATTTGGACAACGCAATGATTGGCAATTATGCTACTTTTGATGGCAAGTTCACCAATGTGAGTATTGGCGATTATTCGGAATTGAAATAATAGAAAATGTCCCCCCGAGCGCAGTCGAGGGGTTTTTATATGAATTAAATTAAGAAGGTCTCGACTGCGCTCGACCAGACATTAAGTTTGAAATTAAAAATTTTATATACTTTTCTTTTTTTCTGCGGAATCCTTTTTCCGAAGCAACTCTATTCCCAAGAAATTAAAAACGATTCCATTCAAAACCCAATGGACCAATTGGGCGATGTTACTGATGCTTTTCAGGAAAACTTTTTTGAAGCGTTGAAACAAAAAGCAATCGAGAATTATGAATTGGCACTCGCTGCTTTAAACAAAGCAGAAAAAGCTGCAAAAAGTGATGAAAATAAAGCCGTTGTATATTTTGAGATGGGTAAGAACAATGCCTTTTTAAAGCAATATACACTAGCTGAAGAAAATTTCAATAAGGTTTTAAATAGCCAGGGCAATAGGCTTGATGTTCTTGAGCAACTTTATGAACTGTATTATCAGCAAAAAGAGTACGAAAAATCAATTCCGTTGGTTCAGAAACTAATTCCTTTTGATGAAGATTACAGAGAAGATCTCGCAAATCTTTACACGCTGACGCAACAATATGATAAAGCTTTGGAACAGTTGGATCAATTGGACAACGTTTGGGGCGAGAGTGATATACGCAATGCATTGCGGCTACAAATTTACCGAACAACCGGAAACACCGATGGTGCCATTGAAAACTTAGAGCAAAAGATTGACAACAATCCAAAAAACGAAAAAGAATACTTAAACCTTATTTTTCTTTACAGTGAGCAAGGCAACAAGGAAAAAGCTTTTGATGCTGCAAAAAATCTATTAAAAAGCAATCCAAAATCACAATTGGTTCATTTGGCGCTCTATAAATTTTATTTAGATGAAGGAAACGCTTCGGAAGCAATAAAATCTATGAAAATCGTATTCGCTTCAGAAGAAGTTGACAAAGAAACCAAATATAAAGTGCTGGGCGATTTTATTCAATTTGTGAATGAAAACCCTCAATTTGAAACCGAATTGGCTGAAATTGTCAATGAATTTTCGATTGAAAACGGGCGGGTTTATGAAAAACTCGGTGATTATTACGCAGCTAAGAATAGAAAAGAAGATGCACTGAATGCCTATGAAAAAGGGATTGTGCAAGATTCTGACAATTACAATCTTTTAAAAAACACACTCTTGTTTCAAATTGATTTAAAAAAATATGAAGCCGCTGCAAAGTTAAGTTCTGAAGGATTGGAAATTTTCCCCGCACAGGCACTTTTATATTTGCTGAATGGCGTTGCAAACAACAGACTTCAAAAAAGTGATTTATCTATTGAAAGCCTAGAGAACGGGTTAGATTTTATCTTGGAAGATCCAAAAATGGAGTATGACTTTTACGAACAGTTGAGTCTTGCTTACACAACAAAGGGTGATTCCAAAAAAGCAAAAATGTATATTGATAAAGCTTCGGCTCTTAAAATGCCCAACTAAAAATAGTATGAAATTGAAACCATTTTACATTCTTTTATTATTAGTATTGGCTTCCTGCGGTGGCGCCAAAAACATCTCAAACCTTGAAAATGCTTCTGCCAAAGAAGTAATTTCAGCGCATAAAGCTGCAACTCCTGAATTTAAAACCTTGGCAGGCCGCGTGCAATTGGTTTACGAAACTGATGAAAAATTGCAGAGCATTACTGTAAGCCTTCGGATGGAAAAGGATAAAAACATCTGGATAAAAGCTTCGATTTTAGGGATTACTATTGCAAAAGTTTTAATAACTCCAACAAGTGTAAGTTATTATGAAACTATTGGAAATACTTATTTCCAGGGAGATTTTGCACTTTTGGGCGAATGGATCGGCACACCCATAAACTTTCAGCAGGCACAGAATATGCTTTTGGGACAGTCCATTTTCACACTGAATCCTTCGGAATATTCCGCAGCTGTTTTTCAGAATAAATTCAAAATTCAGCCAAAGGAACAACCTCAAAATTTTATACATTCGCTCATTTTAAATCCTGATAATTTCAAGGTTGCTTCGGAAACGTTATCACAACCAAAAGATGATCGGTTGTTGAGCATTCGTTACGGTGATTATCAAAAAATTGGCGAACAGTTCTATCCTTCCACAATTTTGATAGATACTTCAGAAAAAGGTTCAAAAACGAAAATTGAGATCAATTACAAAAAAATAGATTTGAACGTAGATGTGAGTTTTCCGTTTGATGTTCCACAAGGTTATGAAGAAATCCAACTTAATTAAATGAAGCATTTCCGTACATATCTTTTTTTATTCGTCTGTTTACTTACGGTTTCAATGGCTTCTGCACAAGGTGGAAAACAAAAGGAATTGGAGGAAAAACGTCAGGCTATTTTGGAAGAAATAAAGCAGATAAATTCACTTCTCTTCAAAACAAAAAAGGAAGAAAAATCTGTGCTCTCACAAGTTGAAGATCTTAACCAGCGCATCGGTGCCACTGAAAATTTAATTCGTGTTACCAACCAACAAGCAAATTTGCTTAGCAGAAATATAAACGACAATATTGGGAAAATAAGCAGTCTTCGCGAAGAGCTGAAGGTTATGAAAGCGGATTATGCAGAGATGATCCGAAAATCATACAAAAGTAAAAGTCAACAAAGCAGGGTTATGTTTTTATTGTCTTCACAGAATTTTTTACAGGCATACAAACGGGTTCAATATATGAAGCAATATGCCAAATTCCGAAAAAAGCAGGGTGAGGGTATTAGAGCGAAAACTGAGGAATTGCAAAAGCTTAATTCAGATTTGATTGAACAGAAAAAAACAAAACAAAAGCTAATTTCTGAAAATGAAGTAGCCAAAAACAATCTGACCAATGAAAGGAAAGATCAACAAGCATTGGTTGCAACATTAAAGAAAGACGAAGGAAAGTTTACAACCCAAATAAGGGGCAAACAAAAAGAAGCTGACGAAATAGACAGGCAAATAGATGCGTTGATAAAAGCGGCAATTGAAGAAGCAAACAGAATAGCACGGGAAAAAGCAATTGCAGAAGCGAAGGCAAAAGCACTCGCAGACGCAAAAGCGAATAACAATAACACTACAAAAAACCCAACCACTAATATACCTCCCAAAACGGAGGTGACCAAACCAGCCTCAACGGAAGAGTTTGCAATGACAGCCGAAGATAAAGCACTTGCAGCTAGCTTTACAAGCAATAAAGGAAAACTACCTTGGCCAGTTGAAAAAGGGATGGTTGTAAAAAGTTTTGGAACTCACCAGCATCCTCAATTTCCAAATGTTACAACAAATAGCAGTGGGGTGGAAATAGCCACAGCAGATAATGCAGCAGTACGCGCCATTTTTGAAGGACAGGTAATGTCTATTCAAGTTATTAAAGGAGCTAACAAGGTAGTTCTTATACAACACGGAGATTACATCTCGGTGTATAGTAATTTGGCTACTGTTTCAGTGAAATCTGGAGATAAGGTATCTACAAAACAAAATATTGGCACAGTGGCAAAAAGCCCAACGGAAGGAAAAACGGTTTTGAAATTCTACATCTATCAAAACAAAACAAAAATAAATCCAGCAGATTGGATTTATAGAATGTAAAAAAAGGGAGCCGTTTTAGCTCCCTTTTCAATTAAGAATTTTTCAATAATTATTGTACTACCAATTTTTTGGTTGCAATACTTTCTCCTGCTTTTATCGTTATAAAATATATTCCCGTAGCATAGTTTGAAACGTTTAGTGATGTTGTTGATGCATTATCAATATTTGTTTTACGCTCTAAAATTTGACCCAAATTGTTTGTAACTGAAACGTCAAATGTTGCGAAGGTTTTGTCTGAAATACTAATATAAACTTCATTAGTTGTTGGGTTTGGGTACAGAGCAACTGCATCACCAATAGTATTTTCTGAAACTCCCAATTCGCAGTTCAGAATTCCTCCTGCGTAAAGCTTGGCGCGATTTCTTTCACTTTCCCAACCTTCTACATCATTTTTGGCACTCACCGCAAACCACATAGCTGCATTAGGATCTGTAATTGAAACTGTAATAGAATTTGTATTTGTTGTTCCAATCACTTCCATGTATTTTTCACCTAAAACATACAGATCGTATGAGTCTGCACCATCTACAGCATTCCATTCAAAAGTAGCAGTATCTTCACAAACTTGTGTTATGTTACTATTTATAGGGCTTCTTGCGATATTAAAAGCGCCATCACTTACATCTAGAAAGGAACCACTAGTAACTCTAACTAGTGTATTTCCACCAACATCATTAGGAACATTCCAAGTATAAAGATGTGTATTGTTTGGAACTGTGGCAATGTTATTCCAACTGTTTCCATTATCGTTAGAATATTCCAAAACAAAATCATCTGTAGTATTCACTTCATCCCAATGAAGCGTTTCAGCTACAAATGGTTGAAAATGCTCGCCTCCGTTTGGATAGGTCATTACAACATGGTCGGAAATAATTTCATAAACAATATAATATTCCTGTGGGCCCATTGGCACATTAAAACCTGAAATATCAATATCATAATCTCCAATGGCAGGTTCGTTAATTAAAACTTGCTCCATATTATTCAAATGGTCTGGACCGTTTGTAGCGGGATTGTTAAGTGTTACAGGATCTGGCGTAGGATCAAGAATCCAAGGCTCATATGTACTGTTTGAAGGATCTGTTACAACCAAATCTAAATCATTTACCAAAGCGGGATCTGCTCCTGGAGAAGCTACCGAATCACTCCAGTAAACCATAAAGCGAACTTGTGTAGTTCCAGCGGGAACATTAATAGTATGGGTGTTAGTATTACCTTGAGTCACTTCGTCAGAAAGATAACGGCCATCTTCAATAAGTTTTACTGCTTGAAGCGCATTTACAATTCCCCAACCAAATTTATAATCTGGCCCTACATTTCCTGCTTCGTTGGCAGTGTTTATTAATGTTGCTTTTATTAAAGCGGAAGGAGGAAAATCGCCACCATTCAATTCGCCATAAGCTTGGTAAAGTTGTGCAGAAATTCCTGCAATACCAGGTGCAGCAGCTGAAGTACCACTAAATTGTTGGTAGGTATTATTTTCATTAGTAGATATCTGGAAGTTTCCGTATGCTGCAATATCTGGTTTTATTCTTCCATCATGGGCAGGGCCACGGCTGCTGGAAGTTGCCAATTGTCCATTAAATAAAACATTAGCGGTAGTCATAACATTTTTACCTTGTTTATGACCTCCTGTTATATTTCCCCATTGATTTCCCGCTCCATAACCACAATTACTTCCATTTGAATTTCCAGCAGAAAAAACGTGAAGCAATGAAGGGTGGTCAAGTATTTGTTGATCTACGGTTTGGGTTATCGTTGTATATCCATCATTACATCCATTACTATATGAAGAATTTGTTATTTGTACACTACCATCATTAATTAAATTAACCGTTTGAGTATCTAAAAATGTTGGTTGATAATTCACAACATAGATGTCAGCTGCGGCAGCCATCCCTCGATTTAAAGGAAGTAAATTTCCAGCTCCGCCAATAATTCCAGCTACACCATCCCCATGTGTATTACCTGAATTGTTAACCTGATTGAAAAGTCTACCTTCAAAATCAATGTGAGGACCAACTTTTCCATCATCTCTAACCATTACTCCTATGCCTTCCCCTCTGTAATTCCTGCCAGTTCCTGTTTGCGTATCTAAGTTGCTTGATCTGTGAAGGCTTCTACCCTCTGTATCATCGGGAACAGATGGCGCTACTACTAGATCCACCCATTTAACGAAAGAAAGATTTGAAAGTGCTTCCAAACAATTATTTGGTATGGAAAGATCAAGCATATTTTGTTGCTTATAATTTTGCGTAACCATTATTTGTTGGCGCCCTAACTCATTGATGGCATAAGTATCTGTAATATTTTTATGGTATTGAAGTGTTACCAAAATATTGTCACCATCCATTGCCCAATAATCATAATCGCCACTTTTTAATTTTGCGGAAAGCTTTGCTCTACCCTCAACGGGAACTATGGTGCGTACCCCGTTGTTTTTCAGCAAAGTGATTGAAGTGTTCTGCGGAAAATAAAAAAGATAGGTATGGTTTGGAATATATTCCAATAATTGCAGATTGTTCTGTTTGAATAAATCTTGAACTTGTTGTGAGGGGGTTTCATAAAATTGAACCCAGCCCATATAACCATTTTTTAAACTAGATGATTCAGGCATTTGGTTCCACTGAAAAGTAGCAATGTTTTCAGGTATTTCGTAGGTTTCGTTTTGGAAACGGATGTCATTTGAATTTTGCGCAAACGTTAGTGAAAAAACAAACAGTAGCACCAAAAACGAAAAATTTTTAATTTTTGAGAAAGTAATTTTTGTCATAATTGACTTGTTTTATTTGGGTTAGGGATTAAAAAAAACGGCTTAAAAAACCGTCATATATTCTCAAATATATTTATTTGAATCCATAAACAAATCATTTCAAAACAAAAAACAGGAAATTTAACACAATTCCTTCTCTTTGGAAGAAACAGTATATCAATAATTTAGAAAGAAAAAAAGTAATATTATTGAAACAAAGCCTTTAGTTCAGTAGCATCTTTGGGCTTCATTTTCCCAGCCAATACCAAACTAAGTTGTTTGCGACGGAGTGCAGCAATAAATCGTGATTTTTCAAGTTCGGTTTCTGGAACAATCTCAGGAACTCTTACAGGTTGGCCCATTTCGTTTACAGCAACAAATGTATAAATGGCTTCGTTTGAAAGGCTTCGCTCTCCACTTTCGCGATCTTCTATAAACACGTCCATATACACTTCCATAGAACTACTAAAAGCCCGTGAAACCTTCGCCTCAACAGTTACAACACTTCCCAAAGGAATCATTTTATTGAATGCAACGTGGTTTACAGAAGCCGTAACCACAATTCTTCTACTGTGCCTACGCGCGGCAATACTTGCAGCACGGTCCATTCTTGCCAATAGTTCGCCACCGAACATATTTCCTATTGGATTGGTTTCGCTAGGAAGAACCATATCGGTATAAATAGTCAAGGAATCTTTTGGGGTTTTGGGTTGCATCAGTATTTTTTTTGCAAAGATACCGAACTTGATAAAAAAGAAAAGATAAAAAAGAATAAAGAAAATCCAGTTTTAATTTCAAAAAACCTGATTACTTAATATCCTGCACCAATAGCCAAGCATCGGCATTTTCCGCTCTTTGGATTTCGTGAAGTTTTTTCAAAGCATCCATTCTATCCTCGAAACTTGCGTATAAAACTTGATGAAGACCGTAACGAGTAGGTTCCATTTTTAAAGGTGAAAACCCTTTATCGCGAAGTTGTTCCACTTTTTTATCAGCGTTTTCTTCTTCTCTGTAAGCTCCCGCAACAATATGGTACATTCCCACATGCTTTGGAAGTTGTAAACTTAGCACTGGTAATGGACTTTCAATTACAAAGGTGGCTTCCTGAATTTGGTTTTCAACAAGTGAGTTGGCTTTTTGTCTTTCCGCATAATTGAATTTCTGAACCTGATTTTCGTATAGTTTCAAACTTCCAAAACCAATTGCAGACAAAGCAATAACTGCTATTGCAGCATATTTGAGATAAGGCTTAGCTTCTCTTCTTTCTGGAGTGAAAATTATTGGAGCTTTTTCTTCCAAAGCTTCAACGGTTTCTTTGTAAACTTCACGACTTATTTTTGGTGAAATAAAAGAAGAAAGACCAAAAGATGAAGTGCTATAATTTTGCTGATGCAAAGGTTCAAACTGAAGTGATTTTTCTTCGTTCAGCGAAAAGTCACCAATATTTTTAAACGATATAGTTTTCCCTTCTGAAAGAGATGTGGAAATTTCAGAAGTGAATTTTCTTATTTTTTGCAATGCGGTTTCATAACTACATTTTTCCACCGAAGCCACATAATTTGCGAATAAACCATCATTGGCCTGCAACTGTTTGTTAAAAGAAACAATTTTTGAAGGCGGATTGAAAGTGTTCGAGGATCCGTCAATGTGAGCAGATTTGTAACGCGTTAAAAAAGCGCCAAACCCAGGAATAATAACACATTCGTATCGGTAAAGTAGGTCAGCTATATAGGTGGTAAGTTGCATATAAACAAAATTAGCCTTTTTTGAAGGCAATCCAATTTTTGTTCTGGTAATTTATTAACAACTTAAAATGTTGTATTTTTAATGCTCTCCCCGGTTTTAATTTTTAAAACCATGCTTTCAAAAAACGAACTACGCTATACGCTTGCTTTACAGCGCATTCCAAATTTAGGGGATATTTCTGCAAAAAAATTACTTCGGAAAATGGGCTCTGCTGAAGCGGTTTTCAATGAGAAAAAAAGTAACCTCGCCAAAATTGATGGCATAGGACTTTTACGGCTGAAAGAAATAAATCTGAAAAAACAATTGGAAGAAGCTGATGACGAATTGGAGTTTATTGAGAAAAACAATATTGAATATAGCTATTTCAAAGATAAAACCTACCCCGAAAAACTGAAGCACTGCATGGATGGTCCCATACTTTTCTTCCATCGTGGAAATATAGATTTGGTGGGAAAGAAAATAATCAGCATCGTGGGCACTCGAAAAATTACGAGCTATGGCAACGCTTTTTGTCAAAATTTAATCGAAGAAATTGCTCCATTAAAACCTGTGATTGTTTCAGGTTTAGCCTATGGCGTTGATATTTGTGCACACAAAGCGGCAATAGAAAATAACTTGCAGAATATAGCTTGTTTGGCGCACGGGCTAAACCAAATGTACCCCAAAGATCATAAAAGATACGTTCAAAAAATTGAAGAGAATGGAGGTTTCATCACAGAATTTTGGAGCAATGATGCTTTCGACCGAAATAATTTTCTGAAAAGAAACCGAATTATAGCGGGACTTTCAGAAGCGACTATCGTTATTGAATCTGCAGAAAAAGGTGGAAGTTTGGTTACGGCAGATATTGCAAATTCATATGACAGAGAAGTTTTCGCGGCTCCCGGAAGAGCAATGGATAGCCAAAGCCGTGGTTGCAACAATTTGATAAAACAACAAAAAGCGCATTTGCTAACGAGCGCTGCAGATTTAATTTATATGTTGGGCTGGGAACTAAAAGAATCCCAAAAACCAAAACAAACTCAACTTTTCGTTGAATTAAACGAAGAAGAAAAAGTAGTTTTCCAGTTTTTGAAGGAAAAGGAAAAAGAACTTTTAGACACTATCGCTTTGGAATGTAGTATTCCCTCTCACAAAGCCGCAAGCATTTTGATGAATATGGAACTGAAAGGAGTCGTGCGGCCGTTACCGGGAAAGTTGTTTAAGTTGGTTTAATAACCCACCTTCTCGCGAACCCGACTCAAAACGCCATTTGCAACTTTACGGGCCTTTTCTGCACCTGCAGCCAATGCTGCATCAATCTCAGGAAGATTTTCCATAAAATAGTTATAGCGCGTACGTTCTTCAGAGAATTTTGCAACTATTAGTTCAAATAAAGCTTGTTTTGCGTGACCGTAACCATAATTTCCTCCTTCATAATTTTTTCGCATTTGTGAAACTTCTTCTTTAGATCCCAATATTTTATAAAGCGCAAATACATTGCAAGTATCTGGATTTTTTGGTTCTTCAAGTGGTGTGCTGTCAGTTTCAATGGTCATTACTTGTTTACGGAGCTGTTTGTCATTCAAAAATATATTAATGATGTTCCCTTTAGATTTGCTCATTTTGGAGCCATCTGTTCCAGGAACATACATTGTTTCTTCTTGCACTTTTCCTGCGGGCATTACAAAAGTTTCGCCCATTTGTGTGTGAAAACGAGAAGCAACATCACGCGTAATTTCAATGTGCTGCATTTGGTCTTTGCCGACGGGAACAATTTCAGCATCGTATAAAAGTATGTCGGCAGCCATCAGCATTGGATAGGTGAAAAGCCCAGCATTTACATCTTCCAATCGGTCAGCTTTATCTTTAAACGAATGTGCCAAAGTCAATCTTTGGAAAGGAAAAAAGCAACTTAAATACCATGAAAGCTCCGTCGTTTGAGGAATATCGCTTTGACGATAAAACACTACACGCTCAGTATCCAATCCTAATGCTAGCCAAGTTGCAGCCGTACTGTAGGTGTTAGCGCGAAGGGTTTCAGCATTCTTTATTTGCGTCAATGAGTGCATATCTGCAATAAAAAGGAAAGAATCATTTTTAGGATCGTTTGCCATTTCAATGGCTGGAATAAGAGCTCCCAAAAGATTTCCGAGATGTGGCGTGCCGGTACTTTGTATTCCTGTTAGTATTCTGGACATTGTTTTGAAAAATTTCAGCAAAGGTACTTTTTTTGATTTATTCGCATCGTTCAAATCATTACTTTTGAACCTCAATGAAACTTTTTACACAAATTTTCGCAACATTTTACCGTATTTGGGTCTATTTAATTATAGCGCTTTTTACTATATTGCTTTTTCCATTTCTTCTTGTTAGTATTCTTAAGCATTCCTGGTATCCTTTCTTTTTTAAGGTTGCGCGAACATGGTCCATATTGGTAATTTATGGAATAGGATGCTATCCTATCATAAAACGTGACATAAAATATGAAAAGGGCAAAAGCTATATGTTCGTTGCTAACCACACTTCAATGATGGATATTATGTTGATGTTTCACGCAACTAAAAGTCCTTTCGTTTTCGTCGGAAAAAAAGAATTGGCAAAGATTCCTCTTTTTGGATATATTTATAAGCGTACCTGTATTTTGGTAGATCGCGGAAATACCAAAAGTCGCGTGGAAGCTTTCCGAAGAGCGGAAATTCGTTTGAATGAAGGTTTAAGTGTTTGCATTTTTCCCGAAGGCGGCGTTCCCGATGACCTTTCTATTTTGCTGGATGAATTTAAGGATGGTGCTTTTCGGCTTTCCATAGAACACCGAATTCCCCTTGCCCCAATGACTTTCCACGACAATAAAAAACGGTTTCCGTATTCTTTTTTTATAGGTAGGCCGGGGAAAATGCGAGTGAAAGTTCATAAGCTCATTCCTACCGCCACACTAACTATGGAAAATCGAAAGGAATTGAAAAAAGAAACAAGGGAAGTAATTCTAAATGAATTGCTACATCCAACAGTGTGAAATAATTTTCAGAAAAATTACTCAAATAAAAAACCGTCCTATGGCGAAGAACGGTTTTTTGCAATCATTTGTTTGAAGTATATCAAACACATCCAACTAAAAACTAACCTAAAACTTGAAACTAAACCCACTGTAAACACCCAAATAATATGGTTTGAAGTTTACAGAAGAATCTGTATAAGGGTTGAGCTGGTATTTAAACATTGGCTCAATATTAAACGTAAATTTCTTGGACAGTTTATAGTCCAATCCCAGCCCGACGTTAGTTGAAAAACTTACTGAGGAAAGATTGTTGGCATCTCCCAGCACGGTATTATAATTATCTGCTTTTACTGAAATTTCATTATTTCCCAAAAACAAAGTACTTAAACCTCCAATTAAATTAACGCCAAATTTATTATTGATGACAGCGTATTTAAGCTCTACGGGAACTTCGTAATAATTTAAATTCTGAACAAGCCTTGCGTTTCCCTGGGTTGATTTGGGAGTGATATTTCCAAAACCATTCGAAGAATTTGAATTCGCAAATGATCCTTTATCTGCAGCAGTAACAACCACTTGTCTTGAACCGTAATCTACAGAGCTTAAAGCTACTGCTACTGGACCTGTGCCTACTTCAATGCCTGAAGTGCTGTAACTTAAATCTACATTATTAACACCAGTTCGCACACTTAAACGATTGTTCAAAGCATAGCTAACTTGCACACCGTAACTCATATTTACATCCCCTTTTTGTGGATTATCTGCAAAACTAGGATCTATAGAAGAACCGTTGCCGAGACTGCTGTAATAAACTGGCGCTACATTTGGCGCGACATTCCAACGATGTTCAGGTTTTTGTTTTTTTGTTTTTTCCAAAATCTCATCTTCTTTCTTTTCTGCAATTGCATCAAAGATTGATTTTTTGTTTTGAGATTCTTGCGCTACTTCGTCTTCTGTTTTTACAGAATTTTTCTCAGCTGTGTCTTTTATATTTTTCTCGTTAACAACAATGCCTTCTTTCCCTTGTTTATATGTATCGAAAATATCTTTGTTGGTTTTTATGATATTTTCGTTTGCTTCTTTGGCATTTATGTCTGGACTTATTTTTTCAGCATTATTTTTTGAAGTCGCGATTCCTTCTTTCACCTCATTTTTTGAAATGTTCTTTTCTAAGAAATCATGTTTGGAATTTGCTTTCTCTTTAGAATTGCTTTTTTCAGAATTGTTTGAAGCAATTACATTACGACCTGTTTTTTCAGAAGATTTAATTAAATTTTTATTTGAAGATTCTGTATAACCTTTATTTTTTGAAGAATTATCGACTAAGTTATTTAAATCCTGTGCTGATTTATTTTGAATTGTTGATTCATTCTGAATCTTTTTTTCTTCCGAAGCAACTTGCGTTTCATTTGCTTCTTTTACTATTTCAGAATTATTTTCCTGTTGGTTATTTTGTGTTTTTATAACATTTTCGTCAGTAATGGAAGGCGTTCCCAAATCCGAAGGATTGTATATCCAATTTCCCACAGAAAGCATTAAAGCAATCAAAGCAGCAACACCGCCAAGTCTAATCCAAAGCGGAATAACTTTACGTTCTTTTTTCTCCTTTTTCAGCTCCGCTTGAATATTTTCCCAAACGCGCGGCGAAGGACTGGCCTCAAAATTCTTGAAACCTTCTTTAAAAATGTTGTCTATGTTTTTCTTTTCTTTCATTGGGAATCCCCCGCAAAAAGCAGGGGTTCTTTTGTTCAATCTAAATAATCAAATAATGCCTTAAGTGTTATGTTTTGCATTATACTCTTCAATCTTATTTTTTAAAATCATTCTAGCGCGGGCCAGATTTGATTTAGACGTTCCATCGCTGATTCCTAACATTTCCGCTATCTCTTTGTGCTGATACCCATCCATTACATACAAACTGAAAACAGTTCGGTATCTATCTGGGAGTTCTTGCACAATTTTCAGCAAAAAATCCAATGGAATTTCTTCGCTTTCAATTTCAGTATCTTCTTCCTCACCTTCAATCTGCCCTTCATCTATAATTTCAAAGGGGCGCTGTTTTCGGTATTTCTGAAGTACGGTGTTCACGGTTACCCGTTTCATCCAGCCTTCAAAAGAACCTTTGCCAATATACTGCTCAATTTTTTTAAAAATAGTAAGAAACGCGTCCTGCAAATTGTCTTCTGCATCTGCATAGTTTGGAGAATATCGAAGGCAAATGGCGAATAATATTCTATTGTACTGTGAGTACAATTCGCCCTGTGCCTTTGCATCCTGCTTCTTACATAGTATTATGAGCTCGTCTAAAGTCAAATGCGGTGCCGTGAATTATTGTTCCGTTGTAAATACCTCCTTTATTGTAGAGGGCAACCGTAATAATCAAGGTTCCTACGAACTGTAGATACCAGTATATCAAAAGGGTTGCGTGGTTTGCTGAAAATTATTTGCTTATTGCAACAATAGCATCTTTAATTTTCTTTTCCAATTCGTCCATTAATTCTGGGTTGTCCAAAAGAAGTGCTTTTACAGCATCGCGACCTTGACCAAGTTTGGTTTCGTCATAGCTGAACCATGAACCTGCTTTTTTAATAATTTCAAAGTCAACGCCAAGGTCTATAATTTCACCCACTTTGGAAATTCCTTCGCCGTACATAATGTCAAACTCTACTTGTTTGAAAGGTGGTGCAACTTTATTTTTTACCACTTTAACGCGAGTTTTGTTTCCCATTGCGTTGCTATCGCTATCCTTAATTTGAGTGGAACGGCGAATGTCCAAACGTACAGAAGCGTAGAATTTTAAAGCATTTCCACCTGTAGTAGTTTCTGGGTTTCCGAACATCACGCCTATTTTTTCACGCAACTGGTTAATGAAGATTACAGTACATTTTGTTTTACTGATAGACCCTGTAAGTTTTCTTAAAGCTTGACTCATAAGTCGTGCGTGAAGGCCCATTTTGCTATCGCCCATTTCGCCTTCAATTTCGCTTTTTGGTGTCAATGCAGCAACCGAGTCAATAACCACGATGTCAATTGCGCCACTTCGGATTAAATTATCGGCAATTTCTAAAGCTTGTTCACCATTATCGGGTTGTGAAATGATAAGGTTTTCTACATCTACACCAAGTTTTTCGGCATAACCTCTATCAAAAGCATGTTCGGCATCAATAAATGCTGCTATTCCACCTTTTTTTTGTGCTTCTGCCATAGCATGAAGCGTAAGTGTAGTTTTACCAGAGGATTCCGGGCCGTAGATTTCAATAACCCTTCCGCGTGGATAACCTCCTACTCCTAAGGCAACATCTAAACCGAGTGAACCGGTTGGGATAACTTCCACATCTTCAACAGCGCGGTCGCCCATTTTCATTACGGTTCCCTTGCCGTAGGTTTTGTCAAGTTTATCGAGAGTTAGCTTTAAAGCTTTTAGTTTTGCGTCTTTTTCAGTGCTCATTTTCAGTATTTTTTATGATGGAATTTTTAATCCTCCTCCCGCAAAAAAAAAATGCTTTGGTGGATCAGTTAGCTAAGATACTATTTCTTTGTACTTAGGACAAAAGTAAAATGTGGGGAGAAACGAATTTTGTTAACAACTAGAAAGAACCAAGACCGCTTCGCTGCAAGAAACAAGAACCAAGACTTTTTGAAACAGGATTTTTGATACTTTGAGTGGAAGTTAATGGTATAATTGTGGATGCGAGAATTGTTAAAGCGTACGCTCGAACTGTTAAAGCGGATTTGAGAATTGTTAAAGCGGAAGCTAAAATATAAATGGCGACCACAAGATTTGTTAATGCGGTCGCCATTATATAAAAAGCGGGGAGCATATTTGTTAAAGTGATAGCTATACTTGTTAAAGCGGAAGCAATATGTTTAAAAGTGGTAACGGGAATACTTCGACAGGCTCAGTCTAACACTTGAGTGGACTCCGTTGGTTTTTGAACAAGAGAGCGTTCAATCTTTTTCGTTTTTAAATTTTATGCCTTTTATTTGATTGTACTCTGCACTGGAAGCGCCGAAGAGGGACTTTACATATTTTTTTACGTCGAGAGCGGTGTCGACAAGACCTGTGTTTTCTTGGTAAAGGATACGGTTTCTTTCCAGACGGGCGTTGCTTACTGCCGTGTAGGCGGTGGCAACTTGGTTGTTTTTGTCCCTTAAATCCTGTGCTTTTGCTTGCAGGGATGTTATTTGTAATTCCGTTTCGTTTGGGGCGTAGCTTGGTTCTGAGGCCAAGACCGAGATTAGGCCTTCAAAATGTTGGATAAGTTGGTCATAAGACTGTTGACTGGCGCTTATCTTTTTTGGAACGGGTTGGTTTGGGTCTAGGGGCTTTTCTTCTTTTGAAGCACGTTGGCCTTGGATTTTGCGGTTGAAGCCTTTTGCATCGTCTATTTTTTCTTGTGATGCGTCTGTGGCCTCTAGGGCATTAATAAGGCGGGTGCTGAGGGGGCGTAGATTTGCGAAGGCTTCTATGCGGCTGTTTACGGCATCATTATATGCCGTGTTTAGATTGATTACCGTTTGCAGACTGCTGTTTGCGGTGGAATGCAAGGCAGTAAGTTGTTCTGCGGTTAAACTGGTTTTTGATGGGTTGTAGCTTTGGCCATAACCTTCTACAAAGACGATAAGGTCTTGGAAGTTCGCTACATTTTTAGCGTGGCCTACTTCTGATTTTGATGCCATGATTTAAATATTTAGATGTTAGTATTGCGTATTGAGTTTGTGTGCTTCGACAGGTTCAGAATGACAACAAGCGAATTTGTTTATTGTTTTATGAATTTTTTGATTGTTGTATTGCCGTTTTCATCTTCGATGTTTAAAAAATAGATGCCGTTTGTTAGTTGGGAAACATCTATGGAGGTTTGATTTTCAAGCACTATATTTTCAGTGCTTAAAAGTTTGCCTTCTATGTTGAATATTTTGATTTTTAGGTTTCCTACGGTGTTTTTTGAAGTTAAAAACAATTCATTTTTGGAGGGGTTTGGAGATAAGGAAATAATTCCATAACCAGTTTCCGGAAGTCCCAAAGCACAATCCTCAGAAAAGATTACATCCGCCACCCATTCTGAATAAGGAAATTGATTGTTCTGAGCCGCATTAACATCATCGACCATAAAACAGGGTAAAGGTTCACAGGGAAATCCACCATCCGTACTGCATTCCACAAAAACATCGGTAAGTATGGTATTGCTGCCTGAACGTAAGTCAACGATTCTCAAAAATTCTAAATTTATAAGTTGAAGTTTAAGTAGTATGATATTATTACTTAGATCAAGATTTTCTATAGCGTGATTACCGGAGGGGGAAGGCTCCCCAAGAGTCAATTCTCTAAGATTCGGATTGTTTGTTAGATCTAATTGGGAAAGAAAGGAAAAACTACTGCGAAGAATCTCTAAATTACTATTGTTGGAGATGTCAATATTGAAAAGATGGTCACTATGGTCAAAAACTAATTCTCTAAGGTTCAAATTATTTGTTAATAATAAGGAACTAATTAGATTAAATGAAACATCAAAAACCTCCAAGGCTGAAAAGTCCTCGATGCCAGTAAGATCGCTTATACCCTTGTTGCTTATGTTAAGATTAGTAACTGTTTCAATATCACTTGTTAATACTTGTCCATTTACAATTCCATCGCTGTCAATTCCAAGGTCAATAAGGGCTTGTTCAAAATTGGGGTCTGGAATGTTTGTTACTTGCCCATAAAGGTTAAAGGACAGTAGAGAGAAGCAAAAGAAGAGAACAATACAGCTTAATGCTTTTTGAGTTAAATTATATAGTGTTTTCATAGTAGTAAATATTTTAAATTATTGTTTCAAGAGGTTTTTTGAATCCTGTATTTCCCCATCACAAATTAAAATAATGGAATACAGACCAGTTGATCTGTTGGACATGTCTAGACTAATCGTATCAAGAGTAGAATCTAAAATATAATTGTCTGATATACCTGAGCTTTGGTTTAGAACCATGATATAAGCAGAAGTTACCCCTTCTGCCATATATTCTATGGTTAACTGTGTACTTACCGGGTTAGGGGCTATGCTTATAATTCTATATGGATTTACGGTTACGGTTATTTCATCATAATCTTTCAGTCCATCTAAATCTGAAATGATTTCCAGTTTGTATTGTTGTGTAATTTCGGGTGATACGGTTAATGCTAAGCCCGTATATATGAGGGTTCCATCTGGAGCATACCAATTATAAACTGCATCTTCATTAATATCATCCGCTTGAATGGTAATACTTTCGTTTCTATCTATTTCTTGATTATCACCTGCATCTGCAGTAAAGATACCTCGGGGTTGTTTTTTTATTTCAAAGGTTTCACCTCCAATAATTTTACCTGTAGCCTTATCCCTTTGAATGACCTGATAGGTGTAATTTTGCTTATTGGTCAATTCTTTTGTTAAAAAATTAAAGGTAATATAAGCTGTGCCATATTCATTGGCTCCAAAAGCTATATCGTCTATCAAAACATTGTTGCCCGTTGCTATTATTTTATGATCATTTGCGGTGGCCGTAAAATTAGCGCCAATATTATTGCCTCTTTCCCAGGCATCAAAAAGAACATCATCCATTTCTATGCCTATTTCAGCTTCTTGATAGATTGCCTTTCCAGGTTCATTAATATTTGCCACAAATTCTAAACTGTAGGTCTTGGATGTGCTTAAGGGATTGCATACTCCAATAACCGCACCTATGCTAGGTGTGTTTGGAATAACTGAGATTACTGATGTGTTTTTCCAAGCTATATTGTTATTGTTTTTAACGTTGTCAGTGATAAAATTTACTTCGGGAAATGTCATGGGGTCATCGTTGGATTCGATACGCGTTAATAAACAAAAATGCCATGGGTTTGGATTGTTGCCAAAATCTGAAGGATTGGGCACATACCATTCAAATTCCAAAATGGACTCCTGTCCAGG
Organism: Flavobacteriales bacterium; assembly: GCA_038259585.1. Classification (GTDB taxonomy): domain Bacteria; phylum Bacteroidota; class Bacteroidia; order Flavobacteriales; family Flavobacteriaceae; genus Aequorivita. The sequence goes on along the minus strand of JBBSOQ010000008.1, from coordinate 99,558 downwards.
GGGGATTGGAGGAATGGTTAATGTGCCCAGTTCACCCCCCATAGGTATAGTGCCGTTCCAATATGTAGGCCAATCTAAAGCTGTGTTTGCCTTTGCCCAATAAAGTTTTAGCTGGTCGCTGCCCGAAGAAGTACTGCAACCTTTGTTATTAACTTTTACATAAACAAAATTAGGATTGGCGGGGTCATAAATAGGGTTTTGGTGTTCTTGAATAGTAGTTCCATCATTTTGGCGCCTAACCCAAATATCTTTGCTGTTCCAAAAAATATCAGTATGTATATTGGGTTCTTGGCCTATATCATTTTCAGTATCGTGTACATAAAGGTCTATGGTGTTTTGTGACATTATTGGGTTATATATACCAGGGTAATGCTCAATAGTTTCATGAATTCTAATTCTTTGCCCTGGAGAAAATAAAAAACCACAACTGGAATTTGAATATGCCATTATATTTTGAATATCTGCTTGTACAACATGGTAGGGTGTACCCCCACAATCCTTGAAAAAGTCGTTGTTTGGATTATTTACTCTACTATCAGGAGCATATGCGCAATTAGGTAAATCGGAATATGCATAATTGATTGCGGGATTGTACCGTAAATAATTTATTTCCGTTTGTGTAAATCCGTAATCTAGGAGTGCTTGTGCAATGGCTGTGGCATTTGATAACCCATTAAATCCATTATATATAATAAGGTTTCTCGCTTGTGTCCAATTATAGCCTAAATTAGCATTAGACACAGCATATGCAAAATAATTATGTTGTTCCCTGAGAAAATTTGGCACAGCATTAGTGTCTACAATTTCATCGCCTATCCCTTCAAAACCTGCATTATAATCTGGGTCATTAATGTCTCGTGTTACCCTTTCACAATTAACAGGCGCTGGCCTGTCATTACTATTTCCAAATGTATGATATAATTTAAAGCAATGCCCTAATTCATGTGAAAGCGTTCTGCCACTTGCTACCTTAGTGGCAATGACAGCAGCACTTGTTGAAATATAACTAGATTGGCCAGCTCCCTGACCTAAAGTATGGGGTACATAAATATTTATAGCATCCGACCTCATCTTCCCATGGTTTAAGGCATAATTTCTTATGGCAAATATTCCAGATCCTGAATGGTGGGTTGTTGAATTAATAGTGTCCATGCCAACTAAATTAAAACAAATATTGAGTGGCCCAAATTGCTCGTTTAGTAAAGCAACACTTTCTTTTGCTTTTTCCAAAGTAAGTGGCCAGCCTGGTTGTGAGTAAGAGCCATCACTTTTATTAATTCTCCAATAGAAAATGTTGAAAGTTTTTGCTTCAAAATTATTAAGATAGGCTGGGCTTGTAGCTTTACTATAAACACCTGGAGGATCTGGAATAGTATTTGGCGCGGTTCCACAAAAATCATCTGTTTGGGAAAATACTGAACTGATAGAAATTATAAAAAAAAGAAAAAAGAGAACAATGACTGTAAGGGCGTGTGGGCGTGTGGGCGTGTGGGCGTGTGTTTTCATACTTTGAACGATTAAAGTTAGTTGATTTGTTAAAGCTATGCTAATTTTTTGCGATATAAAACAGGATTTTCCCTGTTTTTGTAGGGGGATTTCCCCCATTTTTATTGAAGTGTTTTTCCTACATATTTATAAAAAAGTAAACCATTAAAAAGCTTTTAATCTCTCTAATTTCATTAAAACCCGTATTTTTGCGCCATTATTAAAATCAATTCTTTTCACCTAAAAAAGTATAGCATGCAACTGTACAATAAATTAAGTGCCAAAGAGAGGGAAACACTTTTGGAACAGGCCGGCGAGGAACGGCTAACCCTTTCTTTTTATCAATATGCCAAGATTGGCAATCCGCATCTTTTCAGAAATCATTTATTTATTGCTTGGCATGAGCAGGATGTTTTGGGCCGTATTTATGTGGCACACGAAGGTATCAACGCCCAGCTTTCCGTTCCTGCAAAACGCTTTAAGGAATTCAAGGAATTTACCGATGGTATTTATTTTCTGAAAGATGTTAGATTGAATATCGCCATCGAACAGGATTTAAAATCATTTCTAAAACTGAAAGTAAAAGTCCGGGATAAAATTGTTGCCGATGGTTTGAATGACAAAACCTTCGATGTTACAAATAAGGGAATTCACGTGGATGCCATGAAATTCAACGAGCTTATTGAAGACCCAAACGTGGTTTTAGTAGATATGCGTAACCATTACGAAAGTGAAATTGGTCATTTCAAAAATGCTGTAACTCCTGATGTTGATACATTCCGAGATTCTTTGGATATAATCGAAGAAGATTTAAAAGATCATAAAGAAGATAAAAAATTGGTGATGTATTGCACTGGTGGAATCCGTTGCGAAAAAGCCAGCGCATATTACAAACACAAAGGTTTTAAAAATGTGTTTCAGCTTGAAGGTGGTATTATTGAGTACGCCCGCCAAGTTGAAAACCAAGGATTGGAAAATAAATTCATCGGAAAAAATTTCGTCTTCGACCATCGTCGTGGCGAACGGATTACTGATGATGTAATTTCGCATTGTCACCAATGCGGCGAAGCTTGTGATACGCACACCAACTGCGCCAATGAAGCTTGCCATTTACTTTTTATTCAATGTGAGAATTGTGCGGTCACGATGGAAAATTGTTGTTCAGAGGAATGTGTTGAAATAATTCATTTGCCCGAAGAAGAACAAAAACGACTCCGTCAAGGCATCCCAAACAGCAACAAAATTTTTAAGAAAGGCCGTTCGGAAAAGCTTAAGTTCAAAAAATAAATTCAGAATTCAGATTTCTGCATTCATAATTAATTATTGGTATCTTTACTGATTAAATTGTTTGTTTAATTTTCGTCCCTATTCATTTGGAATAGGGCTTTATATATAAAAATATGAGCTGTACCAGCTGTGCCACGGGCTCCGATGGACAGCCAAAAGGATGCAAGAACAATGGTACTTGCGGAACCGATGGCTGTAACAAATTAACGGTGTTTGATTGGCTTTCAAATATGCAACTTCCCGCCTCCATGGAACCTTTCAATGCGGTGGAAGTTCGCTTTAAAAACGGAAGAAAAGAATTCTTTCAAAATTCTGAAAATCTTACACTAAGCATAGGCGATGTTATTGCCACAGAAGCCGCTCCCGGCCACGATATTGGAATTGTAACGCTTACCGGAGAATTGGTTCGCGTGCAAATGAAGAAGAAAAAAGTTCCAGTAAAAGTTGATGCGCTTCCTAAAATTTACCGAAAAGCTTCACAAAAAGATATTGATATTTGGCAAGGTGTTCGCGATAAAGAAGCCGACGTTCAGAAACGTTCCCGCGAAATTGCTATCCGCCATGGGTTACAAATGAAGATTAGTGATGTTGAATTCCAGGGCGATGCTTCAAAAGTTATTTTTTATTACACTGCCGAAGATCGTGTAGATTTCCGGGAATTGATAAAGGAATTTGCACGTACTTTCAATACACGTATTGAAATGAAACAAGTAGGTTTCCGTCAAGAAGCTGCTCGCTTGGGGGGAATTGGAAGCTGCGGTCGCGAACTTTGTTGCTCAACTTGGCTTACGGATTTCCGTTCGGTAAATACTTCAGCAGCACGCTATCAGCAACTTTCGTTGAATCCACAAAAACTTGCTGGACAATGTGGAAAATTGAAATGCTGCTTGAATTATGAATTGGATACTTATTTAGAAGCTTTAGATTCATTTCCGAGTACTGAAACAAGACTTCAAACGGAAAAAGGGTATGCCACTTGCCAAAAAATAGATATTTTCAAGGGTTTGCTTTGGTATGCTTATGAAAAGGAATTTATGAATTGGCACGAATTGACAGCTGAAAAAGCCAATGAAATCATTGAGATGAATAAAAATGGCACAAAGCCAATGGCGCTTGAAGAATTTATTGCTGAGGCGCCGAAAGTTGAAAAGGAACCTTACAGTAATGTTGTTGGGCAAGATAGTTTGACGCGTTTTGACAAGCCAAAACAAACTGGTAAAAAACGTAGAAACAAAAGCCGAAACAAAGGCAAAGTTGAAGCCACTGCTGGAAATATTCCCAAAAATAATGCAAAGAGCAATGCTCCAAAAAAATCAAAAAACAATCCTGGGAATCAAAACAGAAATAGAAAGCCAACAAAAAATGAATAAGTTAGTTGCACTTCTTTTGTTTGCGGGAATGTTTGTATCGTGCGAATCAAATACCATTTTCACTGATACTAAGGCTATGGATGGTTATTGGGGAGCAGACGAAGTAGTTGAATTTAAACTACCTGAATTGGATTCTCTTAAAAAATACAATCTGTTTCTAAACATTAGAAATACTAACGAATACAAATTCAATAATATATTTTTGATCGCTTCAATAAACTTTCCCCACGGAAAAACCGTTACCGATACGCTGGAATACCGAATGGCAAATCCAGATGGCTCTTGGATGGGTCAAGGAATTGGCGATGTAAAGGAAAACAAACTATTTTATAAAGAGAACGTTAGTTTTTTTGAGGATGGAATTTATACTATATCCATTGGTCAAGCAATGCGCAATAATGGCGCGGTGGAAGGCGTTACAAAACTCGAAGGCATTACAGATGTTGGTTTCAGTATTGAAGAAACTACCAAAAAGTGAAATTATGGCAACAAAGAAAGCAACACCTAAAAAGAATAATAAGAATGATGTGAGCCATCATATCAAAACCTTTTGGAAAATCTTTGCAGGATTTATATTACTGATAATTCTATTTTTTCTATTAGCCTCGTGGGGTGTATTTGGAAGTCTTCCAGATGAGACCAGCCTTGAAAATCCTGAAAAAAATCTTGCAACCGAAATTATTTCTTCTGACGGGAAAACTCTTGGGAAATTTTATAAAGAAAATAGAACTCCCGTTCCTTTTGATTCTTTACCAGACCATTTGGTGAATGCTCTAATTTCTACTGAAGACGCACGTTTTTATGACCATTCAGGTATTGATGGCAGAGGAACCATACGTGCATTTGCCTTTTTGGGCAGTCGTGGTGGTGCAAGTACCATCACTCAGCAATTAGCAAAACTCTTTTTCACCGAACAAGTTTCTAGAAATAAAGTGCAGCGTGGCTTACAGAAAATAAAGGAATGGATTATTGCAACCCGCCTGGAACGTCGTTATACCAAAGAAGAAATAATCACAATGTATTTCAATGAATACGATTTTGTGAACCAAGCTGTGGGCATAGAATCTGCCGCGAACATATACTTTGATAAGCCACCTTCCGAATTAACCACTGTTGAATCTGCTACACTTGTGGGAATGTTCAAAAATGCTTCGTTGTATAATCCTATACGAAACCCAGAAGGAGTTACAAATAGAAGAAATGTGGTGCTTTCACAAATGGAGAAGTACGATTATATTTCTGAAAAAGTAATGGATTCTTTACAAGCTCTTCCATTAAATATAAAATTTACCCCACAGGGCCATGACGAAGGAAGCGCTACTTATTTTCGTGAATATGCAAGAGCTTTTATGGAAAATTGGATTAAGGAACATCCAAAGCCAGATGGTGGTAAATACAATATTTACCAAGACGGGTTGAAAGTTTATGTAACCATTGACAGTAAAATGCAGGAATACGCTGAAGAAGCCGTAAAGAAACACATGGCGCATCTTCAAATTGCCTTTGACGAACAAAACAAAAAAAATAAAACAGCTCCTTTTAGAGACATTACGGAAAAGGAAACCGAAGGAATTTTAAATTCGGCTATGCGAAAAAGCGATCGCTGGCGCGAAATGAAAAAGCTGGGTAAGGATGAAGCAGAAATTATAAAAAGCTTTAAAAAGAAAGTGCCAATGCGCGTTTTTTCTTGGAAAGGTGATATTGATACTATAATGACACCGATGGATTCCATCCGCTACCACAAATCTTTCTTGCAGGCTGCGATGATGTCCATGACCCCACAAACCGGTGAAGTTAAAGCTTGGGTTGGTGGCATAGACTATAAACATTATAAATATGATATGGTGAAGACAGGAAAGCGTCAAATAGGTTCCACCTTCAAACCTTTCGTGTATGCCACTGCCATAGATCAAATGCACATGTCACCATGTGATACCTTGCCAAACACCATATACACTATTCCTGCGGGAAGACACAACTTAATAAAACCTTGGACTCCAAAAAATGCTGGTGGTACCTATGGCGGAATGGTTACTTTAAAATATGCCCTCGCCAATTCCATAAATACAATTACTGCAAGATTGATAGATCGCGTAGGTCCGGAACCAGTAATTGATTTGGTGAAAAAAATGGGAGTTAATACTGATAATATGCCAGCTGTACCATCCATCGCTCTAGGAACACCAGACGTTTCGGTTTATGAAATGGTTGGCGCCTATAGCACTTTTGCAAATGAAGGCGTTTACGTAGAACCAATACTTATTCAAAGGATTGAAGATAAAAATGGAACTGTTCTTTATCAAAACGTCCCAAAAACAAAAGATGTTATCAGCAATGAAACGGCTTATGTAACTGTAAGTTTAATGGAAGGAGTTACTCAGTCTGGATCTGGTGCTCGATTGAGAGGAAGTTGGGCAGTAAATTCTCCAGTTTATAAAAATGCAGTCACCGGATATCCGTATGATTTTAAAAACCCCATTGCCGGTAAAACCGGAACTACACAAAACAACAGCGATGGCTGGTTTATGGGTATGGTTCCAAATCTTGTTACAGGAGTTTGGGTAGGTGGTGACGACCGCGCAACCCATTTTGGCTCTATTAGTTATGGACAAGGCGCCACAATGGCTTTACCTATTTGGGGAATGTACATGAGGAGTTGTTATGAAGATAAGGATTTGGACGTTTCAACGGGAAACTTTAAACGTCCCGCAAATCTGTCCATAGAAACCGATTGTTCTAAATGGCGCGAAGGTAATCCCGATGTGGAGGAAATTCCTGACGAGTTTGATTTTTGATAAAGTTTTCATTAATGTCAAAAAACCTCACAGATTTTCAAATCTTGTGAGGTTTTTTTATAGATTGAAATTTCGTAATTTTCAGAAAATTTTAAAAATGATAAGAAAAACAGTTGCAAACGTTACTGAGGCGTGCCAAGGTATTGAAGACGGAATGACTTTTATGTTAGGAGGTTTTGGGCTTTGCGGCATTCCTGAAAATATAATTCTGGAATTGGTTCGAAGAAATATTCAGAAAGTAACCTGTATTTCAAACAATGCGGGAGTGGATGATTTTGGGCTTGGACTTCTGTTAAAAAAGCATCAAATAAAGAAAATGATCTCTTCTTATGTAGGCGAAAATGCAGAATTTGAACGCCAAATGCTTAGTGGCGAAATGGATGTAGAGCTGATTCCTCAGGGAACTTTGGCACAGCGATGCGAAGCCGCCCGAAGTGGTATTCCCGCATTTTATACCCCTGCAGGCTACGGAACCGAAGTGGCAGCAGGAAAGGAAACAAGAGAATTCCACGGAAAAATGTATGTGATGGAAAAAGCCTTTGAGGCCGATTTCTCTTTCGTAAAAGCTTGGAAAGGGGACGAAGCCGGAAACCTTATTTTTAAAGGAACGGCCCGAAATTTTAATCCCGCAATGTGTGGGGCTGGGAAAATTACAGTTGCCGAAGTAGAAGAACTAGTTCCCGCAGGCGAATTGGATCCAAATCAAATTCACATCCCAGGTATTTTTATCCAAAGGATATTTCAAGGTGAGAAATATGAAAAGAGAATTGAGCAATTAACGGTTAGAAAAAGAAACTAATGGCACTTTCAAAAGAACAAATAGCACAACGCATAGCGCAGGAGGTTAAAGATGGGTATTACGTTAATTTAGGAATCGGAATACCGACGCTTGTAGCAAATTTCGTGCGAAATGACATAAATGTAGAATTTCAAAGCGAGAATGGAATTCTTGGTATGGGTCCTTTTCCTTTTGAAGGTGAAGAAGATCCAGATTTAATAAATGCTGGAAAACAAACAATAACTGCTTTGCCCGGCGCATCTTTTTTTGACTCAGCGATGAGTTTCGGTATGATTCGCGGCCAGCACGTTGATTTAACTATTTTGGGAGCGATGGAAGTTTCTCAAAATGGCGATATTGCGAATTGGAAAATACCTGGAGTAATGGTAAAAGGAATGGGCGGCGCCATGGATTTAGTGGCATCTGCAGAAAATATAATTGTTGCAATGATGCATACAAATCGAGAAGGGGATTCCAAATTATTAAAAGAATGCAATTTGCCACTTACTGGTGTAAAATGTGTAAAAAAAATAGTTTCAAACCTTGCAGTTTTGGAAATAGTTGACGGAAAATTTCACCTTCTGGAACGTGCGCCAGGAGTTTCAGTGGAGGAAATTCAAAATGCTACTGAAGGTGATTTAATCATAAATGGAGATATTAAAGAGATGAAATTTTAAAGAAAACACATTTTCACAATATTAAAAACCATGACTATCGTGGTTTTTTATGTTAAAAAAGCTGTAAAAAGCATCGAAATGTTAAAATTTAATGTATTTCATCGAATTTAAATGCTTTTTATCGTTTCATTTAGAAAATGTTTACATCTTAGCAGACCCAAATCTTACCAACTTAACCTCATATGGAAAAAGTAATTAGAACAATTGAAAGCACAAAAGAACTGTTACTAAACGTGCTTTTCATTTTTAAGAAAGTGTTTTTATTGTTCTAAACTTTTTTTATGGTTGTTTATGCCCCAAATCTGTCATAAACACAGATAAATTATTAAACCCGTTCTTCGTGAGGTTAGAACGGGTTTTATTATTACTTAATTTAAGTATTTTATATTCCCTTCGGAATTGCCTCAATAAGTTTTCTTGAATATTCAGTTTGCGGATTTGCATATATTTCATCCGCATCGCCCAGTTCCTCAATTTTCCCTTTATTCATAACCAAAAGTTGGTCTGCCATATATTTAACTACCGCTAAATCGTGTGATATAAATATATAGGTAAACCCAAAATCATTTTTCAATTCATTGAGCAAATTTAAAACCTGCGCCTGTACTGAAATATCCAAGGCAGAAACAGATTCGTCACAAATAACAAGTTTTGGCTCCATTGCAATGGTTCGCGCTATTCCAACTCTTTGCCGTTGCCCTCCTGAAAGTTCATGCGGATAACGATAAAAATAGTTTTCATCTAAACCTACCTTTTCAAGCAATGATAACACACGTTCTTTTCGTTCTTTTTTCGTTTTTCCCAAACCGTGAACTTCCATAGGTTCCATCAGTGCTTGTCCAATCATTAAGCGCGGGTTCAACGATGAATAGGGATCTTGAAAAATAATCTGTATTTCCTTCCGAAGATTTCTAATTTCACTTTTGGAAAGTGTTGTAAGTTCTTTTCCTCTGTATTTTATACTTCCTGAAGTTGCTCTTTCAAGTTGAAGAATCGTTCTTCCTAAAGTAGATTTTCCACATCCTGATTCGCCTACGAGTCCCAAAGTTTCTCCTTCAAAAACTGAAAAACTAACATCGTCCACGGCCTTTACGATATTATTTTTAGCAAAAATCCCCACACTGCTGATGTACTTTTTTTCTAAATTTATAATTTCAAGAATGGGTTTTTGGGTATAAATCTGTTTATGTCTTTTAGCGCGTTCCGCACTTTTCACTTCTCTTGGTTCAAAACTTTTATCTGCAATAGAAGCAATAGTTGGTAATTTTGCCAAACGCAAATCTAACGAAGGCCGTGACTCTAAAAGTGCTTTTGTATATTCTGCCTGTGGATTTTTGAATATTTCTTCAGTAGTTGCATTTTCTACAATATCACCTTTATACATAACCACAACTCTGTCGGCAATTTCAGAAACCAAACTCAAATCGTGAGATATGAATAGCATCGCCATTTTTGTTTCTTGCTGAATAGATTTCAAAAGGGAAATTATTTCCTTTTGAACCGTTACATCAAGAGCAGTAGTGGGTTCATCAGCAATTAACAACTTAGGTTTACAGGCAATCGCCATAGCAATCATAACCCGCTGCATTTGTCCGCCGCTAATTTGGTGCGGATAACTGTTGAAAATTTCATTTGGACGGGGCAGTTTTACTTTTTCGAATAATGAAATGGTTTCTTTTTTTGCTTCGGAAGTATTCATTTTTAAATGAAGCCGAAGTATTTCGGAAACCTGATAACCACATTTTAAAGAAGGGTTGAGTGCACTCATTGGTTCTTGAAAAATCATGGCTATTTCTTTTCCGCGTATTTTTCTGAATTCTTTTTCATTGGTTTTAAGCAAATCATTTTCTTCAAAAAAAATATTCCCAGATAGTTTCGTATTCTTTTTTGACAACAACCCCATAATGGCAAGTGATGTAACAGATTTACCTGAGCCAGATTCGCCTACAATTCCCAAAATTTCATTTTTAAATACATCAAAAGAAATGGAATGCAATACCTCAATGCTGTTTTCCTTATTTCCAAAGGATAACGAAAGGTTTTTAACTGATAGTAGAATATCATTTTTCATTATTTCAAAGATATGACAATCAAACAAATTATAACTTTAACAGCAGTTCATCGAATAAAATTTCATTTAATCGATTTTTTTTGTTCTTTTAAGTGTTTCTAATAAAACAACAAACTATTTATTCACTAAATCTTATATTATTATGAAAAAAATTAACAAGTTCGTTTTTCTGTTTTCATTTTCAATTTTTGGTTTTTCTGCAGTGGTATCTGCTCAAAACAAAAATGATGAAAAGAGAAACGTTAAGCAACCACCTAGTCTAATGGTTTTTGACGCTTCACAATCGTATTCGCTTCAAAATTCCTCCCAAATTTTTAAAGAAATTTTTAATTCCTCCTCGGAAACTTCTTTCACAACGCTAAAACAAGAACAAGACCCATTAGGGTTCACTCACCAAAAAATGCAGGAATTCTATAAAGGTGTCAAAGTTGAATTTGGCACAGTTACCTTGCATAGTAAGAATGGAAACGTAGAATCTTTAAGTAATGAATTTTACGAAATTCAAGATTTTGACGTTACCCCAACACTAAGTAAATCACAGGCATTTAATAATGCCGTTAACCATATTGGCGCACAACATTATATGTGGGAATATCCTGAAACTGCCCTTATAATGGACGCATATCAAAAACCTGATGGAGAATTGGTTATCCTACCAGACTTCAACAGCAGTGATGATATTAAAAACATTAAAAGCTATAAACTAGCGTATAAATTTGATATTTATGCAACTAATCCAGTTAGCCGTGGCAATGTTTATATAGATGCTAAAACTGGCCAGCCATTATTTTATGATGCCATTATAAAACATGCAACTAATTTTGGTTTTGAAGGAACTCCTATTGCTAATGTAGAAACTCAGGAAGAGTATTGTAACAGAATAAATTCTGAAGAATTTTCCTTTTTGGCTACAGGTACTGCTGCAACACGTTATAGCGGTTCTAAAAACATTACTACCCGTATTGTTGGTTCCAGTTATGCACTGCGTGATGACACGAGAGGTAACGGAGTTAACACTTATAATAGTGGACGAACCAATTCATATCCGACCACTAATTTTACAGATGCTGATAATACATGGAGTGCTGCAGAATTTAATAACACAAACAAAGACAATGCGGCATTAGATGCACATTGGGGAGCAGAAGTTACATATGATTATTGGACTCAAAAACATAACAGAAATAGTTATAATAGCAGCGGTGCTGCAATAAACAGCTATGTACATTATGATGATGTGCCAGGCGGACTTGGTTATGACAATGCATTTTGGAATGGAAGTGTTATGACCTACGGAGATGGATCTTCTAATGGCAATGAAGGCAATGGTTATTTTGATGCATTAACATCCGTAGATGTGGCTGCCCATGAAATAGGCCATGCGGTTACTACAAATACTGCAAACCTTGCATATCAAAGAGAATCAGGTGCTCTAAATGAAGGATTTTCTGATATCTGGGGCGCTGCTGTTGAGCATTTTGCAAAAGGTAATGGTAGTGATAGCAACCCCGCTTCACAAATATGGTTAATAGGTGACGAAATTGATAGACGTTCAGGTTCTGCTGCACTTCGCTCTATGAATAACCCAACTTCGCTTGGACAGCCAGATACTTACGGTGGTCAATACTGGCAAAACCCTAACTGTGGAACACCTACAAACAATAACGATTATTGTGGTGTTCACACTAATTCTGGCGTTTTAAATTACTGGTTTTATTTAACTACAGTAGGAGGTTCTGGAACTAATGATATTGGAAGCGCTTTCAATGTTTCTGGTATAGGAATGACGAAAGCTTCAGCAATCACCTACAGAACGCTAAATAATTATCTTTCTAGTAATTCAACTTTTGCGAATGCAAGAACGGGTGCAATTCAAGCCGCAAAAGATTTATATGGTGCAGATAGCGCTGAAGAAATTGCAACTACAAATGCGTGGTATGCAGTTGGCGTTGGCGCTGCCTACGGCGGTGGAGGTGGCGGAAGCAGCTATTGTACTTCGCAAGGAAATAGTGTGAATGACGAATACATAAGCCGGGTGCAGTTGAATACTATCAACAATGCTTCTGGAGCACAACTGTATTCAGATTTTACCAATATTTCAACTTCTTTAAGTGAAGGTTCTACTTATACGGTTATCGTTACTCCTACATGGACTGGAACAGTTTATAATGAAGGGTATGCTGTTTGGATTGATTATAACGGCGACAATGATTTTGCAGATGCTGGTGAATTAGTTTGGTCTAAAGCTGCTTCTAAAAATACTCCTAATAGCGGCTCCTTTACAGTTCCTTCTGGAACGGCTGGCGGAGAAACCAGAATGCGTGTTTCTATGAAATACAACGGAGTTCCTACTTCCTGCGAAACGTTCAGTTATGGTGAAGTTGAAGACTACACCATCAACCTAGGTGGAGCGGGACCAGACACACAGGCTCCAACAATTCCTTCTAGTTTGGTAGCTTCAAATGTGGCGCAAACAACACTTACGCTTTCGTGGAATGCGTCCTCAGATAATGTAGGTGTAACCGGTTATGATGTTTTCCAAGGCAGCACAAACTTGGGTAGTGTTACCGCAACTTCGGCGAATATTACTGGACTTTCACCCGCTACAGCTTATACTTTTAAAGTTCGCGCGCACGATGCGGCAGGCAATAATTCTGGCTTCAGTAATATTGTAAATGTAAGCACGCTTTCAAACTCTGTTACCTATTGTACTTCACAAGGAAATAATACGAATGATGAGTATATAGATAAAGTTCAGTTAGGAAGCATTAATAATCTCTCTGGCAATAACGGAGGTTATGCAAATTTCACAAGTATTTCAACTTCACTATCAAAAGGAAGTAGCAATACAATTACCATAACTCCAAGATGGACCGGAACTGTTTACAACGAAGCATACAGAGTGTGGATTGACTATAATCAAGATGGTGATTTCAGTGACTCTGGAGAGCAGGTTTACACACGGTCAAGTACAAAAACAACCCCTATTTCAGGAAGTTTTACAGTACCTACTTCAGCACTTAATGGGGCTACAAGAATGCGTGTTTCTATGAAATACAACGCAAACTCTACAGCATGTGAAACTTTTACTTATGGTGAAGTTGAAGACTATACTGTAATTATTGGTGGAAATCCTGTACAAGGCATTAATGGTGGAAATTCATTTAGCAATGCAGAAATGACACTTTATCCAAACCCTGCAAAATACACTTTGAATATTTCACTAAGTGAAGCTACAGGTAAAGATTACGTGATCTACAATACCGTTGGTCAAGTTGTTGGCAAAGGAACATATACTGAAAATGTAGATGTTTCCTCACTGCAAAGCGGAATTTACATTATTGAAGTAAATACAGAAAATAACAAGATGAGAAAACGTTTTGTGAAAGAATAGTTAGTTAATATTGATAATTAGAGAGGCCCGTTTCAAATCTGAAATGGGCCTCTTGTTTTTTGAAAAATACTTAATTTCTATAAAGGATCTCCCACTTTAAGATCACATCTATGCCCAGGCTGTCCGTGTGGTGGATTTATTCCATTTCCAGAAAGTGTGGGTGGAACTGAATTGGTTTTATTTAAAACAGGTGATGTGCTAGAGCTTCCTGAACCGTTTAATGGAGCGCCAACAGGAACAGCACAATCATGCCCAGGTTGGCCATGTGGAGGGTTCATTGCTAAATCGCCACTTGCGTTTATAGTGTTTGTTGATGGTGCAACATTTTGAAGCGCTTGTTTTTTCTGTTCAAGTGTTGCTTCTTGTATTGTATTTGGTGTTTCCACTACGGTCTCTTTATCCTTGCAGGAAATGAAAAATGGAGCAGAAGCAAGTAAAACTATAATAAATGATTTTTGATTGAATCTTGAAATTGTCATAGAAGTAGCTATTTAATTATGGCTGATAAAACTACTAAAAAATAAGTAGAAAACCATATCTAGGAATTTCTTCCAAAGAAAACTGCTACACTGAAAGAATTTCGTCTTCACTTAAAATTGCCTCATTGCGAAGTCGCAAGAATATCTGGGCTACCGTAACTGTGTCTTTTTCGCAATAAATAACGATCCGGTCAATGTCTTTTTCTTCGTAAAAAACTTGTCGAACTTGGCTGCCGTCAATATCATCTTTTGGGGAAGGAATGCCCAAAACATGCGCCATCAATTTAAGCGAAGTGAAAGTTTTATAGTCTCCGAATTTCCAAAGTTCCAGCGTATCCAAATGCGGAACTTCCCAAGGTTTTTTTCCGAATAAATCTAATTTAAATGGAATGTCAATGCCATTAATAATCATGCGTCGGGCAATGTATGGAAAATCAAATTCCTTCCCATTATGCGCGCAAAGCACGTGATGCGGTTTGTTGAAATGTGTTTCTAAAAGTGTTTTAAAGTCTTTCAAAATTTTCACTTCGTCGCCATAAAAACTGGTTACGCGAAAATTTCGAACATCACCTTTCAGCACAAAATGACCCACAGATATGCAGACAATTTTTCCAAATTCTGCCCAAATGCCAGCACGTTCGTAAAACTCTTCAGCCGAAGCTTCGTCCTTTCTTTGGTATTGGCTTTTCAGCTCCCATAGAGTTTTTGAAGTATCATCCAATTCTTCAAAATTTTCGTGCTGCGGAACGGTTTCAATATCCAAAAACAGGATGTGTTCCAGATTTATACGCTTAATCATATTTTGAAAATTTCAATCGGGGAGGAGTTTAAAGCTACGAAAATTTATTGATTTTCATCAAGCATCTTATAAGCTTCAGTAACATAAACATAAAAATCACTACTAAAAGGCAATTCAGTTTTATTGCCACGTTGGTTTCCTAACCGAACAATAATTAAATCATCCTCTGGTATCACAATTACATACTGTCCAAGAATACCGCGCATCGCGAAAATTTTCTTTCCCATAAAGTCACTCAACCAAAAGCCATAACCATATTCAGGACTTTCAGCAAAACGTGAGGTGATAGATTTCGCCACAAAGGCAGAATCTAAAATTTGTTTTCCGTTCCACTTTCCGTAATTTTTGTAGAGTTTCCCAAAGCGTGCAAAATCTCTTGCATTACTTCCCAAACAGCAATATGCTTTCACCAATCTGTTTTCCTCATCATCAATTTGCCAAATTGCTGGTTGCTCAAAGCCCATGGGTTGCCAAAAGCTATCTTGCAGATAACCACTTAAATTGATACTTGCTCCTTGAATGGATTTTTGAATCACCATTGCCAAAAGCTCTGTATTTCCACTTAAATATTTATAGCGAACCCCAGGGGTATCAACCACTTTCAGTTTCAAAATAGTTTTTGCTAAATCTGCATCATAATATGCCCGCGCCGTCATCCCAAACGGATTAAAATAAGACTCATCCCAATCCAGCCCGGAAGCCATAGAAGAAAGATCGCCAACCTTCAACCCAGTTCCAGCATATTGGGGATAAAAATCTCCCACCGGCTGTTCTAAGCTTTTTATAAACCCATCATCAATGGCCTTTCCCAATAGGGCTGAGGTAATGCTCTTCGCCATTGAAAAGGAGTTGGTTTGCGAATTTCTTCCGTAGCCGTCAAAATATTCTTCAAACCAAATACTGTCATTTTTAATAATCAAAAAGGCAACCGTTCCTAGCGTATCGTTGATTTCTGAGAGTGCTTGGGTCGTTTCAACGGTATTGTAATTTTTGTGAATTAGCCAAGGTTGTGGATTGGTACTTGCAGGAATTTCTTCGGTGTTGAAAAATTTAAAATCGTCAATATATGCAGTTGTGTGGCCGTGAAGATAAACTACCCATACACCTTTCAAAATATAGCCGTAGCCGGTAACATAAAGCCCGATTACCGAGACAATAAGCAGCATAAAGACCCATTTGAAAAATTTCTTAAGCCTCTTCATTTTTTAAAATAAGGATTGCTGTGGCGAAGGACTTTCAAACTCCAACAACCACTTTTTGCGATGGAGTCCGCCAGCATATCCTGTTAAAGAACCGTCACTTCCAATGACGCGATGACACGGAATTATTATTGAAATAGGATTCTTTCCGTTGGCAGAAGCTGCCGCCCGAATCACTTTCGGGTCACCAAGTTGGTTTGCCATTTGTTGATAGCTAGTGGTTTTTCCATAAGAAATTTCCTGCAATTGCATCCAAACCCGTTTTTGAAAATCAGTTCCTTCTGGGGAAAGTTTTAAAGTAAAATTTTTCCGTTCTCCTTCAAAATATTCCTGAAGTTGATGAACTGCGTCTTTCAATTCCTTAGGAATTTTCTCTGAAACCTCAGCCTCGTCAATATCTTTAAAAAGGGCAGATGCCAAACCATTAGCATCACCTTTCAATTCTATAATTCCGACAGGGGTATTTATAAAAACAGTTTTCATAATTCCTGCTCATCCTTTGGTTTCACGTCTTCATTCATTTGTATTCCCATACGTTTAGCGCGCTTTTCCCAATTTTTGCGCGCTTGAAGTTGCATGTCTTCTATGCTGTCGCTCTCGTCCATAATTTCAAGTCCTAAAAGCGTTTCAATAATATCTTCCATCGTTACCACGCCAATAGTATTTCCAAAATCATCCACCACAGATGCAATATGAACTCGTTGTTTTATAAATGTTTCAAAGAGTTCAGGAATTGGTTTTTCAGCGGAAACTACAAAAATCTCTCGTTTTAAATCGCTCAACAATTTATCGCCATGATCTTCCACAATTTCTTCTAAAATATCATCCCTAAGCACAAATCCAGTTATGTTATGACTCTTCCCTTTATAAATAGGAATTCGCGAAAAGCGTAAACTTTTATGGCTTTGGTGAAAATTTTCTAAGCTCATTGTTTCATCTTCCAGCGTTACTACCGTAAATGGCGTCATCACGTCTTTTGCTTGCACGCTTTTAAAAACCAACAGATTCTTAATCACGGTAGTTTCGCTTTCCTCAAAAACGCCTTCTTCCTCTGCGGCATCTGTAATAGCAATAAATTCCTCACGGCTCATCGTGCTTACGTGGGCAGATTTTCCTACCATTCGCGTTATCAACATCAGCAACCAAAGTAGCCCAGTATATTTGAGCGGAAAAATAATCACATTTAAAAACATGGCTGTAAAAGGGCCTAATTTTTTCCAATACGTAGCACCAATTGTTTTAGGTATTATTTCTGAAATCACCAAAATCAACATCGTCATTATTGCTGAAACAATTCCCACAATATTCATCCCAAAAAGATCTATTTTATAGGGGAGTTTCTCTGCTTCCACACCAACTAATATTGCACCTACAGTATGGGCAATAGTGTTCAGGGTCAATATTGCTATCAACGGCTTGTCTATATCTTTTTTAAAATTTGTTAAAGTCTTTGCATAGGCCTTCCCCTCGTGAGTCTTCATGCGTAAATAAGTGGGGGTAAAACTCAACAGCGCGGCCTCTAAAATGGAGCATAAAAATGAAATGAAAATGGAAAGTACCGCGTAAACAATCAGTAAGGTCATAATAGGTATAATAATTTTCCCCTAAAATAAAGATTTACAAATTGTTTTAGTCGAAACACTTTGTTAATTGCAAAAAAAAACCGCCACAATGGGCGGTTTTTTTAAACAATCTTTTACGAAGCCTTTAAGAGCGGCCGCAAAGTAGTTTCCCAACGTTTTGCGTCCTGAAGGCACACAAAAGGATCTTTTGAAAGTTCGTTTTCATCGTGTTCGTTATAAAAAGGTATTTCCAGTTTGCCAGTTTTTTCAACAAATTCTAACCCAACCCAGTCAAGGGTTTTATCAGTTTGCTTTATGCTCTTTGCACGACAGTCCTTCACGTCGTCCATATTTACAATTTTAAAATCTGCAGAAGGATTCCTTTTTGATGTATAAACCAATTTTTTTGAAACCTCATCAACACCAATCACACAATTGCCTATAACATCAATAGTCTTTAAATTGATACCATTGGTTTGCGAAAGCTGCTTAACAGATTTCATAACTTTTTTGTCTTTTCCAGTGGCGCTCATGATTAAAAAAGCAACTGGCACTAACATTAATAAAGTGATAATAATTCCCACAAGGGTTGAACTAAATTCCATAATGAATAAATTTTAAGATGAATAATTTTGAATAAATATGCGTTCGAAAAATCAATTCAAACACAGTTAAAAAAAACATCAAAAAATCACCAAAAAAAATGGAAAGGAAACAAATGCCGGAAGATAAGCTCCCGTTTGTCTTTTAGAGAATAAGAAGAATTATATAAAGAAGAAAGGGGTGCAAATGAAAAATCCTGACTGGAATAGAACATTCCGACAAATCCTAACCCCAAATATTCATTCTGAGATACTGTTTGCGAAGCCTCACCTAGAGAAAGCTCGTGAAAGAAAACAGGCTGGTGATCATCACTCTGAAATTCAGAAATAGCGGCGCTCTTGGGATTATAATTTAAACCTTCGCTAGCAAAAGCCACATTCCCAAATACCAAGAAGATGGCAATCGATACAAGTATACTACTTATATGTTTTTCAACGTGTTTCACCCCGCAAATGTATGTCAAATTTGAATTCGGAATTGCAAAAATTTATTAATTAATCAACTTCGCAATATCTTTCGCAAAATAGCTCGCAATCATTGAAGCTCCAGCTCGTTTAATAGCAGTAACCTGCTCTAGCATTACCGCATCGTGATCCAACCAACCTTTTTCTGCAGCCGCTTTCACCATAGCATATTCCCCGCTAACTTGATAAACGGCCACAGGTACATTCACCGCATCTTTTATTTCGCGAACAATATCTAAATAACAGAGCCCAGGCTTTACCATAACAATATCTGCCCCTTCATCAATATCCATCAAGGTTTCGCGAATGGCTTCTTCACGGTTTGCATAATCCATTTGGTAGGTTTTTTTGTCCTTCGGAATATTTTTCGCATCCACCGGGGCAGAATCCAAAGCATCGCGGAAGGGGCCGTAAAAAGCTGATGCATATTTTGCACTGTACGCCATAATTGCAGTATCACAGAAACCTTCATCTTCCAAAAGTGTGCGGATTTCAAAAATGCGGCCATCCATCATATCGCTGGGTGCAACAACGTCTGCTCCTGCTATTGCGTGGCTAAGTGACATTTCTGCCAACACAGCATTTGTATCGTCATTTAAAACACTTCCTTCGGAAATAATCCCATCGTGACCATAAATTGAAAAAGGATCCAAAGCCACATCGGTCATTATAATCATTTCCGGAACGGCATTTTTTACTGTTTTAATGGCGCGCTGCATCAAACCGTCGGGATTTAATGCTTCCTTGCCAGTATTGTCCTTCAATTTATCGTCCACTTTTACGAATAGTAAAACTGATTTCAGGCCAAGTTTCCACAGTTCTTTCACTTCTTTTTGAAGTAGATCCAAGCTCAATCTATAATAATTCGGCATTGAAGCAATTTCTTCCTTTACGCCCTTTCCTTCCACTATAAAAAGCGGCACAATAAAATCATTTGGGCTAATAATAGTTTCACGAACCAGACTTCGCATACTGTCAGTGGTTCGCAATCTTCGGTTTCTTCGTAACGGATACATAATTTTAAATTTTTGTCTGGTCGAGCGCAGTCGAGACCTATTTAATATTTAATACTTTAAATTTACCTCTCGACTGCGCTCGAGCAGATATTCGTTTAAATCCAATTTCTTGGATGTTTCAAAACTTCTACTAATTTTTCTTCCTCACTTCCAACCTCGGGATGATGATCATATTTCCATTGAACAACTGGTGGCAAACTCATTAAAATACTTTCAATCCGTCCATTGGTTTTTAATCCGAAAAGCGTTCCTTTATCGTGAACCAAGTTGAATTCAACATAACGGCCACGACGTATTTCCTGCCAAATTCTGTTTTCTTCGGAATAAGAAAGATCTTTTCTTTTTTCAACAATTGGCACATAACATTGTACAAAACTATTGCCAACTTCAGTTACAAAATTATACCAATCCTTTATTTTAATTGTCTCAGTTTCCTTTAAATAATCAAAGAAAAGGCCTCCAATTCCACGAGCTTCTTCGCGGTGCGAATTCCAAAAATATTCATCACAACGTTTTTTATAGGTTTCGTAAAAACTTGGATTGTGCTTATCGCAAGCAGTTTTGCATATTTGATGAAAATGTTTGGCATCTTCCTCAAACAGATAATATGGCGTCAAATCCTGCCCTCCGCCAAACCAGCTATCCACAATTTTTCCTTCGGAATCATACATTTCAAAATAACGCCAATTTGCGTGCACCGTTGGTACCATTGGATTTTTGGGATGAAGGACCAAACTTAATCCGCACGCAAAAAAGTCTGCGTCTTTCACACCGATATAGGCTTGCATACTTTCGGGCAATTTCCCAAAGACCTCGCTGATGTTTACGCCACCTTTTTCAAAAACATTTCCGTTTTCAATTACGCGCGTTCTTCCGCCTCCGCCTTCTTCACGCGTCCAGTTATCTTCTTTAAATTTTGCTGAGCCGTCAATATCTTCCAATGCGGAAGTGATTTCATTCTGTAAATTCTTTATGTATGCTACAAATTTTTCTTTCATCGTAATGTCCGCGAAGGCGGGTATTTTTTAAATTTTTCCTGAAATGTTATCAGAAATAATATTTGTTGATTTATTCAAAACCTTCAAAGTTTCAGTGCTCGCAGCCGTTACCGAAAGTGGCAAAACCAAAATAATTCCAACCACGGGAATCAATAAAACGAGCATAAAAATAATGCCGTTACCAATTGCCAATCCGCGATTCTTTCTAACAAATTGAATACTTTCCGAATACTTAAAATGTCTTTCTAAAGTGTAATCCATATTTCCAAAACCTGCGTAATAGCTTTGAACGGTAAACAAAAGTACCGAAGAAACTATTCCAACAACGGGAATAAAACCAATTAAAATTATGGGGATTGTTAGCAATAGCTCCATCATTAAATTCCGAACGTTTATTCGAACCCCACGCCAAAGCTGTTCTGCATTGGAAGTATTTCTATGTGAATGATTTTCACCAAAGAGATGCTTCTCAATTTTTTCTGAAACCGGACTCATAAATGGGGCGCTGAGGGCCATGACGATATGACGATACAGAATGATTCCATAAGCAATAATTAGCAAACCTCCAATAAAATTACTAATAGCTCTAAAGGTTTCGGCGCCCCATTCCCAAAACCAGATTTTAGAAATAAAAGCACCCAGATTATCACTCAATCCCCAAGCAGAAAATCCAATCAGAACCGCTGTGAAAAAACTAATCGCCATCGGTACACCAAAGTATTTCCATAGCCCAAGTTTGTTGATGAGCCCGAAAGTTCCTGCGTATGCTTTTATGCCTTATAGAATATTTTTAATCATTTTTTTCTGTGTCTGGTCGAGCACCGTCGAGACCTAATTTGAAGTTCTCGACTGCGCTAGAACGGACAATTATTTTATATAAACTAATTCTGTTTCAAAATTTACTACTTCTTCAACAGTTTCAATTTTTACTGCTTTCGAAGCTTTCTGTTTTAAAAATGAAATAATTTCGGTTTCATTTCTATCTTTCAATTCTTCAAAAAAAAGAATTCCCATTTGGTTGTTGTGCAAATCCATCGCTTCTTCCAAAGCTTCATTTGGTGAAAACTTTTCGTGCCAATCGGTGAATTTTTTCGCCCACAAAATTGCTTTTTCTTCATCCCGCTTCCACTTTAAACATTTTCTGATTATCAAAATAACCCACAGTGAATGCCGAAAAGCGTTCGCTGGATTGCTTAAATGGTGCTTGCTTCCGTATTCCCGCTGCGCAATATCCATACACTTCTTTGTTGCGAAAATTGTAGGAACCGCGTACAATGGATTTTTAACAAAAAGACCGAGCAACCCAAATAGTTGCTTAAAATCAAGCTTTTTAAAAATCTGCCAAAGCATCTATTCTTGTTTGTATTCCTTAACTGCTTCAATAAATGCACCTGCATTTTCCAATGGAATATTCGGCAAAATTCCGTGACCTAAGTTCACAATATATCGGTCTTTTCCAAATTCATCAATCATCTGTTTTACCATTTTTTTTATTTCCGAAGGAGGACTGAAAAGTCGCGTTGGGTCAAAATTTCCTTGTAATGTAATTTTGCCTCCCGTTAAATATCTCGCGTTTTTAGGCGAACAAGTCCAATCTACGCCCAAAGCCGAAGCACCGCTTTTTGCCATTGTATCCAATGCAAACCAGCAACCTTTTCCGAAGGCAATAACGTGCGTTTCATCTTTCAATGCGTCTATAATTTGCTGCATATATTGCCAGCTGAATTCCTGATAATCGGTGGGAGAAAGCATACCGCCCCAACTATCGAAAACCTGCACTGCGTTTACGCCAGCTTTTACTTTTTCCTTTAAATAAAGAATCGTGGTATCTGTTATTTTCTGAAGCAATTGATGTGCTGCAAGAGGCTGCGTAAAGCAAAATTCCTTTGCTATATCAAAATTTTTAGAGCCTTGGCCCTGCACACAATAACACAAAATTGTCCACGGACTTCCAGCAAAACCAATCAACGGAATTTCGTCATTCAGTTTTTCTTTCGTCATTTTTATGGCTTCCATTACGTAACCGAGCGTTTCTTGAATATCCGGAACAATAACGCGTTCCAAATCTTTTGCTGAGCGTATTGGGTTTGGCAACCATGGGCCAATGCCAGGTTTCATCTCAACGTGAATGTTCATTGCCTGTGGAATTACCAGAATATCGCTAAATAAAATAGCGGCGTCCATTCCGTATCTTCTGATTGGTTGCACGGTAATTTCACTGGCAAGTTCTGGCGTTTGGCAACGGGTGAAAAAGGCGTATTTCGATTTTATTTCCTGAAATTCGGGCAAATATCTTCCGGCTTGGCGCATCATCCATACGGGCGGTCGTTCCACGGTTTCGCCACGAAGGGCTTTTAAGAATAGGTCGTTTTTAATCATATTGTTATTTTTGTCTTCTCGAGAGTAGTCGAGAGGTTAAGGAGTTCTCTACTGCGCTCGAACTGACATTAGTTATTTAATATTTTTACCGTTTCGGCAATCACGCTTTCTACGTTTGTGGTGTTTGAAATTGCCACATTTTCTGTATATTTTTTTGCTTCGGAAGCGGTTGTTGTACCAATACAAATGGCTTTCGCTACATCTATTTTATTTTCTGAAAAAAAACTTCTCACACCACTTGGGCTAAAGAAAAGTATTGCATCAAAATGGCTTTCAAATTTCTTAGGATTAAGCGATGTTTTATAAACTTCTATTTCTTCAAAGGCGATATTATTTTCTTTCAATTTTGAAGGAATTTCATCGCTTCGAATGTTTCCGCAGAAAAAGTGAAATGAGTCGTTCTTATGATTTTTAATTAAATAATCTGCCAACTCTGAAGCGTATGCTGTCATTTTAATAACAATAAACCCTTTTTTCTCCAAAAGTGATTTTGTTTTTTCGCCAACACAAAAGCAGTTCTCGACTGCGCTTGAACGGATATTCTCAAAAAATGAATTTATTCCATTTTGGCTAGTGAAAATAGCGTTTTCAATAGTTTCAGGAATTTTAAAAGGAATAAATTCAATTTTTATAGCATTGTATTCAACCAGCGAAACGTCCGCTTTTTGCAGTAACTGTTTTTGACTTTCGTTTAATTTTTTAGTTGATAAAACCGTGAGCATGGTTTTTTAAATATTTTTTTATGTCTGCATCTTTTCCGAAAACAGCTAAAATATCGCCACTTTGAAAAATCATATCTGGTTGCGGCAAGCCAACAACTTCGCGCTTTTCAATGATTCTTCCCAGTAAATTCGTGTGTTGCTTTTTTCGGATAATAGTAATAATATTTAAATTGAAGTTTTTTCGAAATTCCGATTGTTGTAGTGTTTGCCCAACCAGAGATTTGCTTGTCTCAATTTCAGAAACCAAGTATTCGTCATCAATTTCAAAATTATCGATACTTCCTTTTAAGTTGATTTTTTTAGTGAAACGCTCTGCATATTCCTGTTCAGGATGGATTATTTGATCCACACCCATCGCTTCTAAAATAGTGTCTTCCAAAGCAGAGGAAGAGCGTGCAATAATTCGAGCTTTGGTTAGTTTTTTTACGATGGCCGTACTCATAATTGCAGTGCCATTGCGTTCGCCAATTGCAATAATGGCCAAATCTGCATTATTTAAGGGCAGGGATTGGTATGCATTTTCATTAGTGGCGTCTATAGCCACTGCATGTGCAACCTTGTTTTTTATAAGTTCAATTTTTTCAAGATCGTGATCGGCTACAATTACCTCATTTCCGGTATTTGAAAGATGGATTGCCAGTGACATTCCAAAATTCCCAAGACCTATAACTACTATTTTCATACGCGTCTTTTTTTTAAAATACAGCTTCTTAGTTTATCAAAATATTTTCTTCGGGATAGGTGTATTCCGTTTTTCCAACGCTTTTCAAAAGCCCTATCATTAGGTTCAACAATCCTATTCTTCCAAAAAACATTAAAAATATAACTACATATTTGCTGTATTCAGAAAGTTGGGAGGTAATTCCCATGGAAAGTCCTACCGTAGAAAAAGCCGAAAACACTTCAAAAGCAATCTGTATCAGCGAAAATTCGGGATTAAAAATAAGCAATAGCAAAATACCCATTCCAATGCACGCCAAGGAAATTGAAATTATGGCGAAGGCACGTTGCACGGCTTCTGTAGCTATTCTTCGGGTACCGATTTCAATGTGTTTTTTATCGCGGGCTATGGCAAAGATATTAAGCGTTGCCAATGCAAAAGTGGTAGTTTTTATTCCGCCCCCGGTTGATGCTGGTGAAGCCCCTACCCACATTAAGAAAATCATAAACAAGATTCCTGGAATTGTGAAGTTAGACATATCAACAGTATTAAATCCAGCCGTTCGCGAAGTAACGGAAGAAAACATTGCAGTGGTAAATTTTCCAAATACTGTTTGGTGTTGTAAAAGATTGGTTTGTTGTTCAGAAAAAAGGAAAAAAATGGCACCGCCGGCAATCAGAATAATTGTGGTGTAAAGAACAATTTTAGTGTTCAAATTAATCACACGTGAAATAAAAACGCGATCATTTTTACTGAATATATTTGAAACAAATTTTCTGAAGTATTGAATAATATTATAGGCTATATGATATCCCAAACCACCAAAAATTATCAATACCATTATCACCCACTGCATATAATAATTAAATCGCAACCCCGTATCGTAAAGACCATCTGAGGCCAAAGAAAAACCTGCATTACAATAAGCTGAAATGGCGTGGAAAATTGCAAAAAATCCTCTGCTTTTAAAAGAATCTATATGCGCTAATGAATGATATATAAAAAACGCACCAATAGCTTCTAGAATTATTGAGAAAGCCACAATCTGCATTACAGTTCGCATAACACTATTCAGTTTTTCGTGGCCCAAAATATCCTTCATATAAAGACTTTCCTTAAACGAAGCGCCACTTTTAAAGAAATAGGCAAAGAAGGAAGTAAACGTAAGCATTCCTAAACCACCAATTTGGAACAATATCATAATAACTGTTTGTCCAAATGGCGTGAAATCTTTAGCGGTATCAACTACAATTAGTCCCGTAACCGCAGTAGCGCTGGTGGCTGTAAAGAGCGCATCTGTAAATGAAATGCCCTGTGTAGTTGCGCTGGGGAGCAATAACAAAAAAGTTCCCGCAAGGGCAATGATAGCAAAGCTTCCTACAAAGAGAATTGCAGGGTTAAAATAAATGCTATAAATTATTCTGAGTAAAAAAGTAAGGCGAATAAAAAAATAGAATAGGAGCCCATATTCAATAACATAACGCGCATTGAAAAATGTTTCAATCACTGAAGTTTCATAATTAGCCAAGATCATTATCACTTCCAGCAAAACAAGAAGAAGCAAAATAAAAATGCTCACTCTGCTGCTTCGGGAAACTTCTTTATCCTTTTTATATATATGATATTTGTAAAAATTAAAGGCAATTAGAGCCAATAATAATGAAGGAAGAACAATAAGTTTATACTGACGGAAATCTTTAAAATTTTCAAAACCGAAATCAAAAATCAAAAAAGCCAATAAGCCTAGGTCTAAAAACCAAACCACAAGATTTGTTGGGCTCGTTTTTTTCCAGTGACTCATTTCATTTGTTTTTTTATAGAAAGCATCAGCTCAGATCCGCCATTTTGTAGAATAAATGTAGCACATTCTTTTCCAAAGCCTTTGTATTCTGACGTTAAAACTTTTCTTTCAATATCAAATTTGGTTGTGCCATCAACCGAAAAAAGACATCCTTTAAAAAGAATTCCATCGCCAATAATTTCAGCAAATGCACCAATAGGAGCGGTGCAACCACCTTCCAAAGTGCGTAAAAATTCACGCTCAATATGCGTGCAAATTTCTGAATTGAAATGATTTAATTGTGAAGTGGCTTTTTTGGAATAGTCATCATTTTCTAAGGCCACAATAACCATTGCACCTTGTGCTGGTGCTGGAATCATCCAATTCAATTCAACAAAATTTTCCGGTAAAATATTGATTCTTTCCAAACCTGCTTTCGCGAAAACAGCACCCTGCCAGTCATTGTCTTTCAACTTTTGAAGGCGTGTGTTTACATTTCCGCGTAAATCCACAACGTTATGGTTTGGGTATCTATGCATCCATTGGGCTTGTCTGCGTAGGCTTCCCGTAGCAATAGTGCAAGGTTGTTTAAAATCAAAAGTATCTTTTATAACCAAAATATCTTCTGAAGAAGCGCGCTCCAAAACCGCGCTTTGCACAATGCCACTGGGCAATTGTGTGGGAACGTCTTTCATACTGTGCACGGCAATATCCACAGTTCCATTAAGCATTGCAACATCCAATGTTTTGGTGAAGATTCCCGTAATTCCCATCTCGTAAAGCGGCTTGTCCAAAATCAAATCACCATCAGATTTTACGGGAACCAATTGGGTTGCATATCCCAACTTCTCAAGTTTGGTTTTTACGGCATTGGCTTGCCAAAGTGCAAGTTCACTGTCGCGGGTACCAATTCGGATTATTTTTTTCAAGATTAAACAGTTTCAAGTTGAAAAACCCTTCGAATCAATTCGATACTTTCGGTTGAGCCTTCTTCGCCTTTAAGATGATTGGCAAAATGGGTTGTAATTTTTTGAATAATGCGGTCGCTAATCAATTCGGCTTGTTCTTCATTAAAGCCATCTATTTTTCTTCTTTGAAAATCTATTTCGCCAGTTTTTATTTCGGCAAGTTTTATTTTCAAAGCTCTAATTGTCGGGGCAAATTTTCTGTTTTCAGCCCATTGATTGAATTCGGTTTCAATTTCAGTAATAATAATTTTAGCCAAAGGAAGCTGTGCAGCACGATGTTCCAAAGTTTGATCGGTAACTGCAGAAAGATCATCCAAATGAACTAGTGTAACCAATTCGTTTTCCAAAACATCTTCAGAAACATTTTTTGGAATGGAAAGGTCCAAAATAAGCAGTGGCCTTTTTAAATACA
Source organism: Flavobacteriales bacterium (assembly GCA_038259585.1). Lineage (GTDB taxonomy): Bacteria > Bacteroidota > Bacteroidia > Flavobacteriales > Flavobacteriaceae > Aequorivita. Next base: position 71,659 of record JBBSOQ010000008.1, on the reverse strand, counting down.
AAAGTTCTTTTGAAATGGTTGGCTGTTGTGCGCCAGTTGCAACAATCAATACGTCACTCTGTGCTATTTCACTTTGAATATCGGCATAATCTTTTACAACCAAATTAAATTTTCCAGCAACTTTTTCAGCTTTATTCTTTGTGCGGTTTATAAGCGTTATGTGTTCGTTTTTGGTATGTTTTATAAGGTTTTCACAAGTATTTCTGCCTATTTTTCCCGTTCCGAAAAGCAATAGGTTTTTTTCGGAAACATAGGGAACACGAGCCATAATATATTGAACTGCCGCAAAGCTTACGGAAGTAGCGCCAGAGGAAATTCCTGTTTCGTTTTTAATGCGTTTACTAGCTTGAATTACTGAATTTGCAAGACGTTCCATAAATGGGTTTATAACACCCATTGCTTTAGAATGTCTAAAACCATTTCGCAGTTGACTTATAATTTCAAAATCGCCCAATATTTGGCTGTCCAAGCCAGTTCCAACTTTAAAAAGATGCGAAACTGCTTCTCGATTTTTATAGATGTAAGCTACTTTTTCAAACTCCTCAACAGTGCCGTTGGTGTGTTCGCAAAGTAATTTTATAAGTTGAAAAGGATGTTGCGCACAACCATATAATTCAGTACGATTGCAAGTAGAAATTACGGTTAACGAAGGAATTCCTTCCTCTTTTGCCTGGTCTAAAATTTTGTCCTTCGCAGTTTCGTCAATGCTGAAATGACCGCGAATTACGGCATCGGCTTTTTTGTAGTTGAGACCGATAGCATAAAAATTGCCTTCGGATTGTCCTTGAAAATATGTGTGGGAATTTTTTTCCATATAAAACAGGAGCAAATGTAAGGGCATTGTTTTTTAAAAAACAACGCCAGCGGTATCTTTTGTGTCGCTCCCTGTTAAAATTCGTTTAAATATGATATTTGTCATATTTTAATGCCCTAAATTCGCGGTTTCGAGTAAAATTTAGCATAAAATTATTTAGAACTATTCTAAATAAAATCATTTCAAAAGCTTTATGGATTTTCAAAAAAATGTCGCTCAAAGTTTTTATGAAGAAACCTTAATTGAAACCGGTTTTTTCATTTTAAAATTCAATAACGAAACCGATGAAAATCAAACTTTTAAGAGGGAAGTTAGCTCTAATTTCATCCAATTTCATTTTTGTATAAAGGGTTCTGCTTCTTTTATTTTCAATGACGGAAATTATACATTGCCAATTCTGGAAGAAAATTCATTGCTGCTTTACAATCCCCAAAGGGATTTACCAATAAATATAGTGCTCAACAAGCATTCGTGGGTGCTTTCCGTTTTGCTTCCCATCAACAAATTTCACAGTCTTTTTTCTACAGAAGCGAATTATATCACCTTTTTAAGCGAAGAAAATAAAGATCGAAAATATTATAAGGATGCCCACATTTCGCCTTCAATGGCCATTGTGCTCAACCAATTGATGAATTATAATCTGCACCCCACTATCAAACCGCTGTATTTTAAAGGAAAGGCTTATGAATTGATAAGCCTCTATTTTAACCGTCCAGCAGATGCAGATATTGAGCAATGCCCGTTTTTGGCTGATGAGGAAAATGTTTCAAAAATTAAAAAAGCAAAACAGATTATGGTTTCTAGAATGTCGGAACCACCGACCTTACAGGAATTGGCTGATGAAATTAACTTGCCCATAAACCGATTGAAGGAAGGTTTCAAACAGATTTATGGAGATTCGGTGTTCAGTTTTCTGTTTGATTATAAAATGGAAGTAGCTAGACAACTTTTGGCTACCGGCTCACATAATGTAAACGAGGTGGGTTTAAAAGTAGGTTATAGCACTGCAAGTCATTTTATTGCGGCTTTTAAAAAGAAATTTGGCACAACGCCGAAGAAGTTTTTGATGGGATTGAACTCATAAATAATCAAAATGGTTTCATTGTTTTTAAATACCGCCTCGCATAAGTTTTGTATTTTAAAAGAGTAATTTTGCCTTAAATTTTTCACAGTTATGAAAGGAGTTCTCCTTGTAAACCTCGGCTCACCAGACAGTACAAATCCAAAAGACGTAAAAAAATACCTCAATGAATTTTTGATGGATCCACGTGTTATTGATGTTCCCTTTTGGTTTCGTGCGTTTTTGGTTCGGGGAATTATTTTGAACACTCGTCCCAAACAATCTGCTGCTGCATATCAACGAATATGGTGGGACGAAGGTTCACCTTTGATTGTAATTTCAGAAAGACTTCAGAAAAAAATAAAAGAAAAAACAACTATTCCCGTTGCTTTGGCAATGCGCTACGGAAGTATGACTTTGAGAAAAGGATTGCAGGAATTAGTGGATCAAGGGGTGGATGAAATTTTGACTATTCCGCTGTATCCGCAATTTGCGATGGCAACTACTGAAACTATTGATGTGAAAATTGAAGAGCTAAAAAATGAATTTTTTCCGCAGTTGCAAATCACTTCGCTTCCAGCTTTTTACAATAAAACTGAATACGTTGAAGTGCTTTCGAAAAGTATTTCCGAAAAACTTGAAAATCTGGACTACGAACATCTTCTTTTCAGTTATCATGGCGTTCCAGAAAGGCATATTCACAAAAGCGACATTACAAAAAGCCATTGTAAAATTGATGGAACTTGTTGCATCACAGATTCGCCAGCACACCAATTTTGCTATCGTCACCAATGTTTAAAGACAACGGCAATGGTTGCAGAAAAGTTGAATTTACAGCCTGGAACTTATTCTACTTCTTTTCAATCACGTTTAGGTTTTGATCCTTGGCTGAAACCGCCAACGGATAGAACAATTGAGCGTATGGGTCTGAATGGAATTAAAAATATGGCTATTGTTACGCCAGCTTTCGTAAGCGATTGTTTGGAAACTTTGGAAGAAATTGCAATGGAAGGTCAAGAAATTTTTCATGAAGCTGGTGGAAAGGAATTCACAGTAATTCCTTGCTTAAACGACCGTGATGATTGGGCCGAAGTAATGACAGGGTGGATTGACAAATGGCGTATTGTAGATTTGAAAACCGCGATTGCGTAATGAAACCTAGCCAAAGCGCCACTCTCGGCACCGACTCCATTGGCAGTTTATTGATTAAACAGGCAGTGCCAGCATCTATTGGTATTTTGGTAATGTCGCTGAATATTTTGGTGGATACCATTTTCGTTGGAAATTGGATTGGCTCCATCGCCATTGCAGCAATAAATGTGGTTTTACCAGTTTCGTTCTTTATCGCTGCACTTGGAATGTCAATAGGCATTGGCGGATCTTCAATAATTTCGCGCGCTTTGGGGGCAAATAATAAAGACCGGGCCCTAAAAACTTTTGGAAATCAAATCACTGTTACCTTACTGCTAACAATCGCTATGGTTGTTTTTGGTCTAATTTTTATAAACGAAATTATTCCAGCTTTTGGTGGAAAGGGAGAAATTTTTGAACCAGCAAAAATCTATTACAGGATTGTTCTTTACGGAGTGCCACTATTGGCGCTTTGTATGATGGGTAATAATGTGATTCGGGCTGAAGGAAAACCCAAATTTGCAATGATTGCAATGATAATTCCTTCGGTAGGAAACCTTGTTCTTGACTACATTTTTATTAATCTTATGGATTGGGGAATGGCCGGCGCGGCTTGGGCAACAACTATTTCCTATGTTTTGTGTTTTCTGTACGTACTATGGTTTTTCCTAAGTGGCAAATCTGAGTTGAAAATCAAATTGCCACATTTCGGTTTGGATTTACCTATTTTAAAAGAAATGTCAGCCCTCGGTTTTGTAACATTGGCAAGGCAGGCAGTTGTAAGCGTGACTTATCTTTTGATGAATAATATTCTTTTCGATATTGGAGGCACGGCTTCCGTAGCTTCCTATGGAATTATTGCTAGAATGCTGATGTTTGCCCTTTTTCCAGTATTGGGTGTGACTCAAGGATTTTTACCGATTGCAGGTTATAATTATGGGGCACATCAATTTCAGCGAGTGCGCGAAACTATAAACAAAGCCATTATGTATGCAGGTGGTTTGGGACTTGTTATTTTTACGGTAATAATGATTTTCCCCGAAGCAATTGTTTCAGTTTTTACAACGGATGCAGATATTCTATCTGAAACGCCGCATTATATGCGCTGGGTTTTTGCTGCAACGCCCATTATAGCAATACAATTGATTGGTTCAGCATATTTTCAGGCTATCGGGAAGGCTGTCCCCGCGTTGTTATTAACCTTAACGCGACAAGGATTTTTCTTTATTCCTTTAATTTTTATTCTTCCGCATTACTTTGGAGAACTTGGCGTTTGGATTTCGTTTCCGGCGGCAGATATACTTTCTACGATTGTTACGGGTTATTTTTTGAATCGGGAAATTCGGAAGACACTTAAAGATTGAAACTGAATTTTTAGTATATTTAGTCGAAAATCAATCTTTCAGTTATGAAAAAACTAATACTTCTCTCCTTTATTTTTTTTATTGGAAATCTTGGTGTTGCCCAAGTTTCAGATATTGTACAACAAACTTGGTATTTAAGGCATTTACAGCTCAACAACAATTGGGAATATGTTCCATACGGAGAGAGCTTGGAACTTAATTTTGGCGGAAACAATCCAGATTATACAATAAATACCAACGGTATTGAGAATACATTCACAGCAAATATCAATTTTAATAACGATGAAATTTCTTTTACTTCAATAGAGGTTTCGTCAACAATATGTACTTCTTCCAACTGCAATTTTGAAGATTTATATTTCTACCAACTTTTGAGTAATCAAAATTTGGATGACAAAACTTTTACCTATTTCTATCAGGTCTTGTCTAGTGGCAGAAAGACATTCCGCATAACAGATTCAAGCGGAAATCGTGCTACTTTCACAGACCAACCTTTGGAAGAAATTGATTCAACCTTATTCCAAACTTGGTATTTGCACTATATGGAATTTGAAGGTGGCGGTATAGAATTTATATCTGAATACAACCCGCCAATATCACCATCCATTACTATTAATCCAGATTTATCATATACAGGCGTTGGATCTTGTAACGATATTATGGGAAGTTTTGATTATAGTGAGCTACCATCAAATGGCATTGTACTAATTCCCGATAATTTTGATGCAACAATAAGAATTTGCGATTTTCATAGTGATTTTGAAAACAATTATTTTTCACAATTTGAAAATGATGGAATCCTATATTTCGATGTTGGAGTCGACCCGAATAATGGCGAAGGATATTTTAGTTTTGAAAAGATTCCAGGCTTTATTTTTAATTTTTATAATTATCCATTGTCTGTCCCAGATTCAGAAAAAAATTCCTTTACGCTTTTTCCAAATCCTGCACAGGATAAATTATTCATAAAATCTTCTTTAAGTGATTTTGATTCCGTTTCTATTTCTGATATTAACGGAAGAATCATGTCAAAGAAAATTTCAGTCTCAAATGAAATTGACGTTTCAAACTTAAAAGAAGGAATGTATTTTATAAATATTGAATCACCCGAAGGGAAAATCACTAAGAAATTCATCAAAAATTGATTTTCAATAACTATTGACAACTATCATTAATTGATTAATTAGGTATCTTTACAGCCAATTTTTTATGAAAACAAGCTGTAAATGGAACAATATTATCCCTACATAAAATCCCTTCATCTGATCTTTGTAATTACTTGGTTTGCTGGGCTTTTTTATATTGTGCGGTTGTTCGTTTATCAAATTGAAGCTTCAAAAAAACCTTCGCCAGAAAAAGAAATTCTTGGAGAACAGCTTAAAATAATGGCTGCCAGATTGTGGAATATTATTACCTGGCCCTCAATGATTTTAGCGCTTTTCTTTGGTATTTGGTTAATATCAATGCGTATGTTTTTTTTGAGCGATGGCTGGATGCAAGTGAAATTAGTTTTTGTAGTGCTTTTGATAATCTACCAGTTTAAATGCCACCAAATTTTCAAACAACTTCAACATGGCGTTGTAAAATACTCTTCAAACTTTATGCGTCTTTTTAACGAAGCGCCAACAATAATTTTGTTCGCAGTAGTATTTCTGGTTATTCTGAAAAGTGCCGTTAACTGGATTTATGGCACCATTGGCATTATAGTTTTTGCCATTTTACTTACGATGGGCTATAAAATATACAAACGAATTCGAGAGAAATAATTCCAACAGTTACAATTTTCCGTTTCGGACTAATTATTGCTATCTTTCATTCTCAAAAAATGTAAATGTATTTTTACAAAAAATCGCTTCGTACCCGAATCTTTCTTTCCATGCTCCTCTTGGTTGTGGGTGCTTCCATTTTAATAGGTATTGTTACGGTTTTTCAGTATAAAAAAGAGGCGCAAGAATATCACCGGGACAGACTTTTGCGTAAGGAAGCTGCCATTCGCGAGAATATAAATTACATTTTGAAAACAACTACATATCCTGTTGAAACAGCTCAAATTCCGCTAATTTTCAAAGATAAAATTTATGAAATAAAAGACATTCACAGCCTCGAGATTTTTCTGTACGACCTTGATGGCAATCTTTTAAAATCATCAAAACCTTCGTTTTTTAAGGATACAGTTTCTCCGAAAATTCCTAAACAAGAATTAGAGGCACTTCAAAATTCACCGACAAAAAATTTTATAAAGGAATTCGAGGAAGGCGGTCAGAAATATCAATCTTCCTATACTTACATTACAGATAATTACTTCAAACCCTTGGCAATACTGAGTCTTCCATATATTGAGGACGACGGTTTTATAACCAAAGAACTTACCGATTATCTATATCAACTTGGCATTGCCTATTTTTTTATGTTGCTTGCCGCTATTGTTATTTCCTATTTTCTTTCCAAATACATTACTCGTTCTTTAAAGGAAATTAGCGAGAAGCTTTCCGAAACTCGTTTTGATACCCGAAATAAAAAAATTCATATTAGCGATACGCCACAGGAAATTTCGTTGCTTGTAAATTCATACAACGGGATGATTGATGAGCTTGAAAGCAGTGCGGTCCAACTTGCAGCCAACGAGCGTGAAACCGCTTGGCGCGAAATGGCAAAACAGGTGGCGCATGAAATCAAAAATCCGCTCACGCCAATGCGACTTACCGTTCAGAGCTTTCAACGTAAATTTGATTGCAATGATCCTGAAGTGGACAAAAAAATGGCTGAATACACAAACACATTGCTGCAGCAGATTGATACGCTTAGTTCTATTTCCTCAGCGTTTTCAACATACGCAAAAATGCCTGCACAACAAGACGAAACCTTGAATGTGGTAAAAATTACAAAGCTGGCACTAGATATTTTTAATGAAGATTATATTTATTTCTTTTCTGAAGAAGAAATAGTCCGGGCTCGTTTTGATCGCACACAATTAATTAGAGTGGTTACAAATTTGGTGAAAAATTGCATTCAATCCATTGAGCAGAAAAAACCCGAAGAACCGAGGATAGAAGTAGTAGTAAATTGTGATGAAACTTCGGTTTATATCACGGTTACTGACAATGGAGTTGGTGTCCCCGAAGAAAACAGAAGCTGTATTTTTGAACCCCAATTCACAACAAAAACTAGCGGAATGGGGCTAGGTTTGGGAATGGTAAAAAATATAGTTGAAACTTACGGTGGAACAATTGTTTTGGATTCATTTGAAGAAAAAACAACTTTTAAGGTTTCTTTTCCCGCAATCGCTTAATCGCTTAATTTTCTATGCGCATTTAAGGCTACTTTATTGTGAAAACATCAATATAATAAGCACTTACGAAACGATTTAAATTCATTAAAAAAATTTATTATTGTTTTCATTTTTTGTAAACTTTTTGTGTTCGGGAGGCTACTAAATAATTTTCAAACTGCATTAAACCAATAGTTTATAAAACAAAATTTAAAAAAATTTGTAAACAATTGAAAGTCACGTGTTGAAAACTTTGTTAAAAACCTTAACTAAATCACACCCTTTTTTCCTTTAAATTTTCACATATTTGTTAGTCCCAAGTAGCGGCAAAACTTAATCTAAAAAACAAAGGACAAATGAGTGCAATTGAACCAATTTTACAGGAAAACAAAAACAGATTCGTAATATTTCCAATCCAACATCACGACATTTGGGAGTGGTATAAAAAGAGCGAAGCTAGTTTTTGGACTGCCGAAGAAATTGATTTGCACCAAGATCTTACCGATTGGACTTCAAAATTGAATGACGACGAGCGTTATTTTATAAAACATATTCTTGCATTTTTTGCAGCTTCTGACGGCATTGTAAACGAAAATCTTGCTGAGAATTTCGTGAATGAAGTTCAGTACAGCGAAGCAAAATTCTTCTACGGTTTCCAGATTATGATGGAAAATATTCACAGTGAAACCTATTCATTGTTGATTGATACCTACGTAAAAGACGATAAGGAAAAACATGCGCTTTTCAACGCCATAGACAATTTTCCTGCAATTAAAAAGAAAGCAGATTGGGCGCTAAAATGGATTGAAAGCGATTCATTCGCGGAACGTTTAATAGCTTTTGCGGCTGTTGAAGGAATTTTCTTTTCAGGAGCTTTCTGTTCTATTTTTTGGTTGAAAAAGCGCGGAATCATGCCAGGACTAACTTTTTCAAATGAGTTGATTTCACGCGATGAAGGCGTACATTGTGACTTTGCAGTGCATCTTCACAATCACCATTTGCAAAATAAAGTTTCCAAAGAACGCATTCGCGAAATTATTGTGGACGCTTTAAACATTGAACGTGAATTTATCACCGAATCGCTTCCTGCAAGTTTGATCGGGATGAATTCAAAATTGATGACACAGTATCTTGAATTTGTAACTGACAGACTTTTGGTTGAATTGGAATGCGAAAAGGAATACAATGTTACCAACCCATTTGATTTTATGGATATGATTTCGCTTCAAGGGAAAACTAATTTTTTCGAAAAGCGCGTTGGTGAATACCAAAAAGCTGGTGTTACCAACAAAGACAAGGAATCTAATAAAATCAGTTTCGACGCAGAATTTTAGAAAGCCTTCGCTTTCCCCATAATAAACATTTTCAATAGAGTTAGTTGATTTTGTGCAATATACCCATTGCGCCCCAAGTTTTTCAGCTAAAATACTAACCAATAAAATATTTAAAATTATGAATGTAGTAAAAAGAGATGGCCGCAAAGAACCAATGATGTTCGACAAAATCACGGCTCGCGTGCGCAAATTATGTTACGGTTTGAATGAATTGGTAGATCCCGTAAAAATTTCAATGCGCGTTATTGAAGGGCTTTACGATGGCGTAACAACGAGCGAACTTGATAATTTGGCTGCGGAAATTGCTGCAACAATGACTACTTCGCACCCGGATTATGCACGTTTGGCGGCTCGAATCTCTGTTTCCAACCTTCATAAAAACACGAAAAAATCATTTTCGGAAGTGATGACGGATCTTTACGAATATGTAAATCCGCGTACCGGAAAAAAAGCGCCATTGCTGAGCGATGAGGTTTTTGATGTGATAAAAAATAATGCAGAAGAATTGGATTCTACAATCATTTACAATCGTGATTTTGGGTATGATTATTTCGGCTTTAAAACTTTGGAGCGTTCGTATTTGTTGAAATTAAATGGAAAAATAGTTGAGCGTCCGCAACATATGTTGATGCGTGTTTCGGTGGGAATTCATTTGGATGATTTGGCCTCCGTAAAAGAGACCTATGAGTTGATGTCTAAGAAATTCTTTACACATGCCACGCCAACACTTTTTAACAGTGGAACTCCGAAACCACAAATGTCTTCTTGCTTTTTGCTTGCAATGAAAGACGACAGCATCGACGGAATTTATGATACATTGAAACAAACCGCAAAAATCTCACAATCTGCCGGCGGAATAGGATTGTCAATACACAACGTTCGCGCAACAGGATCTTACATTTCTGGCACTAATGGAACTTCAAACGGAATTGTACCGATGCTTCGTGTTTTTAACGATACTGCGCGTTACGTGGATCAAGGTGGTGGAAAACGAAAAGGGTCTTTTGCAATTTATGTAGAACCTTGGCATGCTGATATTTTCGATTTTTTGGATTTGAAAAAAAATCACGGAAAAGAAGAAATGCGCGCCCGCGATCTTTTTTACGCAATGTGGATTCCAGATTTATTTATGGAACGTGTTCAGGCCGATGCGGAATGGACATTAATGTGCCCGAACGAATGCCCAGATCTTTACAAATGCCACAGTGAGGAATTTGAAGCTTTATACCATAAATACGAATCAGAAAATAAAGGTAGAAAAACCGTAAAAGCACGTGAACTTTGGGAGAAAATCCTTGAATCTCAAATTGAGACGGGTACGCCTTATATGCTTTATAAAGATGCTGCGAACCGCAAGAGTAATCAGAAGAATTTGGGAACTATTCGTTCTTCAAATTTATGTACTGAAATTATGGAATATACTTCGGAAGATGAGGTTGCCGTTTGTAATTTGGCTTCAATCGCATTGCCGATGTTTGTGAAAAACAAGGAATTTGATCACAAAGAACTTTTTAGAGTAACAAAACGCGTTACAAAAAACTTGAACCGGGTAATCGATAGAAATTACTATCCGGTAATTGAAGCGGAGAATTCAAACATGCGTCACCGTCCCATTGGTTTGGGAATTCAAGGGTTAGCAGATGCATTTATAATGCTTCGTTTGCCGTTCACTAGCGATGAAGCAAAAAAATTGAACCAAGAAATTTTTGAAACCCTATATTTTGCGGCGCTCACGGCTTCAATGGAAGAAGCAAAAGAGGATGGCGTTTATGAAAGCTATAAAGGTTCGCCTATTTCCGAAGGCCTTTTTCAACATAATTTATGGGGAATAAAAGATGAGGAATTGAGCGGGCGCTGGGATTGGAAAAAGCTTCGAAAAGACATTAAAAAACATGGCGTTCGAAATTCACTTTTGGTAGCGCCAATGCCAACTGCTTCTACTTCTCAGATTCTAGGAAATAATGAAGCCTTTGAGCCTTACACTTCAAACATTTATACACGTCGCGTACTTTCTGGGGAATTCATTGTTGTGAACCAGCATCTTTTGGAAGATTTGGTAGAGCTTGGACTTTGGAACGAAGATTTAAAGGAAGAAATTATGCGTGCCAATGGTTCTATTCAAGATGTGGAAATAATTCCACAGGATTTAAAAGAACTATACAAAACTGTTTGGGAACTTTCTATGAAAGATATTATCGATATGAGCCGTCAACGTGGCTATTTCATTGATCAAAGCCAATCATTAAATTTGTTTATGGAAAACGCGAATATGGCAAAACTTACTTCAATGCATTTCTATGCGTGGAAAAGCGGCCTTAAAACCGGAATGTACTATCTGCGGACAAAAAGTGCTGTGGATGCCATTAAATTCACCCTTAAAAAAGAAGAGAAAAAAGAAACCGTTGGTGCAGAAGTTGAAGCAGTTGTAATCGAGAATGTTTCAACAAAACCAATGACTCCGCAAGAATTGCGTGAAATGCTAGCACAATCCAAAAACGCTGCAGATGATGATTGTTTGATGTGCGGATCTTAAATTTACAATTGCTTTAAATAAATTAAAAAGCCCATGTTTAGAAACAAGGGCTTTTTTAATACGCTATTTTTAAAAAGTATTATTCTTTAGGTGCAGACATTCTGGTGTATTCCAAAACCAATCCGCTAAACCAATCCCAATTAATTGAGTTGTATGGATATTTTGCTATAAACTCTGCGTTGTCACCAAAAAGGAAATCATAGTTTTCCTCGAAATCGTTTTTAGGAAGCCACATTACTTTATCACCTTTTTGCACATAGTATGATTTAATAACTCCTGAACCACCGATTGCTGGCGCTCCGCCAATTGAATATCCTTTTGATTCCTTAGCAAATGGATCGTGGTAAACTGAAATTATTTGACTGAAATCAGGATTGATAAGCTGCATCAAAAATTCTTGTTCTTCTTTTTTGTTTTTTATAGAAACTTTTTGGTTCACAAAATAAATTTGGTCGTTACTGGTCAGTTTTTTCATATTATTTTGTCTGCCCATACCGAAGTTGTTCATTTTTTGAGATACTTTCCCGAATTTCTCAAAACCACTTGCGTATAGATAAGCTTCAGCAATTTGAGATGCTTCATAGGTATTTTTTTGGTCCGTTATGCTGTCTTTAAAATAGATTTCGGCAATCTGCCCTTTTTTGGTTATAACCCCTTTACAATAACCCCTATGTTCTGAGCCGTCTTTCATGATTACGGTTGAAACTTTTTTCATAGCTGGTTGGTTAAAACCTTCATTGAAATAATAGGCTTTGAGCATGTCGCGATCTTCGTCGCTATATTTAATCTTTTCCTGGGCGAAAATAAACCCGCACGCCATCATAAATAAAATGGATAAAAATTTTAGTTTCATAATTATTTTGGTTTTAGAATTTCTATAGCAATATTCCAACATTAATTTCTAAAGATGTATTTCTTAGGCCAAAAATCATCTCTTAAACACTCAAAATAAGGCATATGCCCTATACGTTTTAGAGAAATTCTAGAAATTATTACCAAATAAAAAAGGAGCCAAGTGGGCTCCTTTTTTTATCTTAAAACTAATTGGTTACGTTTTCTTATAACTTGTATAATACTCTTGCATCAAATTCATCAAGGCTGTTACCAAATCTTTGGTTTCAAGTAAAAGGCTAAAATACAAGGTGGTGTTTTTAGGACTTGATTCCTCGGTTCGGGTTCTAGCTATTTGTTTCTCAATTTTGTTTGAAAGACTTTCGAAAATTTCTTCTTTTTTATTGAGTACGCTTTTAATTCGTTGGAATTCCTTTTTGTGGAAAATATCTTCAATCTCATTTAAAAGTTCTTCTAAATGTTGGTCTATTTCCTGCAAATCCTTTATTTGATTAAAGCGAAGTGCTTTGTGGTTATTGTTCACATGCTTGAAGCTGGCTTTCGAAATAAATTCCAAAGACTGTACAACATCCGTCAAATATCCAAGAATCGTGATATAGAAGTTACTTCCGCGAACACTGGTTTCATCTAGGTTTTTAATAAAGTAGAAAATGTTGTCACGCAATTCTTCCACTTCGTCATTCAGTTTGTTTACACCTTTTTTGCTCTTTTTCAGCTTTTTGGTGTCTTGTTTTGCCAAACCGCGAAGCATATCGCTATAGATTTTGTTTGATCGTGAAACCACATTGCTAATATTTACTGCGCTTTCTTGAATAATGCCCTGCACAGTTTTGCTCTCTGCTTTCTTCAAGCCAGTTTTGTTTAACTTCAGCTTTACTTTATTTTTATGAGAAAGATAATTTCGCACCAACAATAGAACTGCGAGCAATAACAATACTGCAATCATTGCACCTCTTCCAATATAGATTAAGTATGCTAAAGTTCCAGCTGCTGCGAACGCAACGAAGGCTGTAAAAAACCAACCACCAATTACATTCAGCACTCCTGCAACGCGATAAATGGCACTTTCACGACCCCAAGCCCTATCTGCTAAGGAAGTCCCCATTGCTACCATAAAGGTTACGTATGTTGTGGAAAGTGGAAGTTTCATTGATGTTGCAGAGGCTATCAAAATACCTGCGACCACTAAATTTATGGAGGCACGAATCATGTCAAACGCTGGTAATTCGTAAGTTTTATGTTTTGGAAGGTTTACAACCGGCTTTTCAAAACGCTTGTCTATTTTTTGTTGAAGTGATTGTGGGATAATGAATTCAAAATAAGTTGACAGTTGGGTGCCGGATTTTACCAAAAATCTTGAAAGCATATTCGGGCTAAACTTTTCGTGTCCCTCACCTTGGCGGGCAAGATCAATTTCGGTATCAGAAACGGTTCTTGCTTTTTTGGAAAACCAAAGTGTAAGAACCATAACACCGCCTGCAATAAAAAGCAATACAGGTTCTGCTGGAACTGCTTCGGCTAAACTGTTCATGCTATATTCAGATGCAGGAATCCCCGAGGCTGACCAATCCATAAAACTGTGATATGCAGCCATTGGAACACCAATAAAGTTAACCAAATCATTTCCTGCAAAAGCCAAGGCAAGACTAAATGTACCAACTGCAATCACTATGATAAGGATGCTCTTTTTGAAAATCATCATAAAAAGTTGCGAAAATACTGTCCAAGCAACGAAGCTAACACCTATTAACAACCAAATATTTGTTTCAAGAATACCTTTAAAGCTACCATAGAAAGGAGTTCCTTTTAGACCCTTCATTAATATGAAATAACTAATTGATGTTAGTGCTACACCGCCAAAAATGGCGCCGAAGTATTTCATCTTTTGTTCAGCATGAAACGTGAAAATAAGTCGTGAGATATACTGAACTACCATCCCGACAGAAAAGGCCACACCTACAGATATTACAATACCAGAGACAATTTCTAAGGCTTTATCAGTATTAATGTATTTAGTTATTGCTGAAATTGATTCCGTATCAGAATGGCCAATTTTTATTAACGCCATAATAACGGCTGCGCCCAAAAGTTCAAAGACAATGGAAACTGTTGTAGATGTGGGCAAACCAATTGTGTTGAAAAAATCCAGCAATAAAATATCGGTAATCATTACCGCCATAAAAATGATCATGATTTCGTCAAAGTAGAATTCGCCTGGAACGAAGATGCCCTTTCGTGCAACTTCCATCATTCCGCTAGAAAAAACTGCGCCAATGAAAATCCCCAAACTTGCAATAATTAATATGGTTCTGAAGGAGATTGCCTTAGATCCAATAGCAGAGTTTAAAAAGTTTACGGCATCATTACTAACCCCAACCACCAAATCTGCAATGGCAAGTGCGGCGAGGGCAACAATCATTAATAAATAAATATTATCCATTTCTTCTTATTTAAACTGGTGCAAATTTCCCACATAAAATAGGATTTATTGTTACCAAATTGTTAACTGTATTTCTTAAAAATCTATCTGTAAACGGCCTTGCAAAATGTTTGCATTGCCTTTGTTTTCAATATTTGCCCATACGTGGTTTATCATTATTCTGGTTACTGGGTTTAGATGCCAATTTAAACCTAGCGTAATATCAGATTGCTGCCCACCCAAAACATCATTGTTGTTAAGATCTGAGTTTGAATAACGCAATGCTATTTCCCACGCTCCTGCTCCTTTATCTTTTCCACCAAAATTCTTTTTTGGTTTTACCCTGTCAAAGCCTTCGTATGAGCCTTTGTAATTTTTGCTTTCTCCGGTAATATAATAGCTCAATTGACCATAATAACTTTCAAAGTTATATTTTTTAAAAGTAGCGTCAATATTATTATTTACTGTTGCAGTTAAATATTCACCTTGTATTGAAAAGGGGCCGCTAACAAAAGCTGCTTCAAAATTTGCGAGGTTAATATTTGCTACGTTTTCAATAGTTTCAGTATTTATATATTTTAGTTCAAGATGGGCTTCGGGCCGTGAAGCAACACTATAAGTTTTGCTATCTGGTTTTCTATAACTGTATCCCAATCCGAGGTGAAGTAATTGTTTTTTTTCAGGATTTTGAAGGGCTAATCCGGTAATTCTTCCAGTAAGAACATATCCATCATCTGCGAGTATATCATTCCCGTTGTTGCTTGCCATTCTAAAAGCACCAGCTTGGGCGGAAAGACGTTTTCCGAAGAAATCATTGAAAACTAAAATACCATTATTGCGTTCTTGCGAAAAGTCTATAATAAATGAACGCTCCATAAACGTAATATATTTACTACTCGTTAATGCGTCTAAACGGAAAGGCTCCTTTACGTGGCCAATGCGTATGTTTCCAAGCCCTGGAACATCTGTAAGACCTATAAATACATCCTTAAAAGCAACATCGCCACCGGCAAAATCAAATTGCAACTTAAATTCCACATTGCTGTAAACGGTTCCTGACATAAATAAACGCGCACGTCTAAATTCTGTTTCGCTTTTGGAAACGAGTGGGCCAAAATTAGCATCTAATTCTTCATTTTGTAAAAAGTAGGCGTGATCCACCATTATACGGCCGCCAAATTTTAAAGAGAATTGTTTGTCTTGGCTTTCAAGTTTAAAGCCATTATCCCACTTAAAGGAAAAAGGATTGTCTGATGCTTCCTGCGAAAATGCAGTTATAAAAGAAAGCATCAAGGCACTGAAAAGTAAGTGCATGCGATACATTAAAAATCAGTTTTAGTTTTTGTCGCTGCAAAGGACTGATTTTTATATTTGCCTCATGTTTCCTTAATGTTAAGTTACTTAATTCAGTTTGTTCCGAATTATAAAAGAAAAGGGCTGTCCAGTAAGAACAGCCCAGTTTTAAAATCTAGTCGACAAAAACTAAACGATTTTAAATTTCGCCTCTTTTCAAGGCGAACACAAAGAAAATCACCAAATGTTTATTTTGTGTAAATCTAGCTTTATCAAATCATTAAGTTATCAATTTAAAAATTAAACATTTTTTAAATAATTGACTAATAGACAATTAAAGCTTTAATGTTATGATAACGTTACGTAATCATTTCTTAAAGGTTAATTTTGTAAATTTGAATATTCAGAATCATTAAAACTTTTACAGATGAAAAATATAATCACAATTTTAGCAATCGCATTAATAACCTCAGTTTCCTTTTCACAGAACAAAAAAGAAAACACATATTTTTTAGATGGTGCTGTAATTGAGGCAACAATCTATCACGATAATGGAATGGTGGCACAAACAGGATATTACACCAAAGAAAATAAACTTACAGGAGAATGGGTAAGTTATGATCTAAAAGGAAATAAAACAGCCGTGGCAGAATACAATAACGGTGAAAAAGTAGGGACTTGGTATTTCTTTACGGATAAAGATATTAAAGAAGTAAACTATATGGATGCTCGTGTAGCAAAAGTTGTTACTTGGAAATCTTCCAATACACAATTGGTTACAAATTAAAATATAAAGATTAATACAAAAAACCCCCGATTTCGTTAGAAACCGGGGGTTTTTGTTTTTTTTGCTAATTCAATACTTTATTCAAAAACGTACCCTGTCCAGTTAAACAAATCTCTACTTACTGTTGGAACGGTTCCATCTGTTACATTGATTGTTGCATCTGCAGTAGTTTTAATATCTGCAATATCAAGACCAGTTGAAGAATCCCCAACTACTAAAAGATTAACCAAAGAGCCTTTAGCATCACCTTTAGAATCTGTTAAGTCTATAAAATCTGACGCTTTTGCGTTTGCGTTTGCAAATGCTACATATGCATTGGTTAGTGTAAGTCCACTCCCTCTGCGTACTTTTATCATATCAGCCATTTCAATTGTTGCTCCGTTTATCAAAACCAAGCCATTGATGGTTGGATTTGACTGACCGCTATCCCCAGGAGAATTTCCATCAAGGTTTCCATCACCTTCCAAACCACGTGGATCTTCAGTAATTGATGTGAAATTTTCTTCACGTAAACCATAAAGGTTTGTTGCGGTTCCTGTCCATCCTTGAGTCCAGTCAAACATATCATCTTTAATGTTTACGGCCATTAAGTTTTTCACATTAACTGTCCCGCCAAACCATTCATATGCATCGTCATCACCATAAAATACTGCTAAGTTTTCAAGAACTGTTGCATTTCCAACTCCATAGAAAGTAATTCCATTGAATTCCTTATCTCCATTAATACGAGCACCAGTATAAGAAGCTTCCACATATTTCATAACTCCAGAATTGTCGTTAGGAGTAGTTCCACCGTAAGTTAAATCTACAACTTCAGTAGTTGCAGTTCCACCACCACTAATTGGTGCTTTCCCAATTAACAGAATTCCACCCCAGTCTCCAGATCTTGGATTTCCAGCGTTTGAAGTAAATTTAATAGGGGCGGCAGCCGTACCAGCAGCATTGATTTTTGCACCTTGTTCTATTGCAACATACACATTTGTTCCACCTGCAGTAGCTTTAATGGTAGTACCTGGCTCAACACATAAAGTTGCGCCATTTTTAACGTGTAAAGGACCATTAAGAATCCATACTTTATCTGCTGTAAGACATACATCAGCAGTAACATCGCCTTTCAAATCTAATGGGTCTAAATCTGGATCATCTTGTGATGCTATTATACCGTCCTTTTCAGCTTGTACTGTGCAAGGCACACACGCAGAACCGCCACAATCGATACCGGTTTCGTCACCGTTTTGAACTCCATCATTACAAGTAGCAGCCACAGGTGTGGGGCTATCGTCTTTACTACAGCCAGTAAGGGCTAATGTTGCGATTACAAAGCTTGATAAAAGAAATTTTTTCATTTTTTTGTTTTGTTTTAAAAGTTTGGTGCAAAGAAACAATTGGCTTGTTTCGTTACGTTTAGGTTAATATTATCGTTCTGTTAATTGTATTTTTTAGAATGAATAGGAAACTCCAGCGCTAAAAACAACACCTCTTTTGTAGGTTTCTACTGGAACTTCCTGTCCGTCGGGCAAAGTGGCATTTGGCACCCCAATATTGTTCACTTCTTGAGTTAATTTGTACTCGGGGTCTAATATGTTTTTAATGTTAAGTTTAATTCCGAAGTTTTCATTGATGGCTATTTTGTTGATGAAGTCTAAAGTTGGTATGGCAGAAAGCATTATGTTTTGCTTTCCTGAACCTGGGTTTGCGTCATCGCCGCCAGTTCCTAAAGAGTAAATACTTTTGCTGTTGTAGTTGAAAACTACTGAACTAGTAATTCCACTGTTTTTCTTTTTCAAGTTCAATGTTAAATCTGAGCCCAAAATGAATGGGGAAGAACCTTCCAATTCATCTTCTTTGTTGGTGAAACGAACCGTTAAATTATCCGTTGGAACGTCTTCTAGTTTTTGGTTTGAGTATAAATAAGAAGCATTCAAGCCGAACGTCAAAGTCTTTTCACTGTTTGAATCATTTGAAAGTTTCAGAATGTTTTTTCTCAGTTCAAGTTCAACTCCTGCAATAGTTGCATCGCCAGTATTTACGTAAGATAATTCGCCGGCGGCGGAATTCACTTCAATACGGTTAATGGCGTTTTTAATGTTCTTGTAGAAACCTGTAACAGCAATAATTTCCCCTGGACTGAAATAGTATTCGTATTTCAAATCCAAGTTATAATTATCTGCAGTCAACAAGTCTGGGTTACCAAAACTGTTGAAACTCACGTCTTCATAAAGAAAAGGCGCTACTTCCTTAAATTGAGGAAGGGTATATGTTTTGCTTCCTGCTAAACGCACGATGCTGTTTTCAGTGAAATTATATTTCAAGCTAAAACTTGGTAGCACGAAATTTTCATCTATTAATGAAGGATCTGTATTAGGGTCGTTTGTTGAAGCAAGATTGGTGTCAAAAAGAACTTCCTGCTTCACTTTTTCGTAACGAACGCCAACGTTTGCTGAAAAGCTATTTGAAAAATCATAGCTCACTTCTCCCAAACCTGAGTGAATAGTTCTAGTTCCGTCATAAGAAAAAGGAATGAACGGGTCTTTGCCATCACGACCATCGCCACGGTTTGTGGTAAGTCTAAATATTCCATTATTCAAAGATTGTTGGTTGAAAAGTGAAGTATCTGGATTATCAATATCAACTACTGCTGGGCTGTCAAAAATGTAGTTTATTTGGGTATAATTGAATGTACGGTCTGTATCTCTATAATTATAACCCAAACGGATTTTACTGTTTTTGCTGTCTTCGTTTTTACCATTTATGGCATAATCCAAATAAAGCTTTCCTGCTAAATCATTTTCTTCAAGATTTGAATAAAAACGGTTATTCAATGCACTTCCTGAAGCAGCTCGTGCAATATCAGAATTTACATCAATAACATACGTATTGGTTCTTCGATCTGGTTCATAACTGCGAATGGTATTATAAGATGCTCCAGCTTCCAAACTTAGTTTTTCAGTGAGAGTAAGCGAGGTTAAAAGTTGGTTTACAAAAAGATTGTTTTCGTTTTCCTGTTGTCTTCTAATTAATGCGCGAACTGGATTTTCAGGTTCGTCATTTTCAGTAAGACCTGCTTTCAGTCCGTAATAATCAGCAACGCTTTGACTGTTGTTTTTGATAAACATACTGTTTGCAGCAATGTAATCTCCTTCCTGAAAACGCCATTTCACATTGGCCATTGCCAGTTTTGAAACGTTGTAGTTGTATTCGGTTTTTTCAAATTCTTGGTTAAAACCTCCAGCAGAGTTTATTCTGTCTGAATTTCCTTTTCGATATTCGTATTTGTTATCAAAATTCCCCACTAGGAAAATACTCAACCTATTGTTGCCAATATCGAAACGTTTTCCGCCAGAAAGGGAATAACTAGAATTAAGTTGAGCGTTTTGTGCGTTTTGCTTAAAATTATTGTCAAAAGCATGAACCCCCAAATCAGTAATAGGTACGTGTGTATTGTGAATATTGCCAATGTATTTAGCGTTATCCATAATTAAAAAATCTTTTCCTATAGCTCGTGAATTCACTTCCGGCGAAATAGAAAACTGCAAACTTGCTGGTCCCGTAAGCTCTTTACTCACAATATTTATATTCGCTCCTGCAACATCGCCGTAAAGCGGCACAGAAAACGTTTTATTGATGCCTACACTTTCAATAACATCACTAGAGAAAAAGTCCAGCGAAATGTTTTTGTATTCTGGATCTTCGGAAGGAAGAGGCAATTCGTTTAAAGTTGTGGAATTGTAACGATCACCCAAACCGCGAACAAAAATGTTTTTTACGCCTGCCTGTTTTTTAATTCCTGTTACTTTGGTTACCGCGCCTTCAGCATCGCTTACACCTTTTCTGGAAAGATCTTCTGCGCCGATGGATTGTGTAATTCCAACTGCTTTCTTCTGCTCTAGCAGTAAAGCAACCGCACTTTCGCGACGTGTTGTAGTTTTAATTACCACTTCATCCAACGCTGCTGCGCTAGCTCCCATTGGTACATCTATATTAGTTACTTTGTCTGCAATTACATTAACATTGGGTATTTCAACCGTTTCATATCCCACAAAACTATATACTACTGTATAGGTTCCGGGCTCAATGTTTTCCAAAGAATACAAGCCGTCAATGTCTGAGGTTATACCTTTTGAAGTTCCTTTCAAAAAAATATTGGCAAATGGCAAAGGTTCGTTATTGTATTCTGTATCTGTAAGTTTTCCAACAACAGTCCCTGTTTGCGCAATGGTAATGGAAGTTAAAAGGAAGAATAAAACTTTAATAATTGTTTTCATTTTTGTCGTTTGATTTATTTGTGCAAAGGAACTCTCGTTATGTAAAGACGGTGTTAATTGGGAGTTACCAATTCGTCACTATTTTGTTAGCGGAATGTTAAGCAACAACCCAAAAATTATCATTGCTTTACTTTTTGAATTTGGTATCTTGCTTCAAAAATTTTTGAATTATGATGCATTGGGAACAGCTGCTTTCGTTAAGAAAGCAAGGGCATACTGGAAAAAGAATAAGGATTGAAGAAAACGAAACCCGTTTAGGTTTTGAGGTAGATTATGACCGTGTTATTTTTTCGTCGGCTTTCAGAAGTTTACAGGATAAAACGCAAGTAATTCCGCTTTCAAAAACCTCTTTCGTTCACACACGATTGACGCATAGTTTGGAAGTTTCCGTTGTGGGTCGCTCGTTGGGAAGAATTGTGGGAAAGGAACTATTGAAAAAACATCCGCAATTACAGAGTGTTCATGGCTATCAATTCAATGATTTTGGAGCAATTGTTGCTGCGGCGGCTCTAGCGCACGATATTGGCAATCCGCCATTCGGACATAGCGGTGAAAAAGCAATCGGCGATTATTTTTTAAACGGAAATGGTAAGCGCTTTAAAGAACGACTAACCGAAAAAGAATATCAGGATTTGGTAGATTTTGAAGGAAACGCGAACGGTTTCAAAATTTTGACAGAATCCAAAAATGGTGTTGAAGGCGGATTAAGGTTGACTTATGCAACTTTGGGCGCGTTTATGAAATACCCAAAACAATCACTTCCGAAGAAGCCAACAACACATGTTGCCGATAAAAAATTCGGTGTTTTTCAAAGTGATACAGAATTTTTCAGTGAAGTTGTTTCCGAGCTCGGTCTTTTAAATAGAAACAATAATGGCTTTGCGCGGCATCCGCTTACTTTTCTTGTTGAAGCTGCGGACGATATTTGTTACACGATAATAGATTTTGAAGATGGCATAAATCTAGGGTTAATTGAAGAAGATATTGCATTGGAATATTTAATCAATTTGGTTCGGAATAATTTAAAAACAGAAGTTTATTCACGTTTAAACACTTCGCCAGACAGATTGGCTTATTTACGTGCAATAGCCATAAATACATTGATTGCTGAAGCAGCGACTATTTTTTTAGAAAACGAAGAAGAAATTTTAAAAGGTAATTTTTCCGAAGCATTGTTGGATAAAAGCCAATACAAAGCTCAAATTGCCGACATTATAAAAATAAGTGTTGAGAAAGTGTACCAAAGCAAAGAAGTGATGGAAAAGGAAATTGCGGGCTACAATATATTATCAACCTTGCTTGATGGTTTCACCACGGCCTATGAAAATCATCAAAACGGAAGCGAGCGCCATTACGATAAATTATTATTGCGAATGTTTGATGGTGAGCTTTCCAAAAATCTTTCTGTTTATCAATATTTAATGGAATGCTGTAGTTACGTTTCTAGATTGACTGATGGAAATGCACTTCAAATTTTTCAAAAAATTAAAGGGAATCTTTAAAAATAATATCATTTATGGGGGAAATTGTGTTAAATATCAGCTTTTTAATAAAATTTCGAAAATTTTATGATAAATTTAAAATGAATAATTCATCCATAATTAACATTCTTTCAATTTGTTATGGAGTAAAAATTTCGCTAAAAACCTAATCTATAATCTTATGAAAAAAATTATATACTTATTTATCATTTTTACCGTCAATCTGTCTTTTGCACAAGATTATAGCGGGATTATAAAAACATATCTTCAGCAAAACAGATCACTGTATTCGTTGCAGCAGCAAGATATTTCAGAGATTTCGGTGGTGTCACAAAGTTTTTCAAGAAGTATGCAATCCTACAATGTATATGTAGAACAGCGCCACCAAGGCATTAAGTTGTTCAATTCTACTTCTCCTTTTTTGGTAAAAGATGGAGCAATTGTAAGCGCAAAAGTTTCTTTTACTGAGAATATGGCTTCAAAAGTTAATGCCATAACTCCTGCATTAACAGCTAATATGGCAATTTCAAAAGCGGCAGGCGCACTTGGGTTGAACGCACCTTCCAATTTAATTTTACTAAGTGAAGGAATGGATCATGCCTATGTTTTTTCTAATGGAAATATTTCATTGGAAAATATTCCTGTACAATTGGTTTATCAAAAAATTGAAAATACTAATTCTTTAAAATTGGCGTGGGATTTAAGTATTTATTTGCGTGATGCAAGTCATTATTACAGTGTACGTATTGATGCTATGACTGGAGATTTATTGGAAACTATGGATTGGGTTTCGCAATGTGAACTTCCTGATTTTGCGGTAAATCATAATAATGGCTCAAAAAATGTTGAAAGCGTTTTATTTGAAAACAGTGCTACAATAGAAAGAAGTATTCTTGTTGACGCTCAGTATAGAGTCTTTGCATTGCCCCTGAGAAATCCTAATGATGGTCCAGATACGTTGGTCATCACACCTGAAGATGCAACTGCGTCTCCCTTTGGGTGGCATGATACTAATGGTGCTATAGGTGCAGAATTTACAATTACAAGAGGAAATAATGCATATGCCTATTTGGATTTATGTGATACAAATTCAGGAGTTTCGCCAGATGGTGGTGCTTCTTTAAATTTTGATTTTCCTTTTAATCTACCTCAGGCTCCAGCAAATTTTAGGGATGCCTCAACAGTGAATTTATTTTATTTAAATAATATCATTCACGATGTAATGCACCAATATGGTTTCGATGAAGCCAGTGGAAACTTTCAAGAAAACAATTATGGTAATGGCGGAGCAGGAAGTGATTCTGTAAATGCAGAGGCACAAGATGGCGGAGGAACCAATAATGCAAACTTTGCAACGCCACCAGATGGTAGCAACCCAAGAATGCAAATGTATATTTGGGGTGGAGGTACTGCTCCAGTTGCGAATATTTTCACCATCAATGGCGGTCCACTTGCGGGGGTATATAGTGGAGTTGCTGCAGGTTTTGGCGCTGGAATTCCCATCAATCTTACACAAGATTTAGTTTTGATTGAGGATGATGACGCTGGTGTTTCTACAGACCCCAATGATGGTTGTGACAATATTACCAACGGAGGTACATTGAATGGAAAAATCGCAGTAATAAGAAGAGGGGAATGTGAATTTGGATTTAAGGTATTGGCAGCCCAAAACAATGGAGCTGTTGCAGCAATAATAGTAAACAATGTGGCTGGGGATCCTCCACTTATGGGGGCCGGACTTGTTGGCTGTCAAGTTTCCATTCCGGCGTTTGCTATCTCAAATGTTGATGGCGAACCCATAATTACCTTATTAGATGGTGGTGGCTCTGTTAACGGAACAATAAATGGAACAGATGTTCCGGTAAGCCTTGACGGAAGCTTGGATACAGAAATTGTAACTCACGAATACGGCCATGGAATCTCAAACAGACTTACCGGAGGGCCTGGTAATTCCGGTTGTTTACAAAACGAAGAACAAATGGGAGAAGGCTGGAGCGATTATTTTGGTTTGGTTATGACTATATATAATGGAGATCAAGGAGCTGATATTAGAGGAATGGCTTCTTATGCTTCGGGTGATCCAAATGGAATCAGAACATATCCTTACAGTACTAATTTCGGCATCAACCCACATACGTATGACGATATAAAAACGGAGGTTGCCCCACATGGAGTTGGTTCCGTATGGGCGGCGATGCTCTGGGAAATGACTTGGGATTTAATAGACGAATATGGTTATGATTCAGATATCTATAATGGTACTGGCGGTAACAATATTGCATTACAACTAGTGATTGACGGCTTGAAGTTACAACCTTGTAGCCCTGGATTTGTTGATGGAAGGGATGCAATTCTTGAAGCAGATGAAGCTACAAATGGAGGCGCAAACAGATGCATTATTTGGCGCGCTTTTGCAAGAAGGGGCTTGGGTCTTAGTGCCAGTCAAGGAAATTCTAATAGTAAATCGGATGGTACTGAGGCTTTCAATGTACCAACAGATTGTCAATTAGGAGTAAATGATAACGGAAGCATTCAAGATAATTTTATTATATATCCAAACCCATCAAAAGGTGAAATTTATATTAAAGCTAGACAGGAAATGGGGAATGCCAGCATTTCTATCTTTGATGTTCATGGAAGAAAAGTGCTAAGCAAGCAAATGGAACTTCGTACTATAACAAATTTAACTGCAAGTGGTTTAAGAGCAGGAATATATTTAATTAGGATTGATGCTGATAAATATTCACAAACAACTAAGTTGATTATAAATTAGTAAATATTTAAAATAACTAAAGACAAAGAGGCTGAATGGCCTCTTTTGTTTTATATAGAAATATAGAATTGGTATTGAAAAAGGATATTATATGAAATAGTTATCTCTTATGAATGTTAAAAACATAATTTTAATAGGGATTATCACCTATTTTATGATATTTTTATAAATTCAATTTTTGAAAATTTTAAATCAACAATTTTTGATCAATCATTTCTGATCGGAATCACCTAAAAACTTAATTTTAATCTTATGAAAAAAGTTCTTTACTTAATTATCTTTTTTGCTGTAAACATGTCCTTCGCGCAGGATTACAGCAATTTGGTAAAAACGTACCTTCAACAAAACCGTTCGCAATATTCGCTTCAACAGCAGGATATTTCGAACATTTCAATTTCATCACAGAGTTATTCAAAAACCTTGAAAGCTTATAATGTGTATGTTGAACAACGCCATCAAGGCATCAAATTGTTCAATTCTACTTCTCCTTTTATAATTAAAGATGGGGCAGTTTATAGCGCTAAAATCTCTTTTACTGAGAATGCTGCTGCAAAAGTAAATAGCACCTCGCCTTCAATTTCTGCGGTAAATGCTATTTCCAAAGCGGCAAATTGGCTTGGACTTCAAAACCCTTCAAACTTGAGTTTGATTGAGACGGTTTCAGACAATAGCTATATTTTTTCCAATGGAAGTATTTCATTAGAAAACATTCCAGTAGAGCTTGTTTATCAAAAGATGGATGACACTGGGGCTTTAAAACTTGCTTGGGATTTAAGCATTTATCTTTTAGATTCAACACATTATTATAGCGTTCGTATTGATGCGCTTTCAGGAGAATTATTAGCTACCAACGACTGGGTAGTAAACTGTAATTTTGGAGAGGGCTCACATTCTCATTCCAATACTGAGAGTATGCTTTTTTCAAATAAAATTGTAAACCAATCAAGCCGTATGCTTGGTGATGGATCCTCTTATCGTGTATTTCCATTGCCTTTAATAGGCCCTAATGAAGGTACACACCAACTTATTTCTGATCCATCAGATCCAACAGCTTCTCCTTTTGGATGGCACGATACAGACGGTGCTACTGGCGCAGAATATACTCATACACGTGGAAATAATGTATTGGCTATGGAAGATGCAAATGGAAATAATGGAGCGGGTGACACTGCAGAAGGTGGCCCAACCCTTACTTTTGATTTTCCTTTTAACTTGCCTCAAGCTCCTGCAGCATATAGAGATGGAGCGATTACCAATTTGTTTTATATGAACAATATGATGCACGATATTATGTATCAATATGGTTTTGATGAAGAGAGTGGTAACTTTCAATCTATGAACTATGGAGGTCTTGGTAACGGAAATGACTATGTATTAGCAGATGCACAAGATGGTAGTGGATTGAATAATGCAAATTTTGGAACACCTCCAGATGGTGGTAAGCCAAGAATGCAGATGTATCTTTGGAGTGCTCCAGGCAGCGTTTTAGGAACTTATCTTACGGTTAACAATGGACCTTTGACAGGCCAATATTATGGAATTAATTCTAACTTTACACCACCAGTGCCAGTTGTAGGTATTACTGCCAATCTTGTGGTTATAATGGATGACGACTCTGGAACTTCTACTGATCCTAATGATGGTTGTGATAATATTACTAATAGTGCCGATTTGAACGGTAAAATTGTACTTGTTAGAAAAGGAACCTGTAACTATAACGTAAAAGTCTTGGCTGCCCAAGATGCTGGTGCGTTGGGAGTACTTGTAGTAAATGATATTGGTGCAGATCCAATTCCTATGAACGGAAACGGGGCGGGAATTACAATTCCTGCTATTATGATCTATAAATCTGATGGAGAAGCACTTATTGCTTCCGTGCTTAATGGGGACACTGTGAGCGCTACACTTAGAGATGATGGTTCTGGAACAGATAATTTCCAAAGAGATGGCGATCTTGATAATGTTATAATTGCTCATGAATATGGACATGGTATCTCAAACCGATTAACTGGTGGTCCTGCACAAGCTGGATGTCTTCAAAATGAAGAGCAGATGGGTGAAGGCTGGAGTGATTATTTTGGATTGATAATAACCATGAAAACTGGTGATTCTGGAACTGATTATCGTGGTACAGGTACCTATGCAATTGGACAAGGTGTAGCTGGAAGAGGCTTGAGAACTAAATATTACAACACAGATTTCGCCGTAAACAATTTTACTTATAACAGTATTAAAACACAAGTTGCGCCTCACGGAGTAGGTTCAGTTTGGACTACCATGCTTTGGGACTTAACATGGGATTTAATTGACCAATATGGTTTTGACCCAGACATCAAAAATGGTACTGGAGGTAATAATATTGCTTTACAACTTGTAATGGATGGACTGAAACTTCAACCTTGTAGCCCTGGATTTGTTGATGGTCGCGATGCTATTTTGGAAGCAGACCAACTCACCAACGGCGGAGCTAACAGATGTCTTATCTGGAGAGCTTTTGCCAGAAGAGGTCTAGGAGAAAGTGCAACTCAAGGAAGTACTAACAGCAAATCTGATGGAGTTGAAGCTTTTGATATTCCAACAGGATGTGAGTTAGGTGTTTCTGACAATGGAGCTATTGAAAATAATTTCGTAGTTTATCCAAATCCTTCAAAAGGAGAAATTAACATTAAATCTAGATTTGATGTTGGAGAAGCTACAGTATCTATTTTTGATATGAATGGTAGAAAAGTTTTCAACCAGACTATAGAACTTCACCAAAATGCAACTATCAATGCTTCTGGTCTTACTTCAGGTATTTACTTGATGCAGATTGATGGTGCGGGTCGTTCGCAAACTACTAAACTTATAATCAACTAAGTTTTATATAATTTTGAATTTAAAAGAGGCTCGGAAGAGCCTCTTTTTTTATAAATAGTTTTGAAAGGTTTGTTTTATTTTTTCTGAAGAAATACCCGCAATTTCCTGTAATTCTAAAATAGATCCCTGTTCTGGGAAAACATCAGGGATTCCTAAGATTTCAATAGAATTTTTATATTTGTTCAAAGTGGCAAAGGCAGCGATAGAAGTTCCCAATCCACCCATAATTGTTCCGTCTTCAATTGTAATAATTGTTTTGTGTTTTTTGAAAACTTGATGCAGAAGTTTTTCATCCAAAGGTTTCAAAAAACGGATATCTATCAAACTAATTTTTTTCTGAAGAGAAATTGGATATGACTCAATAGCTTCCAAAGCATTGTTCGCAATTGTTCCAATGGTTATAACAGCAATTTCATCACCCTTTTTTACTATATCAGATTTGCCTATTTCAAGAGTTTTAAATGGTTGTTGCCAATCTAAAATTCTTCCTCTGCCTCGAGGATACCTAATGATTATAGGCAAACCCAATCCTTTTTGTGCCGTAAACATTATATTGCGAAGTTCCGTTTCATTTCGAGGAGCAAAAATGATGAGATTTGGAATACAATTTAAATAAGCCAAATCGAAAATACCGTGATGCGTTGGGCCGTCTTCACCAACAATTCCGGCGCGATCCAAACAGAAAATCACTGGAATTTTCTGAAGGCAAACATCGTGTATCACTTGATCGTAAGCACGCTGCAAAAAGGTGGAATATATATTACAGTAAACGCTAAACCCTTGTGTGGCCATACCTGCGGAAAAAGTAACGGCGTGCTGTTCTGCTATTCCTACATCAAAAGCTCTTTCAGGAAAAGCATCCATCATAAACTTTAATGAACTTCCAGTTGGCATTGCTGGAGTAATACCTATAATTTTTTCGTTTTTTGAAGCCAGTTCAACCAACGTTTTACCAAAAACATCTTGGAATTTTGGAGGTTGTTTTTCGGAACTTTTTGGAGCTAAATCGCCAGTATTTGCATCAAATTTTCCAGGAGCATGATATACCACTTGGTTTTCTTCAGCTTGCCTAAGTCCTTTTCCTTTTGTTGTAATTAAGTGAAGTAATTTTGGTCCAGGAACATTTTTCAGTCTTTCCAGTTCTGAAATAACAAGATTTAAATCGTGTCCATCAATTGGTCCGGAATAGTTGAAGTTAAGTGCTTCAAAAATATTATCTGCTTCCTTTGCACCATCCAGTTTCACTTTGGTGAAATAATTTTTTAGTGCTCCAACACTTGGGTCGATGCCTATGGCATTATCATTTAAAATAACTAAAAGATTAGTGTCCTTAACGCCCGCATGGTTTAAGGCTTCAAAAGCCATACCGCTTGCAATTGAGGCGTCGCCAACCACTGCGATGTGCTGTTTATGAATTTCACCTTTTAATTTTGAAGCAATTGCCATTCCCAAGGCTGCTGAAATGGCGGTACTACTGTGGCCAACGCCGAAAGTATCATATTCACTTTCACTGCGTTTTGGGAAACCGCTGATACCACCCAACTGTCTATTTGTGTGGAAAATTTCTTTTCTACCTGTCAAAATTTTATGTCCATAAGCTTGGTGTCCAACATCCCAAACCAAAATATCATCTGGTGTATTGAAAACGTAATGCAGCGCTATAGTAAGTTCAACTACGCCAAGACTGGCGCCCAAATGACCTTCTTTTGTAGCGACAATATTTATAATAAATTCACGAAGTTCCTGAGCCAATTGTGGCAATTTTTCCTTCGGAATCTTCCGGAGGTCTTCTGGGAATTTTATGTTATTTAAGATGCTTTCTGACACAATGTAAAGATACAGTTATTGCGAAATTGTTACTTGGAGAATTCGTTTATTTGTATTTTCGATTTTATAAGAATTATTTTAAACCTGAAATCTTAAACATTGAGTATTATAGCCCCTTACGACGACACCTATTTTATGAAACGCGCCTTCCAAGAGGCGGAAGCAGCTTATGAAAATGGAGAAATACCCATTGGTGCAGTAATAGTAATAAACAATCAAATCATTGCCCGTTCGCATAATCTTACCGAAACACTAAACGATGTTACCGCCCACGCAGAAATGCAAGCTATTACGGCTGCAGCAAATTATTTGGGAGGAAAGTATTTAATTGATTGTACACTTTATGTAACAGTTGAGCCCTGCCAGATGTGCGCAGGCGCTTTGTTTTGGAGCCAAATTTCAAAAATTGTTTATGGAGCAAGAGATGAACAGCGCGGCTGTATTACATTGAATACTAAATTGCATCCCAAAACTGTAATGACTGGAGGTATAATGGCGGAAGAAGCTTCACAACTTCTAAAAAGGTTTTTTATCGAGAAAAGAAACTTAAATTAAATAGAAAAGCCTTTCATTTTTGAAAGGCTTTTAGAATCCGTAACGTATATCTTTTAGTCGTGAATAACGCGAACTTGAGCCGCAACACGTCCTTTTCTTCCTTCTTCTTCAACATATTCTACTTTGTCACCTTCGTTAAGAGCTTCGCCGTTTAAGCCTGTTATGTGTACAAAAATGTCTTTTCCGGTGTCATCATTAGTGATAAAACCAAATCCTTTGGATTCGTTAAAAAATTTTACTGTTCCTTCCATTTTAAATAAAAAATAAATTAATACTAAGTATGCAAATGTATAATAATTATGATTTCAAATGTTAAGGAAATCAAAATTTTTTTAAATCACTCGCTCCTCAAACTTTTTTATCTTTTTGGTATTCCTGCATTTTTTCAATGTTTTCCTTTGTAAGCATATAATCTTTTACGCTTCTGTCTTTCCATCTGTGATAAATGAAAAGTGGCATCAAAACAAAAAAACCAGCCATAAGGGTTAGGCCGATAATTAAATTTCCAGTGGCTTCATCATCAGGTTTAATGTAGAAGCCTATGCCCAAACTTATAAGTACCGCAATAAATAATATGGTAATGAAGTATTTCATTGTTACTATAATTTCTGAGTTATTTACCTGAAAAATCAATCAATTTTCTTCGATATGCCGTGAGCAGTTTTGATTTTGAAACGAAACCATAGTATTCACCATCTTTGATTACCGGAAGATTCCATGCGCCAGTGTCCTGAAATTTTTTCATCACATCGGTCATTTTATCTTCGTTGAGGTCAATAAAACCAGGCGGGCTGTGCATAAGTTCGCTGGCTTTTACTTCTTCGTATAAATTTTGATCGAACATCACAGGGCGCAAATCGTCCAGAAGAATAATGCCTTCCAACGCATTTGTCTTTTTGTTAAGCACAGGGAAAAGGTTTCTTTTAGATTTTACTATGGCTTCGTGTACCATTTCACCCAGATTCATTTCAGGGTATATAGGTATAAAATCGTTTTCAATTACCGTCGTAATGTCCATTAAAGTGAGTACCGCGTGATCTTTGTTGTGGGTAATAAGATCACCTTTTCTCCCTAACTCCATCGCATAAACGGAGTGGGGAATGAAGTATTTGGTCAACGAAAACGAGATGGCAGCGGTAAGCATTAAAGGAATAAAAAGTTCATAACCGCCTGTTACTTCAGCAATCAAGAAAATTGCTGTTAAGGGCGCATGAAGTACTCCTGCCATCAAACCAGTCATTCCTACCAACGTGAAATTACTTTCTGAAACTGGATTATCAAGCAATCCGATATTGTTCAGAATTTTTGCAAAACAATTACCCATAATACTTCCCATAAAAAGTGTTGGCGCAAAAATACCACCCACACCGCCTGCGCCGAAAGTGAGCGCACTGGCAATAATCTTAAAAACTACCAATCCGCCTAATAACATGATAACCACCCAAATACTGGAAAGGTCCAAATTGAAAAAATTATTTTCTAAAGCGACTCTCGGATTCCCTTGTACCAAATTGTTTATCACGTCAAACCCTTCCCCATAAAGCGGTGGGATGAAATATACTAAAACGCCTAGTCCGATTCCACCTATCAATAAACGTTTAATTGGGCTTCCAATTTTCTCAAAGAAATCTTGAATATTCGAATACATCTTTGTGTAATAGATGGAAACCATAGAAGCAACTAGACCCAGTAAAATGTAGAAAGGAAGATCGTTGATAACAAACTTATCTGTAATCTTAAAAGGAAGTAATACATCGCTTCCTAGAAAAAAATAGGAAGTGGTAACGGCCGAAACTGATGCCAAAAGCAAAGGAACCATCGAAGCCAATGTAAGGTCTAAGCTGAAAACTTCCACCGCAAAAATAATGGCGGCAATGGGTGCTTTAAAAATAGCAGACATTGCTCCTGCTCCCGCACAACCAATAAGCAAGGTGCGTGTGGACTGATTCATATGAAAAAGCCTGGAAAGATTAGAGCTTATTGCTGCTCCAGTCGCCACTGTCGGTCCCTCCAAACCAACTGAACCTCCAAAACCTACAGTAATAGGCGCAGTAATTAAACTGCCAAACATTTGAAAAGGGCGCATAAAACCTTTTCGTTTTGAAATTGCATAAAGTGTTGAAGGAATTCCATGACTTACTTTATGGCGAATAACGTAACGCATCGCCAAAAAGGCCAGCGTAAGACCGATAAGTGGGAAAATAAAATAGAAAGCGGTTTGGTAATCTGCTATAAGTTTTCCCTCTAAAAGATGCTGTATTAGGTGGGTGAGGTTTTTTAAAATTACGGCACCCATTCCTGCTAGTAGGCCAACCAGTATACTTAAAATAAGTACAAACTGTTTGTGGGAGATATATTTAATTCTCCAAATGAGGAAGCGGGTTAGTAAAGTTCTTTTTTGTGAGGGCATCTTTAAAGCTATCAAAAAATCCTGCAATTGCAGGATTTTTTATTATGATTTTATTTCAACTTTTAGGTGAAGTTCTTGGAGTTGTTTGTCGTCTATTGTTGCTGGTGCATCAATCATCACATCGCGTCCTGAATTGTTTTTTGGGAAAGCAATAAAGTCGCGGATGGTTTCCTGTCCGCCCAAAATAGCAACTAGTCTGTCCAAGCCAAAAGCAATACCGCCGTGTGGTGGTGCGCCGTATTGAAAAGCGTCCATCAAAAAGCCGAACTGAGCTTTTGCTTCATCAGGTGTAAAGCCTAAATAATCAAACATCAAAGCCTGTGTTTTTTTATCGTGGATTCGTATAGAACCGCCGCCAATTTCGTTTCCGTTTAAAACCAAATCGTAAGCATTTGCTTTTACTTCGCCAGGGTTGGTGTCTAAAAGTTCCAACTGTCCAGGTTTTGGGGAAGTGAAGGGGTGGTGCATGGCGTGGTAACGATTTGTTTCCTCGTCCCATTCCAAAAGTGGAAAATCCACGACCCAAAGTGGTGCGAATTCCGTATTCTTTCTTAAACCAAGTTGTTCTGCTAAATGCATACGCAAAGCGCTTAACTGGGTTCTCGCTTTATTTTTTGCACCGGAAAGTACGCAGATTAGATCACCAGCTTTTGCGCCAGTTGCTGCTGCCCACTTTGCCAAATCTTCTTGATCGTAAAATTTATCTACAGAAGATTTATAGGTTCCATCATCATTGCAGCGAACATAAACCATCCCTAAAGCACCTATTTGTGGGCGCTTTAGCCAATCTATTAAATTGTCTATTTCTTTTCTGGTGAAAGTATTTCCACTGGGAACAGCGATGCCCACAACTAATTCTGCTTGGTTAAAAACGCCAAAATCTTTGTGTTGCGCAACAGTATTCAATTCGCCAAATTCCATCCCGAAACGGATGTCTGGTTTATCGTTTCCGTATTTTTCCATCGCTTCGTCATAAGTCATTCTTGGGAATTCGGAAATCTCAATGCCGTTTATTTCTTTTAGCAAATGTTTTGTCAAGCCTTCAAAAGCATTCAAAATATCTTCCTGTTCCACGAAAGCCATTTCGCAGTCAATTTGTGTAAATTCTGGCTGGCGGTCTGCACGCAAATCCTCATCGCGGAAACATTTTACTATTTGGAAATATTTATCCAATCCCCCAACCATCAACAAT
Source organism: Flavobacteriales bacterium (assembly GCA_038259585.1). Taxonomy (GTDB): domain Bacteria; phylum Bacteroidota; class Bacteroidia; order Flavobacteriales; family Flavobacteriaceae; genus Aequorivita. The sequence continues at coordinate 37,445 of JBBSOQ010000008.1, read as the reverse complement.
TGCTTGAAAGTTTGTGGACTCTGCGGAAGTGCATAAAACTGCCCTTCATTCATTCGGGAAGGAACTACGAAATCGCGCGCGCCTTCAGGAGTTGATTTTATTAAATATGGCGTTTCAACCTCAATAAATCCTTCTTTTGAAAGATAATTGCGAACGGCCATTGCAACTTTTGAACGAAATATAAGGTTTTCACGAACTGGTTTTCTTCGAATATCTAAATAACGATATTTCATTCGCAAATCTTCGCCGCCGTCTGTTTCGTCTTCAATGGTGAAGGGTGGGGTTAGGGATTCGTTTAAAATATTTAGTTCAGAAACCAAGATTTCCACATCGCCGGTTGGCATGTTTGGGTTTTTGGATTCGCGCTCAATTACGGTTCCTTTTATTTGTATTACGAATTCGCGCCCTAGTTTTGTAGCTTTTTCTATTACTTCTTTTGAAGTTCTTTCTTCGTCAAAAATAAGTTGGGTAATGCCGTAACGGTCGCGAAGGTCTACCCACACCATAAAACCTTTGTCCCGGGTTTTTTGTACCCAGCCCGCAAGGGTTACTTCTTTATTGATATCTGCCGCGCGAAGCTGGCCGTTGTTGTGCGTTCTGTACATTTTCTTCTGAAAAAATTGAGGACGCAAATTTAATAAGTATTAAATGAATTGGAGTGGTTTTGAAGGGATTATTATTTAGGCGAATGAGTTACCACGAATACACAAATGTTTTAAAAAGGAAAACCTGCAAGGTTTTCAAAACTTTGCAGGCCAATAACCTTTACAGTTAACTTTTATAATATTATTCTTTAATAAACTTTTTCACTTCCATCTTACCTTTTTCATCTTCAATATTTAAAAAGTAGATACCATTTTTAAGATTTGTAACGTCTATTGAAGTTTCTTTTTCAAGCTCCAGATTTTGAGTGCCTAAAAGTTTTCCTTCTATGTTGAAGATTTTCACTTTTAGATTTACTGCTGTGTTTTCTGAACTTAAAAATAATTCATTTTTTGCAGGGTTGGGGTGGATTGAAAAAGCCTTTTCCTCTTGACTGAAAATGCCCAACGTGCAATCTTCAGAATAAATAAAATCAGCCGCTATATACCATGTATCATACGGCGGTTCATTATTTGTTGCAGCTACTTCATCATCTACCGTTACACAGGTTAAAGGTAAAAAGCATGGGTCACCCAGATCAAGAGTACAAGATAGCTCAACGGTTAATATAGCGTTATTTCCATTTTTTAGATTGAGGTTCTCCAAAAAATATAAATCGTCAGCATAAAACAATTCCAAATTTATATTATTGGAAAGATCTAAAGATTCAATAGTCATGTTTGGACTACTGTCATTGGAAGAATGTAGTATTTTCAAGTGGATGTTGTTGCTAACATCAAGAGTACTTAAAAAATTCCTGCTAACATTTAAGTTTTCTAGGGATGTAAACCCCCCAATCCCCGTTAAATCCTCTATCCCTTTATTTACCACATTTAGTGTTGTTACATTTTCTATATCACTGTTTAAAACTTGACCGTTTATAATTCCATCGCTATCAATTCCCAGATTAACAAGGGCTTGTTCAAAATTTTGATCGGGAATGTTTGTTACTTGCGCAAAAGAAATTGCACTGATTTTGAAAATCAGAAAGTATAGCAATGTTTTCATAACTTATTCTTTTAGAAATTTTTTAATAGTTGTATTGCCGTTTTCATCTTCAATATTTAGAAAATACATGCCACTGGTTAGATTTGATACATCTATGGCAGTTTGATTTTCAAGTTTAAGGTTGCTTAAAAGTTCGCCCTCTATGTTGAAGATTTTTATTTTTAGATTGTCTATGGGGTTTGTGGTGCTTAAGAATAATTCATTTTTTACGGGATTAGGGTGGATTGAAAATTGTGGTTTTGAGAAAACTGGAATTGACAATTGTTGGTTGCCATAAAATGCTTTATTTCCAACAGCGCTCGTTAAAATTAAAGATAAGCCATTACCCTGATTTTCTATTATGTATGCGAATGTTTTATCCATTGATTGCCATTCAAAAAAGCCATTGTAGTAAAGATTTTCATAATCATTATTCTCAGATAAAACACATGCCTCGTCCAGTAATATTATAAATTCAAATACATTTATCTCTGTATTTGAAATTGTTAGTTCATAGCCTGACAAATTCAAACAAACAACAGTGTCAAAAACATCTTGAAAAATATTTAATGGGATAAACTCCACTTCACCGTTAGTTGGAGGTACATACTCTTCGCCATCAACAATTAATTTTTGCAAATACCAAGTATTTTCGAAAAGCTGAGGGTCTTGCGCAAAAGAAATTGCACTGATGTTGAAAATCAGAAAGTATAGCAATGTTTTCATAACTTATTCTTTTAGAAATTTTTTAATAGTTGTATTGCCGTTTTCATCTTCAATATTTAGAAAATACATACCGCTGGTTAGATTTGATACGTCTATGACAGTTTGATTTTCAAGTTTAAGGTTGCTTAAAAGTTTGCCTTCTATGTTGAATATTTTCACTTTCAGATTTTCTGTGGGGTTTGTTGTACTTAAATGCAATTTGTCTTTTGCAGGGTTTGGGTATACAAAAACAGCACTTTCATTAAAACTTTCGACTGCCAGTATGGGTTGCGATCCATAAATAACATAGTCGCCATTTACATTGGTTACCGTCAGTTTTTGTTCAGCTCCATTTGCCTCGATTAAATATTCAAAAGGATTATGAGGTATGAAATCTATGCCATAAAACTCATAATGCTTATTCATAAAAGTCGTCGCGTCTGGATTACAGCCAAAATCCAACAATATAACAGTATCAAAAATTTCAAAAATATCCGTCCCAGTATAGGTAATAGTTCCTCCGGCAGCTCCAGTGCACATGGGATGGCCGACACTTATATCATTCTCTAAAAAATGTGCAGACCCATCAACATTTGGTGTGCGTAAATAAGTTTCACCATTAATTACTATTTCATTGAGGAACCATTCCCGATCCAAAAGTGCAGGGTTTTGGGCAAAAGCAACTGCACTAATGTTGAATAATAGTATATAGAGTATTGTTTTCATAATATAAAATGTTACAAGTCAGTTAATTTCTACAAGTTAACCTAAATCCTGTAAAAATAAAACAGGGTTTTTCCTATTTACAGCGAAGTATTTCTCCTACAAATCATTTCCAAATAAAAAACCCTTTCTGTTAGGAAAGGGTTTTCGATTTAGAAAGCAACTGAAATTTATTCAGAAGTTTCTATATATTCAACATTTCCGTCATTTTCAGAAATAAGTTCAGGGTTTCTTTTTGATGCAGCCCACATTTTTAATCGCATTGCAATGTAAAATAGAATAGGAACAATTATCAAAGTTAAGAAAGTGGCGATTATAAGTCCGTAAATAACCGTCCATGCTAATGGTCCCCAGAAAATTACGTTATCTCCACCCATATAAATGTTTGGGCTAAAACTTTTAAATAAGCCAAAAAAGTCAATATTTAAACCTATGGCAAGTGGTATTAAACCGAGAACCGTTGTTATTGCGGTAAGTAAAACAGGACGTAAACGCGCTTTACCAGCGGTAATAATACTTTTTAATAATTCTTCTTTATTCAAGAATTCCTTTTCATCTAAATCCAATTCATTTTTACGCCTATCTATAACGAGTTGTGCATAATCTAGCAGTACAACGCCATTATTCACCACAATTCCTGCCAGTGAAATAATACCCATCATCGTCATCATAATAACGAATGGCGCTCCAGAAATTACAATACCACCAAAAACTCCAATGAAACTTAAGAAAATGGAAATCATAATAATTACCGGCTTTGAAATACTATTAAATTGAAAAATTAATATCAAGAAAATTAATCCAAGACCTGTAAAGAAAGCTCCCATTAAGAAGGCTTGCTGTTTATTTTGTTCTTCAATTTGACCTGTATAATCTATATGGATGTTTTCTGGTAAATCTTCAAAACTTCTCATTTCATTTTGAACTTGATTCACGACTGCGCCTGCATCTGTAAAACCTGGTGAAAGTGCTGAATAAACTGTAACCACTCGGCGTGTATCACGGTGTTTAATAGCGCTAAAACCAGAACTGTTATTCATAGAAGCAACCGCAGAAATAGGCACTTCACGTAACTCACCCGTGTTAGTTCTAAACGTCATAGATTGATTAAAAAGCGCGCTTGTATTGTATCTGCTACTTTCATTAAAACGAATGTAAATATCATAATCCTCGCCATCTTCTTTGTAAACACCAGCTTTTGTTCCAAAAATAGAATTACGTAATTGCTGCCCAACCTGCCCAGCGCTAACGCCTAATTCTCCTGCTTTTTCACGATCTACCGTTACTTGCATTGCAGGTTTGTCTTTGTTAACGTCTATTTTGAGCTCGTCTATCGCTGGAATGTTTCTGCTGTTAATGAAGTTTCGCATACGTTCTGCCGTTGCAATAAGTTCATTGTAATCATCTCCTTCCAATTCAATATTTACAGGTGCTCCAGCTGGTGGGCCATTCGCATCTTTTTCAACCGAAATTAAAACACCGGGGTAAATGCCTACTAAGGCTTCTTGCACTTTTTGGCGTAAAACCTCACTGTCTTCACCTCTACGGTATTTATACTCACGCATAGAGGCTGTAATTTTTGCTTTATGAGGCATTTCAGCAGAACTACCACCATCTGTTTGCGGGTTTCCAGCACCTTCACCAACTTGAGAGACTGAGCTTTCCACTAGAAAGTTACTGCCTTCATCTATATATTGCTTGTTATCTATAACTGCATATACTTTCTTTTCAATTTCATTGGTAATAGCGTTTGTTTTTTCAATATCCGTTCCTTGTGGATATTCTATGTAAACAATTATTTGGTTTGGTTTGTTGTCTGGGAAAAATTCAACTTTTGTACGTTGTGTACCTAATGATGCGCCAAAAGCCATAAATGCCACTATTAATAGTATGAATGTAAAACCAACAATCCAATACGGTCTTTTTCTTTTAAAAGAACCTGTTAGCCTATTTTCATACCAATTTTCGAGCTTAACCAGCGATTTATTTTGAAAACGGTTTGCGGCTTTTCTGATGAATAGCCTGTAAGCCCAAAGCATAATTGCAGTGAAAATCATTACACTACCTAAAGCTCTATATTCCCCACCAAAGATGAATATTAGCAAACCAATACCAGCAATAATGCTTGAAACCTTTATTATTTGTTTAAGCGGCATGTCTTTGTCTTCGGTGGTCATAAACTGGGAAACTAATACCGAATTGAAAAATATTGCCACAATAAGGGAGGAACCTAAAACGACCGAAAGTGTAATAGGGAAATAAATCATAAACTGACCCATTAAACCTGGCCATAAGCCTAAAGGAATAAAAGCAGCAACTGTAGTGGCGGTAGAGATAATAATAGGTAATGCTATTTCGCCAATACCTTTTTTTGCGGCTTCAACGCGACTCATGCCTTCATCTTCCATTAATCTGTATACGTTCTCGACCACCACAATACCATTATCTACAAGCATTCCTAGACCCATAATAAGTCCGAAAAGGATCATTGTATTTAAGGTGTAACCCAGCTCATTCAAAATCATGAGCGACATAAACATAGACATTGGGATGGCGAAACCTACGAAAAGTGCATTTTTAAAACCCAAAAAGAACATTAAGACGGTTACAACCAATATGATACCGAAGATTATATTATTTACCAAGTCGTCTACCTGACCAATGGTTTTAGTAGATTGATCGTTGGAGATTGTTATGGTAAGATCTGGTGGAAATACATTTTCCTGAGCCTCGGCAACTATAACTTTTAGTTTATCTACAGCTTCGACCATGTTTTTGCCAGCACGTTTTTTAACGTCTAGCATTACAACACTGTGGCCAGATTCTCTTGCGTAGGTTGTTTTATCTTTTTCTTTAAAACTAATATTGGCAATGTCTTTTAGATAAACGGTGTTGCCATTTTCGTTTTTTACAACGAAATTTTCTAGATCTTTTGGGTTATCTATTTCACCTATAATTCGAATAGTTCTACGTTGGCCACTAGCAATAAAATTACCGGCAGACATCGTCATATTTCCATTATTTATGGCATTGGTTACATCTTGAAAACTAACCGAAGAAGCCATCATTTTATAAATATCTACAGCTACTTCAACTTCCTTTTCTTGCGCACCACGAATGTCTACTTTTTTAACTTCGGGTAAATCTTCAATTCCATCTTGAAGGTATTCGCCAAACTCTTTTAACTGAGCAACTGGATAATCACCCGAAATGTTGATGTTTACAATGGGCATTTCTTCAGAAAGATTAAGCTCAAAAATGTTTGGCTCTACTTTAGCGCCGTTAAATGTTGGCCAATCTTCGCCAGATGTTTCGCCATCTACTTCATCTTTTACCTTTTGTTTTGCAAGCTCTACATCTATACCTTCATCAAACTCAACCACAATCATCGAGTAGTCTTCTTGCGAGGTTGAGGTAATTTCAACCACATTACTTACGGTCTTTAATTTATCTTCAAGTGGATCTGTAATTAACTTTTCAATATCTTCAGCCGTGTTACCAGGATATACAGAACTTATGTAAATCTTTGTTTCATGTATTTCTGGAAAACTCTCTCTTGGCATTGCAAAATAGGCGCCGATACCCATAAACAAAATCAAGATCATTATCACATAGATAGTCGTCTTATTATTAATTGCCCAGGATGAGAGTGCAAACTCTTTTTCGGTAATTTTTTTAGGTTTTGACATGGTCTATTGCGATTAGTATTTTATAATTTTCACGCTTTGGCCTTCTTTTACACTACGAGCACCTTCGTTTATAATTTCGTCACCGTCTTTTAGGCCTTCAATAACCTCAATTACATCGCCTTGTGTTTTACCGGTTTTAATTATTAGCTGTTTTGCTGTGGCTTTTTCACCTTGCTTGTCGGTAAGAATGTAAATATATTGTTCGCCTTCAGCATTTTCTGAAATAATATTCTGCGGAATTAAAATTGCTTTTTCCTTAGAATAATCGTTAATTTTTAAACGTGCTGTTAAGTTTGGCTTTATGGTTTTATCATTATTAGGAACAGCAACTTCGGCACTGAAGGTTCTGTTATTCGGATTAATAAAATCGCCAGTTTGTCTTATTTTCGAATCTATCTTAGTTCCGAGAACTGGAAATGAAACTTCAACATTCTTTCCTTTCACAACGCTGCTTATGTAATTTTCTGGAACGTCTGTGGTTATATACATATCGCTTAAATTTACAATTCGCAGAATTTGCGTTTGCCCAGGTGAAACTACACTACCTTGGTCTGTAATTACATCGTCTATAGTTCCAGAGAATGGTGCGCGAATGCTAGATTTACCTAACTGGCTTTGCATTTGCGAAACTGCTTTTTGGTTTGCTTCGTAATTAGATTTTGCTTGCAAATATTGAATTTCACTACCAATTTTTTGATCCCATAGATTTTTTTGACGCTCAAAAGTGGTTTTAGCCAAATCTGCCTGAATTTGCATTTGCGCAACTTGCTGGCTCATGCCTCCATCATCAATTTTAGCAAGCAATTGACCTTTACTTACTTTATCACCTTCCTTAACATACACTCTTGTTAGTATACCGCCCATCTCTGCATTTATCACAAGATTCTGTTTGGTTTCAACACTACCTTGAAGTTCCAAAAAATGTTCAAATGGTTTAGATTCTGCCATAATAGTTGTGATTAATGGCACGTTGCGCTCTGGATTAATTTCTTTTAATTTTTCATCAAGCATTTTAACTTCTTGATGAATTAGCTCTTGCTGTTCGGAAAGTGCATCTCTTTGTCTCTGTATTGCCGCAACATCACCAGAAGCAATAATTTCTTCGGTAGATTGTTTTTTGTCGCTACCGCAGGAAGCTGCTAAAATTGCAAGGGTTAGGATTGTTATTATTTTTCTCATTTTGTTGATTTTATTTTGGTCGATTGCTTGATGTAATTTTTATTGATATTTTTTAATATTTTCCTTTAATTTCGTTCGAATCTACTCGCAACTGTGGAATATTAAGAACAGTTTCAAGATTTGCTTTTTCATTAATTACACTAAGCATTGATTGAAAAAATTGCTGCTGTGCAGAATATAATTGCGTTTGAGCTTGGCGTAAATCAAAGCTTGTGCTAAGGCCTTCAGTAAATTTTATTTGGTTCTTGTTTTCAATACGTTCCGCTAAAGCAAGGTTTTTCTTTGAGTTTTCATAGTTTTCTATAGCGAATTGATAATTGCTTTGAGCTGTTGTTAAATCCAGTTTTATCTGTTGTTTTGTTTGTTCTAATTCCGTTTTGGCTTGGTCCAAAGCAATACGAGTTCTTTGAGTAGCTGCGCTTCGTTGCCCACTACTGAAAATGGGAACATTCAAACTAACCCCCAAAACCGAGGATTGATACCAAACCTGATCTCCATTAAAAAAGCTGAAATCCTCACTGTTTGCAGAAGTTCCATAATTTACAAAGGCAGAAAGCCTTGGCAAAGCCTTGCTTTTTTCCAAACGATTTTCAAAATAGCGTTGCTCAACAAGATTGTTTCCAATTTTATAATCCACATTATCTTCAATCTTCACTGAAGTATCCAAAAGGGCAAGACTAATATTTGAATCTGCCAATTTATCTAGATCATCAGTTAATGTTACATCTGCTTCCACATCAATACCAAGAGCCAAATTGAACATTTGTTTTGCAATTGCATTACTTCTTTTTACATTGTTGAGTTGGGTATCAATGTCTAAAAGTGTTATTTCAAGTTGTTCCACACTTTCTTCTTCGGTTAAACCATTTTCGAAAATTTTTCGGGTTTCGTCAAGATTTTTTTCAAGATTGGTTTTGTTTTTTTCGAAAATATCAATCAATTCCTGTGATAGTAAAATACTGCCGTAAGCATTAATTACACCTTTTCTCACTTCCAATCGGGTCTTCTCATTAAAGTTTTCTGAATAATTCAAAAATGCTTTGGCGGCTTTCAGCCCAACGAGATAACTTCCATCAAAAATTAATTGATTTAGAGTTGCAACAGCATTTGCATTTTGTTTTGTGCCAAAGGTTACAGGAAGAAAAGTGCCAGGCGCTCCACCACTAAATTCACCAGGAATAAGTGTTACAGGTTGCTTTAAATTGTTATTGTATGAAATATTTCCATCTATTTGCGGCAAACCAGTTGCCGTGGTTTCCCATTTTTGTTTAATTGCTTTCGCAATATCGCGACGGGCATTTATAGAGGTGTAATTACTGTCTAAAGCAAAAGTAACTGCTTCTTCCAAAGTGAAAGTATAATTTTTCTGTTGTTGCGAAAAACCTAAAGTCGCGAACAATAGAAAACTGATTATAAAAAGTTTATTAGTCATTGGTTTGTTGTTCTTTAATGAATCTTTTTAGTGTTAAAAAACCTTCGGATGTTACAATTCCGCGTAAATGATATTCAAGATATTCTTCAGTAAGAAACTGAGTTGAAAATTTTTCAATTGGAAAAAGATGTTGATCTTTAATTCCGTGAATTCCCAAAAAATAAAGTCGCGCCATAAAATCTATATCCAAGTTGCTTCTGTAAAGCCCTTTTTCGATTCCTCTGCGAAGATTTGTGCGAGTACATTCCATCATTTTTTCAAAATGGCCTCCTTTAATACCTTCATATATTTCGGGATAATATTTTTGTAATTGATATTGGGGCGAAGATTGTTCGGCCTCGATTGTACCCATTACAAACTTCTTTATTTCAAATAATTCCTCAATAGGGTTTTGTTGTAATGAACAAATTTCATCAATTCCAGCAGTAATGTTGTGCAAAACATTACAGGTGCATTCTTTCACTAAAGCAGTTTTGTTTTTAAAATGCGTATAAATGGTTTTTTTGGATATGGCCATTTCATTAGCTATATCGTCCATTGTTACACTTTTAAAACCAAGCCTTAGAAATAGATCTGTGGCTTTTTGAATTATTTTTTCTTTCATAATAGGGCGCAAAGATATATTGCGGAAACTTTTAAAACAAAAAAAGTTTCCAAAGTTTTATTTTTTTAACATTGCATTAACAACAAGGGTATTTTTGGCTTTTAAATTGTGTGCTTTTGTTCTGCTTGTTTTACTTTAGCCAAAATTTTTATTGAATGGATTTTTTGAAAAAATACAACCAAGTACTACAGGAATATCTTGATAATGCAGTTGACCAGAAAGAACCGCGTCAACTTTACGATCCCATTAAGTATATTCTTTCTCTGGGTGGAAAAAGATTGCGGCCTGTACTTACCCTAATGGTTTGCGATTTTTTTGAAACGGATTTTAAAAAATCTATACACGCCGCACTTGCGGTAGAGCTGTTTCATAATTTCTCTCTTATTCACGATGATATTATGGATAATGCGCCTTTGCGAAGAGGGAAAAAAACAGTACACGAAAAATGGGATGTCAATACTGCCATTCTTTCTGGAGATGCAATGCTAATTTTAGCGTACCAATTTTTTGAGAATTATGAGCCACAAATGTTTCAAGAACTTGCAAAATTATTTAGCGAAACAGCTTTAAAGGTTTGTGAAGGGCAACAGCACGACATGGATTTTGAAACTCGGGATGATGTAAGTTTGGTGGAATACATAAAAATGATAGACCAAAAAACTGCAGTATTGCTAGGTGCAGCGATGAAAATGGGTGCGATTGTGGCCGAAGCTTCCCATAATGATAAAGATAAAATCTATCAATTTGGAAGAAATTTAGGTATCGCTTTCCAATTGCAGGATGATTATCTAGACGTTTTTGGTAATCCGGAAACTTTTGGAAAACAGGTGGGCGGAGATATTATTTCGAATAAAAAAACCTTTTTGTATTTGATGGCAGTTGGGCAGGGTTCTTCTTTGCAAGCAGATGAATTGGAGCACCTTTTCAGCATTACTCCTAAAGACCCAACGGATAAAATTTCAACTGTGAAAGAGATTTTCTTAACCTCCGGTGCTGCGGAAACAACACGCGGCGAGATTGAAAAATATAGCAATCACGCATATTCACTTTTGGAAACCATAAATATTTCTGAAGAAAAAAAGGAAATGTTACGCCAGTTTGGAAACAGTTTAATGCAACGAAATGTTTAAAAAAGAGGTAGAAAATCTTGATATTTCAAAATAATGTATTGTGAATATTTTAAGATTTCCCGTCATATAAATATAGACAAACCGCTCAGCTAGTTAATGTAATTATTGTATTTTTGTACCGTTTTATCAAAAAGACACATTTGTATATTTAGCATGGATAAATTTTCTTTCTTAAACGCGGTTCACCCAGCTTACATCGCGGAACTTTACGAAAAATATTTACAGTACCCAGATAGCGTTGAACCCAGTTGGAGAGCGTTTTTCCAAGGTTTTGACTTTGGTTCAGAAAACAGCGCCCACGAATTTTTCGGCACTTCCGAAACTGCTGAATCACCACAGTATGCCGAAGGAGCTAATTGTGAGGATGTTGTAAAGGAATTTCAAGTTGTGAGACTGATTGATGGTTATAGAACCCGCGGGCATCTTTTCACTAAAACCAATCCCGTTCGCGAACGCAGAAAATATACGCCAACACTAGCTTTGGAGAATTTCGGCCTTTCACAGCATGACCTTAAAGCAACATTTAAGGCAGGTGAAATTTTAGGAATTGGCGAGACTACGCTAGAAGAAATAATAAAACACCTTGAAAGCATTTATTGCGATTCCATTGGGATTGAATATATGTACATCCGCAAACCGAACGAGATTCAATGGATTCAAGAAAAGCTGAATATTAATGATAATCAACCTAACTTTTCTGGCGAACACAAAAAGCATCTTCTTAAAAAACTTAATGAAGCTGTGGCTTTTGAGAGTTTTCTTCATACAAAATACGTTGGACAAAAGCGTTTTTCACTGGAAGGTGGCGAAAGTTTGATTCCAGCTTTGGACGCATTGATTGAAAACGCTGCCGAAAAAGGTGTTGAAGAATTTGTGTTAGGAATGGCCCACCGTGGCCGTTTAAGTACATTGACAAACATTTTCGGAAAGAGCGCAAAAGATATTTTCAGCGAATTTGACGGAAAGGATTATGCCCAGGATATTTTTGACGGTGACGTAAAATATCATCTCGGGTGGACTTCAAAAAGAAAAACAGAATCAGGTAAAGAAATTAATTTAAATATAGCACCAAACCCTTCGCATTTGGAAACTGTGGGCGCGGTGGTTGAAGGTATTGCGAGAGCAAAGCAGGACGACCATCACAAAGACAATCCAAATAGAGTATTGCCAATTATTGTTCATGGTGATGCTGCAATCGCGGGTCAAGGAATTGTTTATGAAATTGTGCAAATGGCGCAATTGGACGGCTATAAAACACAGGGAACAATTCATATTGTTGTTAATAATCAGATTGGTTTTACTACTAATTATTTAGATGCACGTTCGTCAATTTATTGTACCGATGTTGGAAAAGTTACCCTTTCACCAATCCTTCACGTAAATGCCGATGATGTGGAAGCTGTGGTACACGCCATGCTTTTCGCTTTAGATTTCAGAATGGAATTTGCTCGTGATGTTTTCATCGACTTGTTGGGCTATAGAAAATATGGTCATAACGAAGGCGATGAGCCACGTTTCACACAGCCAAAACTTTACAAGGCAATCGCAAAACACGAAAATCCACGTGATATTTACGCGGATAAATTGATTGCTCAAGGTGTAATTGAAAAAGGGTATACCGATAAACTGGAACAGGAATACAAAGACAAACTGGAGGAAAGTCTTGAAAACTCCAGAAAAGAAGATAAAACTACCATCACTCCATTTATGCAGGATGAGTGGGAAGGATATGATTACGCCGAAGAGGATAAAATGATGGAAACGGTCAACACAAAGTTTGACCTAAAAGAGCTTGACGATATTGCTGAAGTGATCACGAAATTGCCGGAAGATAAAAAATTCTTAAAGAAAATTGCGAAACTTGTTGAAGCAAGACACACCATGTATTTTGAAGACAATAAGCTTGATTGGGCGATGGGCGAATTGCTTGCGTACGGGACGCTTTTAAAAGAAGGTCATGATGTTCGAATGAGCGGGCAGGATGTGGAACGAGGAACATTTTCACACCGTCATGCCGTTATAAAAGTAGAGGATAGCGAGGAAGAGGTTGTGCTTTTAAATAATCTGAAAGGTGATCAAGGCGATTTCTATATTTATAATTCGCTGCTTTCGGAATATGGTGTAGTAGGCTTTGATTATGGTTATTCTATGGCAAGTCCAAATACACTTACACTTTGGGAAGCGCAATTTGGTGATTTCAGTAACGGCGCTCAGATAATGATTGACCAGTATATTTCAGCAGCGGAAGATAAATGGAAGCTGCAGAATGGACTGGTTCTGTTATTACCTCACGGTTATGAAGGTCAAGGAGCCGAACATTCTTCAGCAAGAATGGAACGTTACCTTCAACTTTGTGCAACGGATAATATGTTTGTGGTAGATGTAACTACACCTGCTAATCTTTTTCACCTTTTCCGAAGACAATTAAAGATAAACTACCGCAAGCCGCTGATTGTATTTACTCCGAAAAGTTTATTGCGCCATCCAAAAGTGGTTTCTACAAAAGAAGAAATGGCAAACGGAAGTTTCCAAATGTTGATTGACGATGCGGAAGCTAAAGCTGCAAAAGTGAAAACCTTGGTTTTTGTTAGCGGTAAATTCTATTATGATTTACTTGAAAAGAAAGAAGAACTAAAAAGAGATGATGTGGCATTGGTACGTGTGGAACAATTGTTCCCATTGCCAACCAATGCAATGAAGAAGATGATGAAAAAATATAAAAATGCAGATGATGTGGTTTGGGCGCAAGAAGAACCTAAAAACATGGGTGCCTATTCACACGTTTTGATGCATTTTGAAGAAGCTAGAAATTTCAGGGTTTGCAGCAGAAAGATGTATGCAGCGCCTGCAGCTGGTAGTTCAGTAAGATCAAAAGCGCGACACGCGAAAGTGATTGAAAACGTTTTTGATAAAAATATGGATTAGTTTTTCTGAAAATTTTACAGAAAAGCAAAAAGAAACTAAATTTAAAGAATTATAAACTCAGGTTTATATTAAATAACAATAGTATGGCATTAGAAATGAAAGTCCCATCACCGGGAGAATCCATCACAGAAGTTGAAATTGCATCTTGGTTAGTAAAGGATGGCGATTATGTTGAAAAAGATCAAGCAATCGCTGAAGTTGATAGCGACAAAGCAACCTTGGAACTTCCAGCGGAAGCTAGCGGAATTATAACCTTAAAAGCTGAAGAAGGAGATGTTGTTGCCGTTGGTCAAGTAGTTTGTGTTATTGATACAGATGCCAAAAAACCAGGTGGGAACGATTCTTCAGAAAAAGAAGACAAGAAAGAAAAAGTTGAAGATAAACCTAAAGAAGATACTTCTAAAAAGCCTGAAGCTAAAACGCAGACTCCTTCAAAATCTTCTACTCCAAACCAAGAGCAGGACAAAAAAACATATGCAACAGGTTCACCTTCGCCTGCGGCAAAGAAAATTCTTGATGAAAAGGGAATGTCATCAAAAGAAGTGAAAGGCAGTGGTCGCGATGGAAGAATCACTAAAGATGATGCTTCAAATGCAACTCCTTCTATGGGAACTCCAGGAAATGCTAGCCGTGGCAGCGAACGCAAAAAACTTTCCATGCTTCGCCGAAAAGTTGCAGAACGCTTGGTCTCCGCAAAAAATGAAACTGCAATGCTCACTACTTTCAATGAAGTAGATATGACTGCAATTTATGAGTTGCGAAATCAATATAAAGAACAATTTAAAGAAAAGCATGGAGTAGGCCTTGGCTTTATGTCTTTTTTCACATTGGCAGTAGTTCGCGCATTGGAGCTTTATCCTGACGTAAACTCCATGATTGATGGTGATTATATGATTACATATGATTTTAAAGATATTTCAATTGCAGTCTCCGGACCAAAAGGTTTGATGGTTCCTGTAATTAGAAATGCCGAAAATCTTAGTTTCCGAGGCGTGGAAGATGAAGTGAAAAGACTTGCAATCAGAGCTCGGGACGGACAGATTACTGTTGATGAAATGACGGGTGGTACGTTTACAATTTCTAACGGAGGTGTTTTTGGAAGTATGCTTTCAACACCCATTATAAATCCACCGCAATCTGCAATTTTAGGAATGCATAATATTGTTGACCGCGCTATAGTTCGTGATGGTGGAATTGTTGTAGCTCCAGTTATGTACGTTGCTTTGTCTTATGATCACAGAATAATTGATGGTCGTGAATCCGTTGGATTCTTGGTTGCTGTAAAAGAAGCTTTGGAAAGTCCTGAAGAACTTTTAATGGATAATAATGTTAAACGAGCGCTAGAGTTATAATAGCTTAAATATATTATAAAGAAAAATCCGGCTAAAAGGCCGGATTTTCTTTGCTTAGTTAGTTGAAAAATCTTTCTAATAAAAAATAATTGTACTTATTAAATTAAGTAAAAGAATCAATACAATTGAAATAGTCAGAACAACTACCGCTGGTTTTTTGGTAGTTGCTGTAGGAGAATACTCTTTTTCTTGATCTTCTATATAAACTGATTCTTTCATATTGTAAATATCCGTTATTATATAGAATTATGAAATACGTGTTACCACGTAAATTTCAGAAATTTTCATTAAATGTTTCTATAACAATTTATTATGATGCTCTTTGGCCCAAATAAGTAGACTGTTTGTTTTGGGTTCAATATTGAGTTTTGTAATGATATTGCTTCGGTGTTTTTCTACAGTTCTGTATGAAATGAACAATTGGGAAGCAATTTCTTTGTTTGTTTTGTCCTGGGCTATCAGTTTTAAAATCTTTTTTTCTGAAGGGGTAAGTGTATTAAGGTCACTGTCATCTATTAAAACTACACCTATAAGCTCCTTTATTTTATCACTGAAAAAAGGAACGCCTTCTGTAACTGTTTTGATGCAATTTTCAATTTCTTCAAGCGCAAACTCTTTTAAGATGTATCCAAAAATATTAAGCTCTTGCGCTTTTTGATAGAGCTCTTTTTCTTTGTGAAGGGTTATTAAAACTATTTTTGTGTCAATATCAAGACCTTTGCACTTTTGTGCAATTTCAAGCCCAGACATAAAAGGCATCTGAATGTCTAATATTGCAATATCTGGTTTTATTTGTGTTATGAGGTTGTATGCTTCTCTTCCGTCTTTACCACTGCCCAGTAAATTAAAACCTTTTTCAATTAGAAAGTCACTTAAGCCCTTTAAAAGAAGAGGATGGTCATCTGCAATAATAATGGATGGTGTAGTTTTGGTCATAATGGAAATTGAAATTCAAGCACGGTGCCACTGTCTTTTTTAGAGGTTACTTTCATCTGGCCTTTTAAAAACTTGGTACGTTCCAAAAGTGTTTTTAGCCCCAACGATTTTACATCTTGGTATTTTTCAGAAAAATCAAACCCCACCCCATTGTCACGGATTGAGATTAGAATGTTATTGGTAAATTTTTTCACTGAAACCTTTCCCGCTTCGGCGTGTGCGTGTTTAAGAATATTACTCAAGCTTTCCTGAATAATTCGATAAATATTTACTTCGTCTTCTTTTGAAAAAATATCGTCAATATTATCAATTTCTGCAGAAATGAAAAGTGTAGTGTTTTCGTCAATTAAATTTATAGTGTATTCTATTGCTTTCGTAATGCCCAATTCCTGAAGTTGAAAAGGGTGCAAATCTCTGGATATTGCCCGAACTTCTTCTATAGTATGATCCACCATTTTTTTTGTGTCTTCATCACCAATGGACATCAACTTGTTCTTGATAACCAACAGTTGTTGACCTATCCCGTCATGCAGATCTTTTGATATTCTTCTTCTTTCTCCTTCCTGTGAAACAAGTAATTCCTGACTGAATTTTTCTTGAAGTATTTTATTGTTTTTTAAATGTCTTTGGTTGCGATATAGCAATATCAATCCAAACCCCAATAAAATTGCAATTCCTCCAAAAAGCATGGCCTTTTTAAAGCCTTCATTATCCTTTTCAAGCAGCGTAATGTTTGAAGTTTTTTCTACTAGTTCTTTTTCTTTTTTCTCGGTTTCGTAAAGAGTTTGGTAATATGCAAGTGCGTTGGCTGTGCTTCTGTTGTATATGGAATCTTTTATGGCTGTGGAAGCTTGATTGTATTCAACGCTCTTTTTATAGTCGCCAACTTCATAATATATTTCCGAAAGAAAGGAATAGGAGCCCATTATTTCATCCTCCATACCTATTTTTTTTGCAATTTCCAACTTTTCCTTTGCGAGCTCCAAAGCTTCTTCGTGTTTGCCAGTAGATTGCAAATATTTTGCCTTTCCCCCAAGATAGTTTAGCATAGCGGAAGGATTTCCGGAAAGTTCAAAATCCAGATTTTCTATTAGGTCTATATGTTTTTTTGCTTCAATAATTTGGTTGTGTTCACAATAATATTCTATAAGTCGAGAGTGAATTCCTATAAAAGTAGACTCATCTGAATTGTTTTTGTCAAAAAGTTTTTCGGCCAATAGCAATGATTTGTACTCCAAATCGCGTTGGTCCATTTTTTTGTAATCCAATGCTTGGTTGTAATATTCGTTTGAGAGAAACGAATTCAGCTTTAAAACCTTCATTTTTTCAATAAGCGCCTCCCGTTCCTTCTTGGCTTTTTCATAAAACCCATTCATGCTGAACATATTGATAATGCCTTCTTGGGCAAAAACCATATAATCGTACTCTTTTTTTGACTCATATATAGTGAAGGCATTGGTGAAATCTTCACCGGCCAAAACAAATTTTCCCAATTGAGAATGCACTTGACCTCTAAACAGGTAGGTGTCTGCAATGTTCAAAGAGTCTTTTGACGAAAAATTTTCTAAAGCAAGGTTGTAGTCTTCAATCGCTCTTTTAAGATCTACTTTGGTGTTTGCTTTGCCGCGTTTTATGTAAAGCCCGCCCAGCAAAAGGCTGTCTTTAATTTTATATTTTCGGGCAAGGACGCTGTTAATTATAGTTATTGCATTCAGCGGATCGTTTGCATAATTTGTAAGTGGATATTGCAGATTCATAGCTTTTTTAGCCGCCTCTTCAATATTGTCCATTTTCTGTGCAAGATCTATATATTGAAAACTGTATTTAATAAAAGCGTCATTATTTACAGAAAACGTGCGAAGCAATATGCTATCCAATGCAGCCAATTTTTGGGTATCGTCATTGGTTGTATTGACAATTTTTTCATAAACTGAAATATCTTGGCAATATCCAAAAGAGGGATATAGCGCAATTATGAAAAGAAAAATCAATATTTTTTTCAATACAGATAGATTATAAGAAGAGCAGATAAAAGTACTTAAATTATTGGAAATAAACCATATCTGCAAAGCATTCTACTTCACATAAAAACAATTTCTGCCGTAATCTATTACTGCTCTTCGTTCCTTTAAAAAATCTGCGCCAATTATTCCGTGTATAACATTTTCATTGGCTTGTAAAAGCGCTTTGTTTACATGTGAAAGATCAAAAAGCACAAAATCCATATTTTTTACTTTCCAGTTTTTTATGCTGAATTCATTTTTACGCGAAAGCAAGGTTTCCATATTTATGGCGCCAGCACCCGCAGCTTTAATAATACTTTCCTCGCTCACTAACAAAAAGTATGCGCTGTCAGTAAAACCTATGCAGCTAGTGGAAGCGCCTGTATCTAGTATAAAATCGCCAGAAACCCCATTGATCTTTGCTGAAAAAAGATAGTGACCCGTGGCGAGCATTCTCAATGAAACTCGATAAAAGCCTTGGCCTTCAAGAAATTTGCGTAATTGCATCAATTTTTTTGTGTAAAGATAGCAAACAAAATAAGTAGCTTTGCATCGATGCTTACAGATACACACACCCATTTATATAGTGATGCCTTTGCCGAAGACCGCAATGAAATGATGCAACGCGCCATAGATATTAATATAAAAAGGTTTTTCATTCCAGCTATAGATTCTAGTTATACCGAAGCCATGTATGCTTTGGAAATGGAATATCCAAAAAATGTTTTTTTAATGATGGGACTTCACCCAACTTCCGTCAAAGAAAATTTTGAAGAGGAATTGGGGCATGTTGAAGAACAGTTTATAAAGCGAAATTTTTATGCGGTGGGTGAAATTGGTATTGACTTATATTGGGATAAATCTACTCTGGAAATTCAGAAAACTGCTTTCAAAAGACAAATTCAATTGGCGAAAAAATACAATCTGCCAATCGTTATCCATTGTCGGGATGCGTTTGATGAAATCTTCGAAGTGTTGGAAACCGAAAAAAGTGACGATTTGTTCGGAATCTTTCATTGTTTCACAGGAACATTTGAGCAGGCTGAAAGAGCAATTTCGTTTAATATGAAACTTGGTATTGGGGGAGTGGTTACATTTAAGAATGGAAAAATCGATACTTTTTTAGACCAAATTCCACTGAAAAATATCGTTTTGGAAACCGATTCACCCTATCTTGCCCCAGCGCCTTTCCGTGGAAAACGGAATGAAAGTAGCTATTTAGCATTGGTCTGTAAAAAGCTTTCAGAGATTTATGGAGTTTCGGAAGAAGAAATTGCACAGATAACTACAGAAAATTCAAAAGATGTTTTTGGAATATAAATAGGTATAAATAATATGACAAAAAAACCAAACATACTCCTTATATATACAGGCGGAACCATCGGGATGATAAAGGATTTTGAAACTGGGGCGCTGCGCAATTTCAATTTTGATGAATTGCTAAATCATATTCCAGAACTGAAACTTTTAGATTGCACTATAACTACCGTTGCTTTTAAAAAACCAATCGATAGCTCTAATATGAACCCCGAATATTGGGTTGACATTGCGAAAATTATTGAAGAAAACTATGAAAAAGCTGACGGATTTGTGGTGCTTCATGGCAGTGATACTATGAGCTACACAGCTTCTGCTTTAAGTTTTATGCTGGAAAACTTGGGCAAGCCAGTAATATTTACGGGCTCGCAGCTTCCAATTGGGGATTTGCGCACAGATGCCAAAGAAAATTTAATTACTTCAATCCAGATTGCGGCACTTCAGGAAAAAGGAGTTTCAAAAATCGCGGAGGTTTGTCTTTATTTTGAATACAAATTATACCGAGCCAATAGAACTACAAAGATAAATGCCGAACATTTTGAAGCCTTTGCCTCGCTAAATTATCCCGAATTGGTACAAAGCGGTGTGCATTTGGTTGTAAACAATGAAGCGCTTTATAGACCAAACCGAAGAAAAAAACTAAAAGTCCATAAAACGCTGGAAAGTAATATTCTTTTGGTGAAAATGTTTCCGGGAATAGATGAAGCAACGGTAAAATATCTTTTTGAATACCCTGAAATAAAAGGTTTAGTAATTGAAACCTACGGAAGTGGGAACGTTACAAATGCTGATTGGTTTATAAATTCGCTTAAAAAAGTGATTAAAAAGGGAGTTCCTGTTATTAATGTAACGCAATGTTCGGGCGGAAGTGTGAATATGGGCCTATATGAAACGAGTA
Source organism: Flavobacteriales bacterium (assembly GCA_038259585.1). GTDB lineage: Bacteria > Bacteroidota > Bacteroidia > Flavobacteriales > Flavobacteriaceae > Aequorivita. Next base: position 16,923 of record JBBSOQ010000008.1, on the reverse strand, counting down.
CTGAACTTAAAAAAATGGGCGTTATTAGCGGAAAAGATTGTACAACGGAAGCAGCTTTGGCAAAATTGATGTATTTGTTGGGACAAAAAATTTCAGCTAACAGCTTCAAAACCATATTTGAAACCTCTTTGCGAGGAGAAATGCAATAAATTAACAGCCTAAATTATTTTATAGCGTTCTTTTTTTTGTGATATTTGGCGCTCCATTCAAAAAATGGATTAAATTAATAGAGAGGTGGCCGAGCGGTCGAAGGCGCACGCCTGGAAAGCGTGTATACGCCAAAAGCGTATCGAGGGTTCGAATCCCTTCCTCTCTGCAAACAATTATGAACAAAACGTAATCATTTACAGCGAGAATGAATATTCTTGCAGATTAACTAAATTATTTTATATCTTTAAACCTTTAACTAAAAACAAACTTTAAGTCGATAGCAATGAAAAAATTATTTTCTATTATGGCGGTTGCCGCAATCGTTTTTGTAGGCACGTTAAACGCAAACGCTACTACAGCGCAAACTATGCCAACCAGTTCACAAGCGCTGGTTACAGCAGCTACAGTTTCAATTATTCAAGATGAAACGGCTCCTGCTGCCGAACCTGATAAAGGATTTCACCAAGAGTTGAAAGAACGTTTCGTAGAAGGTGGTCCTGGATTTATGGGGATCGTTCTATTGTGTCTAATTCTTGGATTGGCTATTGCTATTGAAAGAATTATATACCTTAATCTTTCTACAACTAACACTCAAAAATTGGCTCAGGAAGTTGAAGATGCTTTAAACAGTGGCGGTATTGAAGCTGCTAAAGAAGTATGCAGAAACACAAAAGGCCCTGTTGCCTCAATCTATTATCAAGGTCTTGACCGTGCCCACGAAGGTATTGACATCGCTGAAAAAGCAGTTGTTGCCTATGGTGGTGTACAGATGGGGCAACTTGAAAAGAATGTTTCTTGGATATCGCTTTTCATCGCTTTGGCCCCTATGCTTGGTTTCATGGGTACAGTAATCGGGATGATTATTGCATTTGATAAAATTCAAGCGGCGAGTGATATGAACCCTTCTCTTGTAGCAGGTGGTATTAAAGTAGCCCTTTTAACAACTGTATTCGGTTTGATCGTGGCTATTATTCTTCAAATTTTCTATAATTATATTATCGCAAAAATTGATAGTATTGTTAACAGTATGGAAGATGCTTCAATCACATTGATCGATATGTTGTTCGACTACAAACAAAAAAACAAAATCTAAATAAACCACAAGATGGCATTACATAAAATTTTAAAAATAGTAGCATTGCTTCTTAGCATTGCAGGGATTATTTTTCTTGCAATGATCATCGCGAAAGGTGATACAGAGGTTGCGGCAACGGGCGCTGGAGTTGATGGTTTCTTATATGTTGCATATGTTATATTTGCACTTACAATATTGTTCGTACTCTTTTTTGTGCTGAAAGGTTTGGCTTCAGGAAATATTAAGAATACATTAATTTCTGTCGGCGCATTTCTACTTATAGTAGTTATTGCATACGTTTTGGCAGATGGAACTCCTATGCAACTCAAAGATCAAGAGCCTCTTTCCGCTAGCGGTTCAAAGTGGGTAGATACTGGTCTTTATACATTCTATATTATGGCGATATTGGCTATAGGCGCAATGGTTTTCACCGGAATTAAAAAAGTGACTAGATAATGGCAAGAAGAGCAACACCCGAAGTTAACGCAGGATCTATGGCGGACATCGCTTTCCTTCTGCTTATCTTTTTCTTGGTAACTACTACCATCGAAAAAGACAAGGGGATAGCGAGACAGTTACCGCCAAAGGAAGACGTTGTTGACCCACCAAAAATTAAAGAGAAAAATCTGTTCATAGTAAATGTAAACAGAAACGATCAATTGTTGGTTGAAGAAAAACTGATGGAGCTAAAAGATCTTCGTCAGGCAGCAATTGCCTTTCTTGATAATGGTGGAGCAGCATCAGGTAGTCCAGAATACTGTAATTATTGTAGAGGAAAGCGTAATCCAGATTCTTCAGATAACCCAGATAAGGCTGTAATATCTGTTCAGAATGATAGGCTTACTTCTTACAAAATGTATATTGCCGTTCAGAATGAATTGGTGGCAGCATATAATGTTTTAAGAGATAGGGAATCTGAAAGACTTTACGGTTGGAAATTTACAGAAAAGACCAAAGATCTTGATGAAGGAAAGATAAAGGGAGAAGGAAATATTGAAGCAGTTCAAGGAAAACTAGAGTCAATTCAGAAACTGTTTCCTTTGAAACTTTCTGAAGCAGAACCTAAAAAATCTGGACAATAACACAAGTAAGAATATGTCAAAATTCACAAAGAAAAAAAGCAACGAATTGCCTCCTGTAAACACAGCATCCCTTCCGGATATTGTATTTATGTTACTATTCTTTTTTATGGTTGTAACAGTATTGCGGAATGACAATTTGCTGGTTCAGAATAAATTGCCAAAAGCAGATCAGGTTGAAAAACTAAAGAAAGATAGATCTGTATATATTTATGCGGGTAAACCAAGTTCCAGATATGCTGATAAATTTGGTTCAGAGGCTAAAATACAGATTGGCGATAAGTATACTGATATTACCAATATAAAGTTTGCATTAACTGAAGCCCGTCAAAAACTGCTTCCTGAACTTCAGGATAAGGTGATGGTAGCTCTTAAAGTTGATGAAAAAACTAATACTGGAATGGTTACTGACATTAAACAGGAATTACGTGATCTTAATATGCTGAAGATTATTTACATTACCACTCCTGGAAATGAAATAAGCCAATAGACTTTTAAATTTTTATAATGAAACGCCTTTTTCCTAAGTTTTAGGATGAAGGCGTTTTTTTTGTTTCTCTAATTCTGAAAATACATTTATCTTTATCTGTATGCAAAAAGTGTTTAAATTCTACTCTTTCCTAATTTTAGGCCTAGTTTCATTTCTTGGTTTAGCTCAAGACTCCATCCGCCATGCTGCTGTAGATTCATTGTATAGAGAAGATCAGTTTTACATTGGCGTTACCTATAACCTTCCGCTAAATCTTCCATCAGGGGCAAGCATTCGTGGCCTTTCCGGAGGATTTCAATTTGGTTTTTTACGCGATATGCCTATAAATAAAAAAAGAAATATTGCCCTAGCCATTGGAGGTGGAATTGCTATCGATCAATTTGGACAAACTCTTTTTATAGGTGAAACAGCAGAAGAAGAAACAATATTTAGAGTTTTAGAAAATGTTGATTTTACACGAAATAGGTTCAATATGGCTATTATTGAAGCCCCGGTGGAATTTAGATGGCGAAGCTCTACGCCTTCAAGCTATAAGTTTTGGAGAGTGTATGCCGGTTTTAGGGTTGGCTATGCATATTGGTATAAAGGAACATTTAAACAGGAAGGAAACAATGTAAACCAGACAAAAATCCCTGAGTTTGACCCACTCCGATTGTCTGCAACCCTGAGCTTAGGTTATGATTCCTTTAATTTTTTTGCATCATACAGTATAAATCCATTCTTTAAAAATGCCGTAACGGTAGATGGGGAAAAAGTAGATTTTAGAACCTTGAAGGTGGGCTTGATGTTCTATATTCTATAACCAACTATTGAAAAGAATAAGTTGTTGCAATGCCCCCAACAATACTCCAATTCCAAGTTCGGGATATGTATGCGAATCACTGTTCAAGCGGGAGGATGCCACCCAGCCATTTACAAATAGAAAAAAACTGATTGAAATAAGCAGGTTTATTTTAAAATGAGCGCTTAAACCAATAAGAAACATTAAAATTCCTGCAACGCCCATTTGGTGTAAACTCACTTTCAATTTAAAAAACACCAATACAAGCGCACTGAATGCTGAAAAAACCATCCCAATAAAAAAATAATACATTTCTGGATCTTCATAAGGATCAAATACCATTTTAACAATAAGCAGCAAAAGAATGCATTGTATCATCAAAGGAAATTTACGTTCTTTTACTTCCTTTAAGTATATAGTTTCTACTACACCTAAGTTTTTCAGAAGAAAAAAAATAACCATTGGTATAAAAATGGTGATAATAATAATAGCCAAATATTCAGTAACTACTAGTTCGTTGTCTATGTATTTTGGCGTTACTTTATAGTAAAGAACAGTCCCCAAAAGCGGCATCAACAATGGATGAAATATATACGAGGCTATTTTTAAAAAGAATTTCATTATATTTCCTTTCTTAGGCGTGCTACGGGTAGATCCAATTGTTCCCTGTATTTAGCAATAGTGCGCCGGGCAATGGGGTAGCCTTTTTCCAGTAAAATCTTCGCCAGTTTATCGTCCGTAAGCGGCTTTCTTTTGTTTTCTTCAGAAATAGTTATTTCAAGTATTTTCTTTATCTCTTTCGTAGAAACATCTTCTCCTTGGTCGTTTTTCATTGATTCGCTGAAAAATTCCTTTATCAATTTTGTGCCGTAAGGAGTATCAACATATTTGCTGTTCGCCACTCGCGATACAGTGGAAACGTCCATATTTATTTCATCTGCAATATCTTTTAGGATCATAGGTCTCAGCTTACGCTCATCGCCAGATAAAAAGAATTCTTCCTGATAGTGCATAATTGCATTCATGGTGATAAAGAGCGTTTGTTGTCGCTGCTTTATTGCATCTATAAACCATTTTGCGGCATCTAACTTCTGTTTAATAAACATTACAGCATCTTTTTGCGCTTTTGATTTGTCTTTAGCCTCTTTATAGCCTTTCAGCATATTTGTGTAATCGTGACTCACGTGAAGCTCGGGTGCATTTCTTCCGTTTAAGGTTAAATCCAATTCACCATCCACAATCTTAATTGCGAAATCTGGAACTACGTGCTCTACCATTCTTGTATTTCCCGAATAAGTTCCGCCAGGCTTAGGATTTAGTCCTTCGATTTCGTGTATAGCATCGCGCAGTTGGTCTTCGGTAATATCAAATTTTTGAATGAGTTTTTTGTAATGCTTTTTGCTGAAATGGTCAAAAGAATCTTCTATAATCTCTATTGCCAAAGCAACTGAAGGCGTTTTTTCTCTTCTTTCCAATTGAAGCAATAAGCATTCTTGAAGATCACGCGCAGCAACACCAGCAGGATCCAATTCCTGAACTACTTTCAGTACCTTTTCAACCTTAGCTTCGGTTGTATAAACATTCTGCGTGAAAGCCAAATCATCAACAATATCCTGAATTTCTCGGCGTATGTAACCGCTTTCATCAACACTTCCAACTAAAAACTCTGCTATTTCTTCTTGTTCTTCGTCTAAGCGATAAGTGCTCAGTTGCTGCATCAAATGTTGGGTGAAAGAAGTTCCAGCGGCATAAGGCATCTGCCGTTCTTCGTCATCTGCGCTGTAGTTATTTGCCGAAAGTTTATAGCTTGGCACTTCGTCATCACTTAAATAATCATCAACGTTTATATCCGTTTCTATTACTTCATTGCCTTCATCATAATTGTCATCAAACTCATCATTGTTAAATTCATCATCATACTCATCACTTTCCTCCTTGCCTCCTTCTAAGGCTGGATTTTCCTCTAATTCCTGCGATATGCGCTGTTCAAAAGCTTGCGTTGGCAGTTGTATCATCTTCATCAACTGTATCTGTTGAGGCGATAATTTCTGGGAGAGTTTAAAGCTTAATTGTTGTTTTAGCATGATTTGATTTACTACTTCATAAAGTTAAAAAAAACCAGCTACTAAAATAATGAAGTAGCCAGTTTTAATACAATCTTATGCTATTTTGATTAGAATTCCGCGTTACCCGGAGTTCTTGGGTAAGGTATTACATCGCGAATATTACCCATTCCCGTTGTAAACTGTACCAAACGCTCAAACCCAAGGCCAAAACCACTGTGAACCGCGGTTCCGAATTTACGAAGGTCCAAATACCAATACAATTCTTTTGCATCAATATTCATTGCCTTCATCTTTTCCACCAAAACATCATAACGCTCTTCCCGCTGCGAACCACCTACTATTTCTCCAATACCAGGAAAAAGCACATCCATCGCGCGAACAGTTTTACCGTCGTCATTTAAGCGCATATAAAATGATTTTATATTTGCTGGATAATCAAACAGAATTACGGGGCATTTAAAGTGTTTTTCAACTAAAAAACGTTCGTGCTCACTTTGCAGATCGGCACCCCATTCTTCAATAATGTATTTAAACTTTTTCTTTTGGTTTGGTTTTGAACGCTTCAAAATATCAATCGCTTCAGTATAGCTGACTCTTTTGAAATTATTCTCTAAAATAAAATGAAGTTTTTCACGGAGTGTCATCTCGCTGCGTTCGTCCTGCGGTTTATTTTTCTCTTCTTCCAACAAACGGGTTTCAAGAAATTCAAGATCATCGGCGCAGTTTTCTAGCGCATATTTTATAACGTACTTTATAAAATCTTCTGCCAAATCCATGTTTGCGTCCAAATCATTGAAAGCAACCTCTGGCTCAATCATCCAAAATTCTGCCAAGTGACGGCTTGTGTTTGAATTTTCTGCCCTAAAAGTTGGACCGAATGTGTAAACTTTTCCAAGTGCCATTGCGTATGTTTCAGCTTCCAACTGACCACTAACGGTAAGATTGGATTCTTTTTCGAAGAAATCTTCTTTAAAATTCACCTTGCCGTTTTCATCCAAAGGTGGATTTTTAGCATCTAAATTTGTAACACGAAACATTTCACCAGCACCTTCGGCATCACTTCCCGTAATGATAGGTGAGTGCATATAATTAAAACCGTTTTTCTGAAAATATTCATGCACCGCAAAAGCCAGCTTGGAACGCGTACGCATCACCGCGCCAAAAGTATTGGTCCGGATTCGCAAATGCGCCTGTTCACGCAAGGTTTCCAATGAATGTCTTTTTGGTGAAAGAATTGTAAGTTTTACATCTTCCGGATTCGCTTCTCCCAAAACTGTCAATTTTGAAACTTTAATTTCAACCGTTTGGCCTTGGCCTTGGCTTTCTACTAAAATTCCAGAAACTTCAATGGCAGCGCCAACGGTTACTTTCTTCAGAATTTCTTCCTCGAAATTTTCAAAATCAACTACACATTGTAGTGTTTTAATAGTAGATCCGTCATTTAAAGCTATGAATCTGTTGCTTCTAAAAGAACGTACCCAGCCGCGAACAATTATTTCGTGGTGCGTTGGGTCGCTTTTCAACAATTCAACTATAGTCTTGTATTGCATGGTTATTTTTTAAGAGGAGCAAAGATAATTTTTTTAATTCTGAATTGTGAATTAGGTATCAACTTCTTCGTCATCGTTTGATAAAATTTCAATAGCCGGTTTTTTCATTGTTTCCTTATTTGCTATACTTTTTTCAAGCGAAAGTAGGAGTGTGGGAAGCAGTAAAAGATTGGAAAGCATCGCAAAAAGTAAGGTGATTGAAACCAAAGCTCCCAACGCTACCGTACCCCCAAAACTGGAAATAGTAAATACCGAAAACCCAAAGAATAGCACAATGGAAGTGTAAAACATACTAATGGCACTTTCGCGAACGGCAGCAAAAACCGATTTCTTTATCTTCCAATTGTTCGCTATCAGTTCCTGCCTGTATTTCGCGAGGAAGTGAATAGTATCATCCACCGAAATCCCAAAAGCAATGCTGAAAACCAAAATAGTAGAAGGTTTTATGGGCACGCCTACATAACCCATAACTCCGGCCGTAATCAATAAAGGCAAAAGATTTGGAATAAGTGAAATTAAAATCATTTTAAAACTTCGGAACATCCACGCCATAAACAGGGCAATCAAAAAGATGGCGAGTGAAAGTGAAAGAATCAAATTGTTCACCAAATAATGTGTCCCTTTTTGAAAAACCAACGCTTTTCCAGTAACAGTTACATTGTAGCGCTCTGGTGGAAAAACCTTATTTATTTCCTTGTGAAGATCTTCTTCAATACGCCCAAACCTGTCTGGCTTGGTATCTTTCATAAAGGTGGTTATTCGTGCAAATTGCCCTGTAGTATCCACATAACTGCTTAACAAATTTGTATTTGTATTGCTGCTTTTAGCATAACTAAGTATAAAATTTTTCTCTTGGCTATTTGGCAATTGGTAATAATCTGGATTGCCGTTATAATAAGCTTGTTTAGAATATTTCACCAATTCAACTATGGAAAGCGGTTTCGCAAATTCAGGAATTTCTTTAATATGGTCCTGTAATTCATCAATACGTTTCAAAGTGGGAAGACTCATCACGCCCTTAGGTTTCTTCGTATCCACCATTATTTCCAAAGGCATGATGCCTTCATATTCCTTTTCAAAAAAGCGGATATCATCGAAAAACCCAGTATTCTTCGGCATATCTTCAATTAAGCTTCCCGAGATTTTAATCTGAAAAATACCAACAATACTTACACACAAAAGAAGAACGGCCATAATATAAATTGTAATTCGACGGTCCCGAACCATTCGCTCCACCCAATTAACAAACTTATTTATCCACTGTTTGTTTAAATGCTTCAAGTGCTTGTCCTTAGGAACGGACATATAACTGTAAATAATAGGAATGATAAGCAAACTCAGTAAAAAGATAGCCACAATATTTATGGAAGCCACTATACCGAATTCACTCAATAATTCACTCTTCACCAATATAAAAGTAGCAAATCCCGATGCCGTTGTGAGGTTAGTCATTAACGTTGCATTCCCCACTTTAGTGATAACTCGCTGTAATGATTTCGCTTGATTCCCGTGTAATTTTATTTCCTGTTGGTATTTGTTTATGAGGAAAATACAGTTTGGAATTCCAATCACAATTATCAAAGGTGGAATTAAAGCTGTTAACACCGTAATTTCATAATGCATCAGCCCCAAAAACCCGAAAGACCACATAACCCCAATAATCACGGTACACATAGAAATAAATGTGGCACGCCAAGAACGGAAAAAGAAGAAAAATATAAGTGAAGTAACAAAAAGTGCTGCTCCAATGAACAGCCCAATTTCATCAATAATACTCTGCGAATTCAGCGTCCGTATGTAGGGCATTCCTGAAGTATATACTTTTACTCCAGTATCAGCTTCAAATTTTTTAATTAGAGGAATCAAGTCATCAACCACAAAATCTCTTCTGGCAGGAGTATTTACAATATCCTTTTTAAGATAAATCGCAGAGCGAATGCTCTTCTTGTCTGGACTATAAATAAGCCCGTCGTAAAACGGAAGTTTGTTGAAAAGTTCGTCTTTATAGGCTGCGAGATTCGAATCTGTAAAAAGTGAATCGTGAATAAAAGGAACTAGCTCAAAACCTGTTGTGTCTTTTTTCTTCTCCAGCTTTTTCAAGTTACCCACCGAAAGTGTAAGTTCCACCTCGTTGAATTTGCCAATATCTTTAGAAAGTTGGTTCCAAGCTTTGAATTTGGCAGGCGTAAAGATGGTAGAATCTTTCACTCCCATAACAATCAGGTTTCCCTCTTCACCAAAATGCTTTAGAAATTCATCGTATTGCAGATTAACAGGGTGATCGTCTGGCAGCAAATTTGCCTCCGTATAGGTAAAGCGCATGTTTTTCCACTGCAGCGCGAGCAACACGGTAATGACTGTAATAACTATTAAAATCCAGGTGCGATTCCGTAAAATAAAACGGGCCACCCAACTCCAAAACCCAATACTGAAAAGTTTGTTCAAAGCAATTTTTTAAAGACTCCACAAAGGTAGGTATTTGCTATAATTAGGGAAGTATATTTGGTGGTATTTTGGCAGTGTAAAAGTTTTACAAACCCTTTTTGTAGCTTTACCCGAATAACTTAAAAAAACATATGGAAATTTTAGATTGGATACAGAATTGGTTTAAGAGTAATTGTGATGGAGATTGGGAGCGGGGTGATGGTATTCAAATAACCACTTTAGACAATCCAGGTTGGGAAGTAGAAATTGATATTTCTAACACTTCAATAGCCAATATTAATATAGATTGGATTCTTAACGAGAAAAGCACACAGGACTGGTATGGTGTAAAAATTGAGAATCAAAAATTTAACGCTTCAGGTGACTCTGGAAAACTAAAATTTTTATTAGAGTTGTTTAAAGAGATGATAGAGAAAATTGAAAGTTAATATAACTCCCCACAACTCACAGCTGAGAAACCAGAATTGAGAACCGATTAAATCTTCAAATTAAAGGTAAATTTAAAGGAAACATTATCCTCAAAGCTAGGCAAGTTGTAGTAACCATAGCGGTAGGCAAAGCTCAGCCCAAAACCAAGCGCAATTTTGTTCAGTTCCAAGCCAGCTTCATTGTATGGATGATCCAAGGTGTTGAAAGGAATTCCAAAATGGCGATCCTCATCATTTATATCGCCAATAGCGTGGCGAGAAATAACCACCACTTCTGGTTTCCAATTTTTGGCAAGTTTAAACCTTCTAAAAGTATGCTTCATCTGTAGCATAGCTAATTTATCAGAATAAAATTCCCCGAAATACATAGTTTCAAAACTCTGAACGCCTGCAACGGAAAAACGTTGTGAAATATTATCTTTAGTAGGTTGGTTAGGAAAAGCGTGGAACAAATGCGTCAAGGGCACATCGCCCGTGGCAAGAACTCCCTCCAACAAGAAAGAAGTATTAGAAAGATTCTTCCTTTCAATTTCATAATCCAACTTCAATCCAAACTTCTCATAATTAAAATCGCTGCCCGCAATTCCTTTAATTCCTTTTGTAATTTGTGCACTTACTTTTGGCAAAACGTCTGTAGTTACCTTTTTTCCATCGTCATTCACAATAGAATCGGTTCGCAATTTTATTCGGAATGAAAGCGTGGCTTCCGCAAGTTGATATTCGCGGTACGGTTTTGCGTCTTTTATAAAATAATATTCTTCAAAATTGTTGACATCCGTATGCGATACCCGAAATTCAGTAAGTATTCTTGGCGAAAGCTCACTCTGTATGTTCGCTTGCCACTGTGTATATTTATAAAACTGGGTAATATTTAAAAGTCGTGGTTCAAAAAGTGAATAAAATCGGGCATCGGTTAAAAAATCATACGTCCCAATTTCCTTTATATCGTCTGTATAATACAGGCTTAACCAAGCCTTTTTCTCCTTGTTTAAAAGTGCGCTTCCGCCAAGGCTATATTTAAAAGTTTCATCCTTAAAACCGTAAGCAATGTAGCCGCCTAGGTTATAGTTCTCAAAAAGTTTTTCATTGGTAACGCCTCCAATTCCCAAACGGAGACCTTCGTGCACGTTATATTTAAAAAGAGTTTTAAGGTCTATGTCGAAAAAACCAACGGGAAGAAACCCTGTGGTAAAGGGATGTCCCTTTTTTTCGGAAAATTCAGCAATTGTTTTTTTTAAGCCAGTTACAGAATCTTTTTCAATTTCATTTGTTTGTTGCGCAAGTGCCGAAAATCCAATCAGCAATGAAAGAAGGAATATTATTTTACGCATAAAAAAGAATAGGAGAGTTTCTGTGATTTTAAATGTAAAAATAAAGCGGCATAATTGCCGCTTTATTGTATATAGTTTAACGAAAGTAAGTTATACTGTCATTATTTCCTTTTCTTTTTTCACTAAAATTTCATCAATCCTTTTAATGTGCGCGTCAGTCATTTCTTGAATGTCTGCCTCCAAACTTTTTTTAAGGTCTTCAGAAATTTCCAGTCCTTTAATATCGTTATTAGCATTTTTCCTATCGTTCCGAATGCCTATTTTAGCCTCTTCGGCAGCAGCTTTGGCTTGTTTTGCCAAATCTCTTCTGCGTTCTTCAGTCAACGGCGGAACAGATATAATTACACTTTCGCCATTGTTCATGGGGTTGAAGCCAATGTTTGCCAAATGTATTCCCCGCTCAATTTCTGGAATCATACCTTTCTCCCAAGGTTGGATAGTGATAGTCATCCCGTCTGGAGTGTTTACGTTTGCAATTTGACTCAACGGAGTTTGGCTTCCATAATAATCTACCATTACGTTCCCCACCATAGCTGGTGAAGCTTTTCCGGCACGAATGTTTACCAATTCCTTTTCAAGATGCCTTAGGGCATTGCCCATTGCTTCTTTTGTGCCGTCAATTATAAAATCTATTTCGTCTTCCATACTGAAATTTTTTTGAGCTGAGGTTTGCTTGTCAAAAATTAAACTAATATTACAAATTCACTTTAGTGCCTATTTTTTCTCCGGAAACTACTTTTAAAAGATTTCCTTTAGTATTCATATCGAAAACAATAATTGGCAATTCGTTTTCTTGGCTTAAGGTGAAGGCGGTGGTATCCATAACCTTCAACCCTTTTTGTAAAACATCTTCAAAACTGATAAAATCAAATTTTGTTGCAAGTTTGTCTTTTTCTGGATCGCTGGTGTAGATTCCATCCACACGTGTTCCTTTCAAAATAACATCAGCACCAATCTCAATAGCCCGTAAAACCGCTGCTGAATCTGTTGTAAAATAAGGATTTCCAGTTCCACCACCAAAAATAACTACACGCCCTTTTTCTAAATGGCGTATCGCTTTTCTACGGATGAAAGGTTCTGCTACTTCATTAATATTTATAGCGCTCTGTAAACGTGTTGGCACATCTTCATTCTCTAAGGCGCTTTGTAGTGCCAAACCGTTAATCACGGTTGCAAGCATTCCCATATGGTCACCTTGCACACGGTCCATCCCACTACTAGCTCCTGATAATCCTCTAAAAATATTGCCGCCTCCAATAACGATGGCAACTTCTACGCCCTTTTCGGTAATTTGTTTTATCTCCTGAGCGTATTCTTTCAGCCTGATTGGGTCAATTCCATATTGTTGTTCGCCCATTAAGGCTTCGCCGGAAAGTTTTAAAAGAATTCTTTTGTAGTGCATAGCAAATTTTTACAGCGCAAAAATAAAGAAAATTATTGATGCGATGGAAGGAATTGAAAAAAGTAGTTGTCCAAAAGAAAGATATGTTAAGCAGAAAAAGGTTCATTTTTTTGATGACTTTTTCCTATTAACTGCGATGTAATAATATAAAACTAATTCATCCTTAAAAATTTCTATTATGAAAACACCTCTATTTTATTTATTGTTGATAGCATCAATGATATTGAATGCCCAAAACAAGGATTATAATAATCCGTCATCCTCGATTTCTTTTCATCCTATATCGTTCCCGAAAACTGAATGTATTTCTGAAATACAAAGGCAGGAGGTTATGCTGGAAATTGAAGCCAACAAACGTTTAATACTTCAAAAAAATTCTGATGCGTTTCAACATAAGGGCGGGCATCCTTTATTTATTCTTCCTTTTAGACCTAAAGCAGGGTATAACGATTATGGGTATTATTCCCTTTTCAATCAAGTGGATCAGGATGGCACCCCGAATGGTCATTTGTTGGATTATAATTGCGGACAAAGAACGTATGATTTCGTCAACGGAAACCATAAAGGAACAGATTATGTGGTTTGGCCTTATCCTTGGAATAAAATGGAGGAGAATGTAATGGAGGTTGTTGCGGCCGCTCCAGGAATTATAACGGATAAGCGAGATGGCAATTTTGACCGCAACTGCGTAAACAATGGAAACAACAATTGGAACGGTATTGTAGTAGGACATGCTGATGGATCGCAAACGTGGTATTGGCACTTTAAAAGCGGAACGCTAACCTCAAAAAACGTTGGTGATTCTGTAGAGGCTGGAGAGTATCTTGCAGCCGCAGGAAGCTCGGGAAGTAGTGATATACCACATGTCCATTTTGAAGTTTACGATTCTACAGGACATAGGATAGATCCTTATGCAGGGCCCTGTAATAGTTTAAATACCGAAAGTTGGTGGATAAACCAACCCGCGTATTTTGTTCCCGAGATATTGACTTTATCAACACACAACTCTGACAATTTTGACGATGAATGTGGTGTGCTAGAAAATACATACAGAGAACTAAATTTTGATACCGGTGAAACTATTAGATTTAGAATTTTCTATCGTGATCTTCAGCAAAACGCAAACACGCACATAACTGTAAACAAACCTGATGGCAGCGTGCTTTATGATTATGATTTTGACTCGCCATGGCAAGATTATACTGCAGCCTGGGCGCAGTGGAATTATGTAGTAGACAATACTTGGCAAGAGGGAGTTTATACTATTCACGCAACATTTGGCGGAAAGAATTATCAAACCATTTTTGGCATAAGAACGGTTTTGGGTTTGGAAGATTTGAAACAAAATGAAATATCAATTTATCCCAATCCTACCTCTAATATTGTTTACATAGAGGGAAATTCAACGCTCGAAAAAGTTGAATTGTTTGATATTTTGGGAAGAAAAGTTTTAGAGGTTTCTCCTATAGCTGAAAAGATGGAACTGCATATGGAAGATCTTACTGCAGGAATGTATGTAGTAATTATTTCTTCAGAAGGGAAAAAGACTGTAAAGAAAATTGTGAAAGAATAGAGAAATTTTTAAATTTTATTTAGCAAAATCAACGCTACACATTCTAATGGAATTTTCTTATAAAAAAAGAGGCTGAAATCAATCAGCCTCTTTTTTTATAAAATGTGTTCTAAAAGCTTATGCCAAAGAAACTCTTTTAAAACCAACAACCTCAACATCACCATACGTTTTTACGTAATCTGTAACGTTCTTTTTGTCGTCTTTAATAAAGTTTTGGTCAAGCAATGCTTTTTCGTGATCCATTGTAGTGTTGTCACTAACGAAACGCTCAATTTTTCCTGGAAGGATTTTATCCCAGATTTGCTCTGGCTTGCCTTCAGCTTTCAATTCAGCTTTTGCATCAGCTTCAGCTTGTGCCATAATTTCTGGAGTCAATTGTGCTCTTGAAATATATTTTGGTACATTTTTAAGTGTTTTACCCAAACGGCCAAGTTCAATATTTTCTTTTTCAATTACAGCAATTCTTGCTTCAGTTTCAGATTCCACAAACTCTGGAGTAAAATCTTTATATGAAAGCGTAGAGGCGCCCATGGATGCAACTTGCATAGAAACGTCTTTAGCCAATTCTTCAGCATTGTTAACAGCTTTTGAAAGACCAGTTAAAGCAGCAATTTTGTTTCCGTGAACGTAAGAACCTACGAATGGTGCTTCCAAAATTTCGAAACCACCAATCTCTATTTTCTCACCAATAACACCTGTTTGCTCAATCAGTTTCTCTGCAACGGTCATTCCGCCAAAATCTGCAGCTAAAAACTCATCTTTTGAGGATGTGTTTAAAGCAACTTCGGCCATTTTATTTGCCATTTCAACGTATGAATCGTTTTTAGCAACGAAATCAGTTTCACAGTTTAATGAAATAGCTACACCTTTTGTGTGATCGCTATTTACTTTTACTGTTGCAACCCCTTCGCTAGAATCGCGATCTGCTCTTTTTTCAGCAATTTTCTGACCTTTTTTTCTAAGGATTGAGATTGCTTCTTCCATATTCCCTTCTGCCTCAACTAATGCCTTTTTACAGTCCATCATTCCGGCTCCGGTGGTTTGTCTTAGTTTATTTACTTCTGCGGCTGTTATGTTTGCCATTGGTATAAATTTTTTAAGTTTAATATTAAAAAAAGTCGCTTAATTTATTTTCAACAAAGAAAAGAACCAAACGACTTTTAAATTTTAAGATATCGTTATTATTCTTCTTCTTTAAGAACTTCTTTCTTTGATTTCTGACGAACAGGCTCTTTGGCCTCTTCCATTGCTTCTACATCTTCTTTATCTTTTGAGGGAACTTCAGCTGCAACTTCCTTAACCTCTTTTTCTTTTTTAGGGGCTTTTGCTTTTTTAGCCATTCCTTCTTCGTCGTCATTGTCATCGTCGCCTCCAGATTTTCTTTCTGAAAGACCTTCAATAACGGCTTCTGAGACAAAACTCATAATAGCGTCAATAGATTTTGAAGCATCATCGTTTGATGGAATTACGTAGTCAATAACGCGTGGGTCACTGTTAGTATCTACCATTGCGAAAATTGGAATGTTTAATTTCAACGCTTCAGCAACTGCAATGTGCTCACGAGTTGTATCTACAACAAAAAGTGCTGCAGGAAGACGGCTCATATCAGAAATAGAACCTAAATTCTTTTCCAATTTAGCACGAAGACGATCTACTGCCAAACGCTCTTTCTTAGAAAGGGTCATGAAAGTTCCGTCTTGCTTCATTCTATCAATAGAAGCCATTTTCTTAACAGCTTTACGGATAGTTACAAAGTTAGTTAGCATTCCGCCGGGCCATCTTTCAGTGATGTAAGGCATGTTTGCGGCTTTTGCTTTTTCAGCAACAATGTCTTTTGCTTGTTTTTTAGTAGCTACAAAAAGGATTTTGCGTCCACTTGCTGAAATTTTCTTAAGGGCTTCACTAGCCTCGCTAATTTTTGCAGCAGTTTTGTATAGGTTGATAATATGGATACCGTTGCGCTCCATATAGATATACGGTGCCATGTTTGGGTTCCATTTGCGGGTTAGGTGGCCGAAATGCACACCAGCTTCAAGTAAGTCTTTTACTTCTACTTTTTTTGCCATTTTTGTTTTAGTTTACGTTCTGTGAAAGGATAGCAACCTAAGCAGAGCTTTGGTTTAGATGCTAAACTAACACCCGAATTTTTCGGGTTAACAGCTTTTTTAATTAATAATGAATATGAACTTTTCAACTGTAATTGGGTATTCCAAGTGAGATACCCAATATAAGTTGAGTAATATTAACGTTTAGAGAATTGGAATTTCTTACGAGCTTTCTTCTGTCCGAATTTCTTACGTTCTACCATTCTTGGATCTCTTGTTAGCAAACCTTCTGGTTTCAAGATACCTCTGTTTTCGTCATTAAGCGTGCACATAGCACGGGAAATAGCAAGGCGAATTGCTTCTGCCTGACCCGTAATTCCACCGCCAAATACGTTTACGGTAATGTCGAAAGTAGTTTCGTTTTCTGTAAGTACTAAAGGTTGTTTTACTTTATACTGAAGTGTTCCAGTAGGAAAGTAGTTTTCAAACTCACGCTTGTTGATAGTAA